>NZ_JBYVMF010000013.1:0-173666 GCF_058145095.1 Pseudomonas sp. MDV22-iso1
GATCTGGCGAGCATTCTCACCTAAATGGGTGTCCGGTTTCATTAGACCACTACAGGTGTCTGCGAAAAACCAAGTAACTTTTGACTCTGAATCTGAGGCCCAGGCTGCCGGATATCGAAAGGAGGGCAACTGCAAATAGTTGTTTCTCGTTGAAACCCAGCCTTGCGAAACTGAGGCTGGCACCCAACCTTAGACTGAGACATACGTCCTGTTTTTGCTATTTTCATAATTGATAAAGTCATTCACCGCAGGCGGTTGCAGCTAAGGCTTGGGCGCCCCATCTTTCTCCATCCAATGAGCCCATCGCTGACTGCCAATTAGGAGTAAAAAATTGCTTAACCGTCCCGACAAAGACGCGCTCCGTGCACTGCTGGAATCGCAAGTCCAAGAAAAACTGCAGCACGCCCCTGACGCTGTAACGACCTATGCGGCCCAGCCTTTACCTGACCGAAAACCGTATACCAGCAAACCCACGGTTCAGGACAAGGCGTTTCACAAGGAGCTCGAGCAGATGCGTGCAGACGCCGAAGCTGGAGTGATACATACGCCTAAGCGCGAGCCGGAAGATGGAGGCGCTCCTAGCCTTAAGCTTGATGATTATCCGGATCTGTAAGGTGCCATTGAGAATCTACAGGCAGGAACTGCTTGCCGGCTCATAGCAACGGAGACCACATGTGAAAAAGCCACCTATGAAAATCATGATCGAAGAATGGGTTGGTGACGGTGCGATTCGAATTCCCGATGAGGCGCTGCAGGAGCTCGAGCTTGATGTCGGCGACTCGTTGTATTTGATAGAGGAGTTTGTCGGCAATACACGCTGCCTTGTCCTATCAAAAACGCCTCAGATTGCGGATCGAGTAGACGAGCTCACTGAAGCCTGGGATAGCGGACAACATGGCAACGCTTGGGAGAAATCAGGCCGCCGCGATTCGCTTGCGTGATTCGTCTCGTCGACCTTCTGGCGTGTCCAGAAAGCATCCCATTTGCATGGCCAGCCCGAACGTTTCAAATCGAAACGGGAGCATCTCGGTTAGAAAAAACGAAGCCCCGGAGGTTCGCGGCTCCAGGGCTTCTATTTTCGCCTCCATCCCTTAATGGTTTGACGAACGTGGCCGGGACATTACCAGCGTCGTTTTGATATTTCACTACGACTTTGGATAAATGTGTTCGATCAGCGAAGCATCAGGGGCGAACGTTGAAACACATACACCCTTAACCGAATGCAGTAGGGTCTGGCTTGCGAGCGATCATCTGGTCACAGGGGTGGAGAACTATTAACAGGAGACGTGGATCGCAGGCGAATCATGTTGAGCAATCGTTGACGAAGCACTTCGTCTTGAAGCTGCTCTGCTGCTCTAGCCGACTCCACAATCACCGTCACTAAAGAGCAATTGGCTGCACCATATTGACCGTTGGGATAGTCGTCCTGACGTCATCGTTGAGTTTCAAGCGCACGGCTCGGAGCTCAGCGGGATTGCCACCAATGCCGGACACAAGTGCCTCGTATGCACGACTTCCCTCCGGGGCAGTCACCAGAGCGGATACCTGCCGCACGTCACTCCCCAATGCGACCCGTAACTGGCCATCTGAATCGGTGATGCCACCAAGCTCGGCATGCACCCATGCCAGCACGCGGTTAGTCGACCAAGAGGTCTCGTACTCAAGTCTCCTATTGGGAAGGATCGGCGTCTTGTCGATCGCACTGAAACGTGGGTCACCCATTGCGAATTCGATCCGCGTCTCGTAGCTGATGATTGATCCATGCATATCCAATTGGCCGGGCGCCCGATACGCCACAACCATGCTCAGCAAGCCGTCTCCGTTTTCGGCGGTCGAATAATTGGAATGAACAATGTGATGAGAACTGATCACATCGGGCACGGCGGCGAACCAGGCCACGAGGCTCTCATGGTCGCGCGCAAAAAGGTGATTCCCTCGGTGGCCGGATAGCCGCACCTGCGGGTGGAACATTGTCAGATGTGCGTCGAGCTCCCCTCCTGGCGCTTCCAGAAACGCGAACCATCGATGGGCAAGGTGAAGTGCGACATGATGCCGACCTGTAATCGGCGGCTGAGTGACTATGTATGCTCCAGTCATGGGCGCGCTCCTGCTTTCTCCTGTTCAGCGGCAGCGGCCGGCGTAGATCCAATCTCATCCATCGCGTCGCTAATAGCATTGATGGCGTTCAACCGCGCCGACTCACCTGGCATCATCAGGTTGATCATCACCTCGTCAGTGCCGTAGGCGTCCACTAGACCACGAAGCTGGGTAACGACCTGGGAGGCCGTTCCGGAAATGAGCCTACCCTTATTACGCTCGCGTACAGCCAGCTCTTCAGACGTCCAGCGATGGTCACGAGTGGTGGCGAGCGAAGGTATCCGTTCAAACGGGCTCGCGCTCTCCGCATAGGTAAGCCAGAGGTGGAACGCGTCGGCGTATTCCCTAGCCTGGGCCTCGCTATTACCGACCGCCACAAAGACCGCCGCGATAACCGAGGGATCCGGGGAAAAGTCGCTTGGTTGGAACGCAGCACGGTACGCTTTGGCCGCTAGAGGGCCGTCACCGCGCGGGTTGATGAAGTGGGCGAAGGTGAAGCCGAGGCCTGCCTGCGCGGCGATCTCCGCTGTCGCACCAGACGCGCCAAGCACAAAAGGTTGAGGTCTATCGCGGGTCTCGGGATGTGCGCGCATACCCGCATACGGCGAACCTGGCATGTGACGTCCAGTGACAAAGCCCAGCAGATCGGAAACCTTGCGGGAATATGGAATCGACTCGCTCTTCTCATCGTTGAGCGCCATGCTCGTACGACGGTCGGCGCCCGGAGCACGGCCGAATCCGAGATCGATCCGGCCCGGGAACAGTGCCTCGAGGAGCTGATAGTTCTCAGCAATCTTCAAGCTGCTGTAGTTGGGCAGCAGCACGCCACCGGAGCCCACCCGGATCGCCTTAGTCGCCGAAGCGATACGCGACATAAGTATTTCCGGCGAATTGCTGGCGGTAGCCGGAGCGCCATGGTGCTCCGATACCCAAAACCGTTTGAATCCTTTCTCTTCCACACACTGTGCCAGGCGTACGCTGGCCGCAAGTGCATCGACCGGGAGAAGACCTTCATCGACGGGGGAATAATCCAGAATGCTAAGCTTCATCGACTTCGACACTGATCACGCTCCTTTAGCCTGTTCAACTGCCTGCTCATCGCTGGTGTTGCTTGCTGGCCAGACGACTTCCAGGCGGGTGTGGGTGATGCGCCATTCGCCGTCAATACGTTGGTACTCATCGGCGTAGATGCCAAGCAGCAGCAACGGATTAGGGTCAGGCTTTGAAGCGGTTTCGAAATCGATCAAATAGCAGCGGCCTAGTGCGGTATCCGGCCCAGTGAGCTTGACCCAGTGGTTAGTGATCGCATGCATGAAGGGATAGCTTCCCCGATGATCCCGATCGTACAGCTTGAATGCTTCATTCAGACCGACCCGTATGGCGTCGATGCCTTCCATCTTGCCGACGGTGACCTCCACTACCGCATCCGCGGAGAAGACCTGGTCGAGTGCGGCGATGTTGTTGCTGTCCAAGTGGTGCGCGTAAATAGTTCTGAGGTTGCGAATTTCTTCACGATCAAGCAGCCCTTTGAGATTGATGTCCATGGTAAGTAACCTCTGTAGTTAATTAATGGTTAGCGGGAAAATCAGATAATCCCCTTTGCTTTAGCGCTTGTGGTGAGCCGCCGCCCGATGACGGACGCTCATGAGTATTGCTGGGTATCAGGCAAGGGTGACGCCAATTTCGAATGCCGGGGCCTCTGCGGTGGTAAACCAACCTGGCCGGTAATCGCTCCAGCAGATACGCCACTGGCCATCGTCTTCGCGTCGCGCGCGGATCTGGTAGTGGGCGCCATAGAGCGAGTGTCCCTGCGCATCGACCGGACGCTCCGGGATGATCCGTGCGACGATCATTTGTGCATGCCGGCCATCGGCCTCAATCTCCAGCCGCACCACATCGGCGAAGTGCTGCATCCATGGCCAAAGCCGTCGAAAGCTTTTGAGCTGACCGACAATGGCATGACGCCCCTGCAAGGGCCCGATCGGAGCGAAGCCACCTGCCGCGTCATCTGTATAGCAATCACTTAGTAATGCGATGTCGCCTTGGTCGATAGCCCAAGAATATTTGCTATAGAGCTCGCGCACGGCAACTTCCGCATCGGCTTGCGGCAGAGCATTGCCGATCAATGCCCATGGGGAATCCAGCTCACTTACGATCATCGGCGGGACATCGCCTAACTCCCATCCCGCGTCGCTCGGCGGTATGCGCCAATGCGCTGCTAATGGCAGGTCACCTTTGCACCAGTTCACATTAATGCGGGCGTTGGCCAGCATCCAGCGGCCGTCATTCCCATGGAACTGGAACCGAAGCACCACACTGGCCCCGAACAGCAAACGTTGTTGACCACGGCCGAACAGGCCATAGACATAGGCGCTAGCAACTGCCTGCCCGTTCCTACCGACTACAATCGCGTGATTGCTGGTACGCATCCATAAGAGGGCTGAGGCGTCGGCGGCCAGCAAACGGCGCCAATCGGCGATGCCCCTGCCTTCGCCATGCTGACTGCTTTTCAGCATGGCGGTCTTGGCCAGCACTGGGGTGAGCGTGTGCCACTCTCCGTCCGACCAAGCGGCGAAAAAATCATCCATCACAGAGGTCAACGCCGAACGTGCCTCTGCTTCAATGAGGGGAAAGGACATGACAGCTCCAAATCAGTAGAGCCATCACTTTAATGATGTTCGAATGAAAGATAATCTAGGATCAATTCCAAACATTTTAGCTTCGCAGGATGAAATATCACTGCCGCTCGTGTTTGAATGTGTCGATCGATGCCGTCGGTGTGAAGGATGTATCTGACACAGCGAAATGGTTGCTTAAACTTAGGACAACCCAATAAATGTATTTTTCATCCCTATTGAGACTCATGAGCACATCTCACTAACCTTTGCCGATTTACCCGTCTAGTCCATATTCGTAAGCTCGCTTACTGTTCCCCCCACGCTAAACGTCGGGAGATCGAAATGCACAAGCGCACGCTCGGAAACAGTTCACTTGAAGTGTCAGCTTTGGGTTTAGGCTGCATGGGCTTGAGCCATGGCTACGGCCCCGCCACGGATACCCAGCAAGCCATCTCGTTGATTCGCTCGGCAGTTGATCTAGGTGTCACGTTCTTCGATACCGCCGAGTTTTACGGCCCCTATCTCAATGAGCAAGTTGTCGGCGAAGCGCTGGCGCCAGTTCGCGATCAGATCGTGATCGCCACAAAATTCGGCTTCGCCGTCGGCGCCGACAATACAAAGCAGACTTTGGACAGCCGGCCCGAACGTATTCGACTCGCCGTTGAAGGTTCGTTGCGTCGATTGAAAACCGATTACATCGATTTGCTGTATCAGCATCGGGTTGACCCAAACGTGCCCATCGAGGACGTCGCCGGTGTAGTAAAAGATCTAATTGGTGAAGGCAAGGTCAAGCACTTCGGTCTGTCGGAGGCTAGTGCGCAAACTATTCGCCGCGCCCATGCGGTACAACCGGTCACAGCGCTGCAGAGTGAATATTCCTTATGGTGGCGCGAGCCTGAGAAGGAGATTTTGCCGACACTTTGGGAGTTGGGTATTGGCTTCGTGCCGTTCAGCCCGCTAGGTAAGGGTTTTCTCACCGGCACCGTATCGGCAGAGGCCACTTACGGCAGTGACGATTTCCGCAGCATCGTCCCGCGTTTCAGCCAGTCGGCGCTGCAAGCCAACCAAGGGCTGGTGGTGTTGATCCGGCAGATCGCCGCGCACAAACAAGCCACCCCGGCGCAGATCGCGCTGGCCTGGCTACTGGCGCAGGCGCCTTGGATTGTGCCGATTCCGGGAACGACCAAACTGCATCGCCTTGAAGAAAACCTCGGCGGCGCGGACATCACGCTCGATGCGGGCGACCTCAAAGCGATTGATGTTGCATTGGCGCAGATCCGCATCGAAGGCGAGCGTTATCCCGAATCACTCAAGGAACGCGTCGGGCGATGAGCAACGATCACGACCCGCTGCGGCGTACGGTCATCGCCGCACTTGCGAGCGCGCCACTACTGTCGCTTGCTGACACGCATACCACCAGTGAAGCACCGCGTTCAGGCTCTCGAATTCTGGTGGCGTGCTTTTCTCGCTCAGGCAATACACGCGTGGTCGCCGGGCTGATTCAACGCGGCCTTGGTGCCGACCTCTTCGAGATTCGCCCGGCCCACGCATATCCCGAGGATTATCTGCGAACCGTGGAACAGGCGCGTCAGGAGCGTGACGAAGGCTTCGAACCCGAGCTGCAAAGCAAGGTTCGCGCCGTCAATGAGTACGACATGATCTATCTCGGTTTTCCGATCTGGGGTGAAACTGCGCCGCCAATCATCCGTGCTTTTTTGAGTGCTCACGACCTGACCGGCAAGATCCTCATCCCCTTCAACACCCACGGCGGTTATGGCTTGGGCAACAGCCGCAGCGTTCTCATAAAACATGCACCGAAAGCAAAAGTGCTGGACGGCTTTGTGATGGAGGGGGAGCAGGAGCGCAAGACCATCGAGCGCGTGAACGGTTGGCTGAGCGATCACCCCATCACGGGTTAATCGAATTCTTTACGGAGTGACATTATGAAAATCCGCACGCTGGGCAACGGCCTTGAAGTTTCCGCACTCGGCCTAGGCTGCATGAGCATGACCTCGGCCTACGGGCCACCAGCCGACAAAGCCACCATGATCAAGCTGATTCGTTCGGCGCACGAGCAAGGCGTCACGCTATTCGACACCGCTGAGGCGTATGGCCCTTTCGCCAATGAAGAGCTGCTGGGTGAAGCCTTACAGCCGATCCGCGAGAAAGTGGTGATCGCCACAAAGTTCGGCTTCGATATTGACTTGATCACTGGCGCACGTGGCGGCGGCACCAACAGCCGCCCGGAACACATACGCGCTGTGGCAGAGGCATCGTTGAAGCGTTTACGTACTGACTGCATCGACCTGTTTTATCAGCACCGCGTTGATCCGCAGGTGCCGATTGAAGACGTGGCCGGCGCCGTTAAGGATTTGATAGCCGAGGGAAAGGTCAAGCATTTCGGTCTATCCGAGGCGGGCGTGCAAACTATTCGCCGGGCACATGCGGTGCAGCCAGTGACGGCGGTGCAAAGCGAATATTCGCTGTTCTGGCGTGGCCCGGAACAGGAGCTCCTTGGCACACTGGAGGAACTGGGTATTGGCTTCGTTCCGTTCAGTCCACTTGGCGCAGGCTTCCTCACGGGGCAGATCGATCAGAACACCCAATTTGACGCGAGTGACTTCCGCAATTTTGTCCCCCGTTTTTCTCCTGAGGCGCGTAAGGCCAACCTGGCTTTGGTCGATGTAGTGAAAGCCGTCGCGCAACGCAAAAATGCCACGCCGGCGCAAGTGGCACTCGCATGGTTGTTGGCGCAAAAACCGTGGATTGTGCCGATCCCTGGCACAACCAAACAACATCGGCTGGAAGAGAATCTTGGCGCGGTTGAACTGCAACTGACGAATGACGATCTGCGCGTGATCAACCAGCAGATGGCCCAAATTCAAGTGCACGGTGAACGCTTGCCGGAGTCGGCGCTGAAGATGACCGGACTCTGAGTCTGCCCAACGCGGCTCCGTGTATGGAGCCGCTTCATTGCCTGACCGGAGTTGATCCAATGAACCGATTGATCGCACCACTTGTTGCTTTATCACTCATGACCGGAGAAGCCCAAGCCGCCAGCGAAATCCGCGTAACACCGAATGGCTCACAGCCCTCGATCCAAGGGGCGGCGCAAAACTTTACCGGCACGGTGCGCGTGGATGGTCTGTTCAAGGGAGAACTGCCAGCACGCATCGGCGGCGGCACGGTAACCTTCGAACCCGGCGCTCGAACTGCGTGGCACACCCATCCACTCGGGCAAACGCTGATCGTCACAGCTGGTGTCGGCTACGTGCAGCAAGAGGGTGGCCCGCGTCAGGAAATTCGTCCGGGAGACATTGTCTGGATTCCGCCAAATACTCGCCACTGGCATGGCGCCACGGTCAGCAACGGCATGACGCACATAGCGATTGCTGAAGCCGAGCAAGGCAAGACTGTCACTTGGGCGGAAAAAGTCTCTGAGGCGCAATACGCTGGTGAATGAAGTTACGAAATGTGTCGGACGCTCTTGTCTGACACCTTCGCAGAGATCCATTACATCACCTTCAAGGCCCGCTTCTGCGGGGTGCGAAGGGTATTCAACTAGCATCTCTCAGCCGACTCATGAGTTCTGCTCAGGAGTCCTTGCGCAATATCGGGGTTAATCGTCCCAAACTTCCTCCGTACGATCCAGCAACACCGCAACGACTCGCCATGGATAGAGCCTCATGATGACCAGTGACGCAAGCAAGACCAATGCCCTCTCCGCACTGTTGATACTCTGTTTGAGCGCTGGTGCGATGTTCAGCGTGACCACTCAAGCCGCCGAGGCATCGCAAACCGTGACGATCTCATCCGCCAGCTCAGAATCACTGTCGACCCGACAGCAAGCGATTCCCCTGATTGCCGCGTTTATGGCGACTAGCGACATGCCTAGCCTCAACGCAGCCCTCAACCAAGGACTCGATGCGGGCCTGAGCATCAGCGAAACTCGGGAAATTCTGGTGCAGCTCTACGCCTACGTCGGTTTCCCACGCAGCCTTAATGCCTTGAACGAATTGATGACGGTGGTGCAGGCACGCAAACAACGCGGCATTGCAGATGCGCCGGGACGCGAACCAAGCCGGGCGATTCCGGTCGGGGCTGAGTTGTTGGCGGCGGGTACGGCGAATCAAACGAAGATCTCCGGCGCCCCGGTCAAAGGCCCGGTGTTCGAATTCGCGCCAGTGATCAACCAGTTCCTGCAAACCCACCTGTTCGGCGACATCTTCGAGCGCGACAACCTCGACTGGCAAAGCCGCGAACTGGCCACCGTCGGGGCGCTGGCAGCGACGCCGGGCGTGGAATCGCAACTCCGCTCGCACATGCTGGCGAGCCTTCGTGTCGGACTCAGCGCGGCGCAGTTGCGTCAAGTGACCGATTTATTGAAAAAGCACGGTGATGCCCAGACCGCCGAGCGTGCGAGTACAGCGCTGGCTCAAGCCCTCGCAGCTTCGGGGAAATAAAATGACCGCTAAAAAATTGTTGGGTATCACCCTCCTTAGCCTTTTGGCAGCTTGCGCAAACCAACCCGATAGTTCCGGCCCACTGATAATTGAAAAGCAAGGCAGCTTCGCCGCTGGCGGAACGATGACGACTGCACCAGGTACGTTCAACCCGCGCAAACCAATGACGCCCGACGGCCAAACCTATCACGGTGACCACGCCTACGCTTTCTACCAAATCCCGGTCGATGCGCGAAAACTGCCCATCGTCATGTGGCATGGCGCGGGTCAGTTCTCCAAAACCTGGGAAACCACCGCCGATGGCCGCGAGGGTTTTCAGAACATTTTTCTGCGCCGTCACTACGGCGTTTATCTGATCGATCAGCCACGGCGTGGTGATGCCGGGCGCAGCATGGTCGAGACCACAATCAAGCCGACGCCGGACGAACAACTGTGGTTCAACCAGTTCCGCATTGGCCTGTGGCCCAACTACTTCAACGGCGTGCAAGTGGCACAGGATGCCCAGACCCGCGAGCAGTTTTTCCGGGCAATGACGCCGAACACCGGGCCGTTTGATATGGGCGTGGTCTCTGATGGCGTATCGGCGATTTTTGACAATATTGGCCCCGGCATCCTTTTTACACACTCTCAGGGTGGCGGGCCAGGCTGGTTGACGGCGATCAAGAACGACAAGGTCAAAGCCATCGTGGCGTTCGAACCGGGCAGCAGTTTCGTGTTTGCTCAAGGTGAAGTGCCGGCGCCGATCCCCAGCGCGTTCGACACGGTGCAAGGCGCAGCGGTGCCGATGGAGCAGTTCATGGCTCTTACGCGCATTCCGATTCTGATCCTCTACGGCGACAACATCCCGGAACAGGCCGTCGACCTGCCTGCTCAGGACAGTTGGCGTGCTCGCCTGAAGATGGCCCGGCTATGGCGTGACGCGGTCAATCGGCACGGTGGCGATGTACGACTGATCCACTTGCCCAAGACCGGCATCAACGGCAATACCCACTTCCCCATGTCGGATCTGAACAACGTGCAGATCGCTGATCTGGTGTCGCAATTCCTCAAAGAAAAACAGCTGGACTGATCCGCCCCTTCTTTCGACTGCCTCCCTTTTGATTGCTCAGGAGTTTCACGTGAAAAACACTCTCAAAGCCACGCTCATGTCGGCATTGGTCGGTCTATCTACCGGTGAAGCCTTGGCCGCCGACTACAAAAAAAACCCGTTCACGCTGGCCTATGACGACGCGATCACTAGGAACGAACCGGGCAAGGTCAACATCCACCCGGTCAGCTACAAGCTCAATGGTCTGGACATCGCCGCCAACGTTTACACCCCGGCCAATTACGATGCGAAGAAGACCTTCCCGACAGTGGTCGTCGCGCACCCCAATGGTGGTGTGAAAGAACAAGTCGCCGGCCTGTACGCCCAACGTCTGGCCGAACAGGGCTACATCACCATAACCGCCGACGCGGCGTACCAGGGCGCCAGCGGTGGTCAACCGCGCAGCATCGATAAACCCTCGTATCGCATTGAAGACATCCACGGCATGGCTGATTTCATCAGCCAGTTTGCAGGCGTCGACGACAAACGCCTGGGCCTGCTCGGTATTTGTGGTGGTGGCGGTTACTCATTAGCTGCGGCGCAAACCGACAAACGCTTCAAATCGCTGGCGACAGTGAGCATGTTCAACTCGGGCCTGGTGCGTCGCAACGGCTATAACGACTCGCAAAAGGACAGCATTCAACAACGTTTGCAGCAGGCGTCGGCGGCACGTGCGCAAGAAGCAGCCGGTGGTGCGGTGCTGTATTCCGGTGATGCCAACCTCACCGATGAACAGATTGCCAAGCTGCCCTTCGAGCTGTATCGCCAAGGCTACGAATACTACTGGAAGACCCACGCACACCCGAACTCGACCTTCAAATACACCACCAGCAGCCTGCTGGATCTGATGCGTTTCGACGCCACCGACCATATCGAACTGATCAACCAACCGTTGCTGATGATCGCCGGCAGCAAGGCCGACAGCCTGTACATGACCCAGGATACGTTCCCCAAAGCCACCGGCACCAAGGACAAGGAAATGTTCATCCTCGACGGCGCCACGCATATTGAAACCTATTGGGTGCCACGCTATGTCGACGCCGCAATTGGTAAACTGACGACGTTTTACGCTCGCACCCTGTAATGAGGTCTCTGAGGGTCGCGCATCTGTGCGCAACCTGCTTTCATGGAATGATCACGCGTCCCTCATGAGAGGCTCTCATCAATGTCCCGCGCTAATCTCAATGATCTGCAAGCCTTCGTGGCCATCACCCGCGAGGGCAGTTTCACCCGTGCCGCTGCACAGTTGGGCGTCTCGCAGTCGGCGTTAAGTCACACCATGCGTGCACTTGAAAGCCGGCTCGGGGTACGCCTTTTGACGCGCACCACCCGCAGCGTTTCACCAACCGAGGCAGGTCAGCGGCTTTATCAATCGATGGCGCCGCGCTTTGACGAAATCGAACTGGAACTGGCCGCCGTCAGCGAGTTTCGCGTCACTCCTGCCGGCAATGTTCGCATCCAGGCGTCCGAGCATGCAGCGAACAATATTCTCTGGCCAAAGCTGTTGAAAGTGCTGCCCGACTACCCGGACATCAAGGTCGAAATCACCGTCGATTACGCTCTATCCGACATCGTCGCGCAGCGGTATGACGCGGGTGTGCGTCTGGGCGAACAGGTAGCCAAGGATATGATTGCCGTACCAATTGGGCCATCGTTGCGAATCGCAGTGGTGGGCTCGCCTGAATATTTTAAAGGGCGGCAAATTCCCAAGGAACCAGCGGATCTGTCCGCGCACAATTGCATTAATCTGCGTCTCCCGACTCATGGGAGTCTCATGCAGTGGGATTTCGAAAAGGACGGGCACGAACTCAAGGCCCGCGTAGAGGGGCAGTGGACATTCAACAGCAGCGTGCCAATTTTGCGTGCGGCTGTGGCGGGATGTGGTTTGGCGTTTCTTCCAGAAGACATGGTCGCCAACGAACTAGCGGGGGGCAGTCTCGTGCGGGTTCTGGAAGATTGGTGCCAGCCTTTCGCGGGCTACCATCTTTACTATCCGAATAGACGTGAGCATTCATCCGCATTTGGCGTTGTGGTTGACGCATTAGTTTATAAACGATGAGCTATGGGCAGGGGTTGCCTAATTATGGCGTGCCCCTACAGCGCAAGCGGAGCGCGCCGGCCCACGATGGGCCAAAGGCTTGAGAATGAAAGCCCGTAGGGCCAAAACTTGACGTAGTCAGGGTTTGGTTTCACGCCAGCCGCACCCCGAAGGGGGCAAGCCCAAAGCAGAAGTAATGTGAAACGTCCACGAACTACGAGGCAGGAAGGTCACCGAAGGCCTCGAGAAACATTCTCTCCATGACGACCGAGGCAGCGCCTTCGAGAAAGTGCTCCTGATTGCTGATATCGAACCGCACAGGATTGATATGAATGACCGTCGCACCGTGACCCAAAGCACGTATCGGAAGCTCCGCAGCCGGGTAAACAATCCCGGACGTACCAATCGAAAGGAAAACATCGCAACCCTTTGCAGCTGCGAGACCTACGCTCCATGCGTCCTCAGGCAGCATCTCCCCGAACCAAACTACACCAGGTCGAACATACCCGTTGCAGGCACTGCATCGCGGCGGCTCCATCCGACGTCCATCCTCCGGCAGCGCGTCAGGCGGGAGGGGTAACGTATGCGCCAGCCCGCACTCGATGCACCGAGGCGAATGCAGGCTGCCATGTGGATGAACCACATCCTAGCTGCCGGCTCGTGCATGGAGATCATCAACAATCATCGGGCCTGGCGGTAACTTCTCATCCTTACCCTCCTAACCGCCGGTAGCCGAGTTAAGATCGTCAGCAGGCAAACCTTTGCTCACTCTAAAAAAACCCCGCAACCGGGATGCGGTGCGAGGTAAAAATTGGCTGGTTGCGGCCAACCAATGGAGCTCTATAAAAAACGCCTACGGGCCAGGTTCAGATGCATTTCTGTATGGCGCGTTTAAAACTCGAAAGCAGGAGGTTCGAGGCCAGCAAATACAGCTCGTCGATGAACACCTTGCCGCTGTTCTCATAGACTTCCAGCACGTTGCCCGCCGAAACTTTGCCCGGCAATACGACCCCTGGCTTCGCTGGGTCTGCGAAACGGTCGGGTTCAACGCGCAGCCCTGCAATGTCGGTGCATTGAGCATAGGGTTTATTGCGCCATTCAGTGCCGATACTTGCCTGGTTTAAATTGCCCCACAAGGGCACTCAACGAAGTCAGAATTGGTAACAGACTCTCAGCAATTGAGTCTGCCTTCGTAGTGGGTCGCATGCCTCCATCACGACGAACAAACAGCTGATCGCAAAAACAGATCCGCATTTCAGCCAATGCATTGCTAATTGCTGGCTGCTTTACTCCCAAGATGCAAGCGGCAGTGCTGACGCTGGCCTCACGATAAACTGTCATAAATATAATGAGCTTGTTTACATCAATTGCCCGAAGCCCTGCCAAATCAAGCAGCATAAATACTCCAACCATACTTCGGCTTGCGATATTGACCGAATCGTTTGTAATGAAAAAAGTCACTATTTAGACCAACCACCCTCCCCCCTTTAGGGAGCAATAGCTGTCGGTTCTACTTTCGAACAATGCCTCCCAACCTTTGCCTTGCTAGAAGCGGCATCGACTGACTTTGCGCAATTGCTTAATCTTTCAATGTGTCGGGAAGAGTGGCAGGACATCGGCAGCTAACTCATCCATCACCTCGATATAGGGGCGTCGGCTGACCTTGGGGTTGAGGGCAACGTGATTGATACCCACCGACTTAACCGCTTCAAGAAATCCAATCAACGAACGCCGACCAGCACGGAAGCCTCCAGGCATGCGACGTAAAGGCGCATCGGCATCATCGGCCAAGTCCAGGAATGCCCCAACACCTAGCGGTTTGAAATAACCTTTCCCTAGGCTTCGCTCAACGGCGATTCGCCACTGCTCCGCGACCGTCGATAAGTAGTCTGGATCAGGCGCCGCACGAATGAGTCCGTCGAGGTTCTCTGCAATCCATTCAAGACTTTGTTGTGCTTGGCCGATGGCGATTGTGGGAGAGCGGTCGACAACAGGTTTGGGGATAAGCTCGAACTGCCCATTCAAGCGACCGAAGCGAGGCGAGTCGTAAACCGGAAAGCGTTCTTCCGTAACTGTTCGGAATACTGTGTAGGCCTCACGAAATCGATCTCCGCGGGAATCATAATCCACACCGAATAAGGGATACTCAGCAGGTCGGTCACCCGATGAAATTCCCAGCATCATTCTTCCGGCCGAAAGATGGTCGAGCGAAGCAATTTGTTTGGCAAGTATCAGTGGCTCCCGTAACGGCAAAACAACGCCCGCTGTACCGAGAGTGATGTTATGCGTTACGGCCGCAAGGTAACCAATGTAAGCGATTGGATCGAAGACTTGAGCGACATCACCGTACGTGGGGTCGTAAAAAGGAACATCTCGTAACCAGAGCGCTGCAAAGCCGAGCTTGTCAGCTCTAATTGCCATTGACGTATGATCTTCCATGGTCGGCGCCGGCCTGCCTGGATGGGTTTCCAGAGGCATGATCAGGCCGATGGTCAACTCCTGGGGTGCGAACAACCGACGGTAACCGGGGTGTTGATTCAGACGGTAGATGGGCTTCTGAATCTCGTCAGGCAATAGTGCAGAACTCATTCGTCCACTCCTACTTTAGGGAACGAAGATATTCTATTCCTGTATGATTTGATGATTAAGCCGATTAAATTCCACACATTGAAGCCCTGGATTCTAAAATGACTGAAATCACCTTTGACGGCATTCGGGAATTCGTTGCCGCCGCACAGTCACTCAGCTTTACAGCCGCAGGGCTAGAGCTTGGGCTGACCAGCTCCGCCGTGGGGAAAAGCGTGACCCGTCTGGAAGCGCGATTAGGCGTCAAGCTTCTACATCGTACAACCCGCCGTTTGATCCTCACTCAAGAAGGGGAAGCTTACTTGGCGAGCTGCTTGCGGGTGTTAGACGAGTTGGCCGAAACGCAAGGACTCCTTACAACGGGACAGCAAGAACCAATCGGCCGACTCCGCGTTGATCTGCCAGCTACTTTCGGCCGACGTCACATCCTGCCTACCCTGATCGATATGTCTGTTCGATACCAAAAGCTCGATCTGTCAGTCAGCTTCAGCGAGCGTCTGGTAGATATAGTCAACGATGGTATCGATCTCGTCGTCAGGATCGGAACCTTGAAAGATGATGCTGACATAGTCGCCCGAAAGCTGGGCAGCCAGAGCTTGTTGATCTGTGCAACACCAGACTACTTGGCTAGGCACGCCCCACCCCAAACTCGAGACGACCTCTTACAACATGACTGCATCGTAGGCTGGCGCAATGGCACCCGGAAAACCTGGATGCTGATTGATGAGAACGGCCAAACCTTTGAACAAGAGGTGCGTGTCAAACACGAAATGGGTGATGGTGAGATGTTGCTGAAAATGACGCTCGCCGGGGGAGGACTCGCACAGCTGCCCACCTGGCTGGTTCAGGACTATATCGAACAGGGCGAGTTGGTTCCCGTACTTGAAAGCTACGCCGGAGCCGAGATGCCGATTCACGTCATCTGGCCCCGAACGCGATACATTCAACCCAAGATCAGAATGATCGTGGACGAGCTGTTAGCACTCGCCCAGCGCGATTCGAAAATTTTCAGGCCTGGGTAAAGGTACCCAATCAAGGCAGGCCAGATTCACATCTTGGCCCCTTCGATCAGGTTAGGCAGGAACTATTCGGCTGGCGCATAGACGGGATAATCGACATAGCCCTTTTGACCGCTGTTCCCGTAAAAGGTGGCTCGATCAGGAATCGCAAGAGGCCAACCGTTCTTCATTCGCTCAACCAGGTCGGGATTCGCAATGAAAGGTCGACCAAAAGCGATTAGATCCAGCTCCCCAGATAACAGCGCACCCTCTGCTGATTCTCGATCAAAGCCACCCGCTGCAATCAATGTGCCTCGGTAGGTTTCACGGAAACTCGTTGCAAATCCCTCGGGCATGCCCTCGGCCCCAATGGTCAACTGATCGCTCAAGTGAACGTAGGCAATATCCCGCTTTTGAATCTCGCGCGCTACTTCAACCCATGTTTGTGCCTCATCGTCGAAGGGAGCCATGTCGAAGAGACGACCAAATGGAGAAATGCGAACACCAACCTTGGCACGGCCGATCTCCTGGGCAACGGCATCGATTGTTTCCAGCAGTAAACGAATTCTGTTCTGAATCGAACCACCATATTGGTCTGTACGATCGTTAACCGTTGGATTTATGAACTGTTCGAACAAGTATCCATTTGCGCCATGAATTTCCACGCCATCGAAGCCGGCTTCCATAGCTCTGCGAGCAGCCTGAACAAAATCATTCTTTACGCCTGGAATTTCCTCTGTAGAGAGAGCTCGCGGGGGACTGGCCTGGATCGGAGTGGGCTCATTCTTCTCGTTGTAGGCATACGCCATGGAGTTGGCAGCGAGTTTATTACTCGATGAAACAGGCGCGCCGCCATCTGGCTGCAACGTCGTATGAGATACACGGCCCACGTGCCAGAGTTGGGCGAAAATTTTCCCGCCCTCTTCGTGGACGGCATTTGTTACGAGCTTCCATCCCTCGACCTGCTCCTGGTTGTAAAGCCCAGGATTGAAGAGATAGCCGCGGCCCTGAATAGAAACCGGAACGCCTTCACTGATGATGAGGCCGGCGCTTGCCCGTTGGCGGTAGTAAAGCACCGTCAATTCGTCGGGAATGTCATTCAAGGCTCGAGCACGCGTCATGGGGGCCATGACGACACGATTCTTCAAAGGAAGGCCCGAAAGCGTGTATGGAGAAAAAAGAATACTCATAGGGTTCTCTGAAGTGGAGCGCTTCGAAGCGCCGATGAGAACCAATATACTGCGTCCTTCTCCTTAGATAATCGCCCTTGAATTCCAAACATTCCTTCCTCACATTCCACAATAGAGGTCTGAAAACGGCTTTAACGTAAAAAGCGCTACCCCTCAAAAGACAGCAATATCAGCCCCCCCGAGCTGTTGGAATACATGACAAGCAAACCATGCTTTTACTTACACGCAAGGAATTTTGCCTGCTCGCGCCAAAGTTTCCCCATTTGCGTCAATGAGAGAAACAGCTACTTCGCCACTGGCGACATTGGTTTGGGTCAACGTGTAATGAGTGCTTGGCTCAAAATGAGCATAGCTTATGGTTGCCAAGCATCTACGATGATTATCTCGGTGTCCGGTCATTACAATGCCAAGTTCCATAGTGTGCTCTGCTCCTGTGAAGGTGAAATTCTGCAGGTTGTTTGTGGCCTTCGTGTCTAGACGTCTTGCGATCATCTCATCGCCGATTTGTGCCTTAATATGCACGATGGATTCATTACCAGTAGGCGGTGCTGAGTTTGATGCGCAGCCTGTAAGGCCCGCGATGATGACGTATGCGGCCAACGCTTCAATATTCATAATTACCTCAAGTTAACGACTATTAGATATCAAAAAAATCTTGCGCAGTCACACAGATCGGAGATCTTTAATCCCGATAAACCATGCCACTCGACTTCGATATTTGGTACGGATCAATCTCACTGAGGCACATTATATTAGGCACAGCAAAGATGATTAATCGGTAAAAATTCCAATCATTTCATCATTAAAATCCAATAAGTTAGCGGTGATGACCCCGTCGCTTCCCTAAGTCAGGATTGATACCTCAACATAAAATCAAAGTCTTTATGCGGCCGCCAAGAACTCGTATTGCCCCTTCCTACTGACCCTCCTCTCTGGTTGGTAACCGCCTTGCGAGCTTGGGCAGATGACCCTGTCTCAACCCGGATTACATTCGCTCACCTATGAATGCGCCTCACATGGAGGCGCATTGTTAAGTGTTACCGTCCTGACCAAGAAGCCATGAGCAACTCAGGTTTTTGTTTCCGTCCAGCCGCCCCCTAAGGCCTTGTACAGCTGGATTTGAGCAGTGAACTTCGCAAGATGGCCAGTCAGCAATTGCTGGCGGGCAGAGAACAACTGACGTTGCGCATCAAGCAACGTCATATAGTTGTCGACCCCTTCCTCGTAGCGCTGCTGAGCCATCTGAGTATATTCATCAGTGGCACGTACAAGGTCTTCCTGACTTTTGAGCTGTTCGCCCCAGGTTCCCATTGCCGCCAGGCCATCAGCCACTTCACGGAACGAGACTTGGATGGCCTGCTCGTAGTTGGCCACACCTATGTCCTTTTGGATTTTGGCGTAGTCCAAGCTGGCCTTAAGTCTCCCACCAGTGAAGATCGGCAGGTGGATCTGCGGAATGAAGCTCCAGCTTTCCGATCCGCTATTAAACAGTCCACTGAGTTGGCTACTGGCCGTGCCAGCACCAGCAGTCAGCGTGATGCTGGGGAAGAAAGCTGCCCTTGCAGCACCGATGTTTGCATTGGCAGCGAGCAGTTGGTGCTCCGCAGCGCGGATGTCTGGTCGCCTCTGCAGCAGATCTGCCGGCAGGCCGGCAGGAATATCCGTCAGCAATTGTCCGTCGAGATTTGACTCCGGTAAGTCACGAGGTATGGTCGTGCCGAGTAGTAACTGCAAAGCATTGCCGTCCTGAGCCACTTGGCGGGTGTAGGCCTGCACCTGGCCACGTGCACTGTCGACCAATGTGCGTGCTTGGCGAATGTCCAGATCAGACGCGGTACCGGCCTCACTACTGGCCTGGATCAGTTCCAGGTTGTGCCGGTAGTTCTCCAGCGTGGAACGGGTAACTACCAACAGTTGCCGGTCGGTCTGCCAAGTGAGGTAAGCCACGGCGACATCAGCCACTAAGCCGATACGCACGCTACGCTGAGTCTCTTCACTAGCCAGGTAAGTCTCAAGCGCATTGCGATCAAGGCTGCGGATTCGGCCCCAAACATCCAGCTCATAACTGGTCAACCCAACCTGCAAGCTGTTGTCTCCGCTGGTTTCCTGACGGCCCGTCGAAGACAGATCGGCGGGAGTACGTGAGCGTCCCCCGCTGGCATCAACTCCTAACTCTGGAAACAAAGCAGATCCCTGAATACGGTACTGAGCGCGGTACGCAGCGACATTCAATGCCGCCTTGCGTAGGTCACGGTTGTTCTCAAGTGCCAAATCAACCAGTCGATGAAGAGCCGGATCTTTGAAGAATGTTTGCCAATCAATTTGCGCAGAATTGCCGGTCATCGGTGCCCCATAAGCAGCACCTTGCGGGAAGGCCTGCGGTATAGGAGCTTCCGGTTGCTGATATTCCGGAATCAGGTTACAGCCGGACAAGGTCATGGCTAGCACTAGCAGCAAAGGCTTATGCTTCATGGGTGACTCCTTCGCGAGTGGCCTGCACAGTCACTTCGCGCGTCTTGGATTTGAAAAACTTCATTACTGCCACATAGAAGAGAGGCACGAAGAAGATCGCAAGGAACGTCGCAGCCAACGTGCCGCCAACAACCGCCGTGCCAATGGAGTGCTGACTACCACTACCCGGGCCATAAGCACGAGCCAGTGGAAGCGTCCCCATCACAAAGGCAATCGACGTCATGATTATCGGTCGCAGACGAAGGCGCGCTGCCTCAGTGGCAGCCTGCACCAGACTACGGCCATGGTTTTCATTCAGGTCTTTTGCGAACTCCACGATAAGGATTGCGTTCTTCGCCGCTAGCCCCATTGTGGTGAGCATGCCTACCTGGAAAAACTCATCATTGGACAAGCCTCGGCCGAGGGTCGCCGCCACCGCACCGAGAACACCGAGCGGAACGACCAGCATGACGGAGACGGGTACTGACCAACTCTCGTAGAGGGCGGCCAAGCAAAGGAACACGATGACTAGCGATAGCACATAAAGCAGAGTTGCCTGCGACCCAGCGGCCCGTTCCTCATATGACAACCCCGTCCAGGACACCCCGAATCCGTCAGGCAACTGAGCAGCAATGCGCTCAATAGCAGCCATGGCATCACCGGTGCTATAACCCTCAGCCGGCTGGCCCAAGAGCTCAACGGATGGAATACCGCCGTAGCGCTCCAGCTTCGGAGAACCGTAGACCCATGTACCAGTAGCGAAGGCAGAGAATGGCACCATTTGCCCGGCATCGTTGCGCACGTACCACTTATCAAAGTCTTCAGGCGAAATACGGGCATCCATCTCGCCCTGCACGTAAACTTTTTTCACGCGTCCCTTATCGATGAAATCGTTGACATAGGTCGACCCCCAAGCTACCGACATCGTATCGTCGATAGCCTCAATGGATACTTGGAGTGCCCGTGCTTTTTCATCATCGATAGTGACTTGGTATTGCGCTTCATCATCCAGACCGTTGGCCCTAGTAATGGCCAGCGCGGGTTCTTGAGCAGCGAGCGTCATCAACTGATCCCGTGCCTCCAATAGCGCTGTGTGCCCGCGAGCCCCGTTGTCCTGAAGAAAAAAGTCAAATCCGGTCGCGTTACCCATCTCCATAATTGCTGGGGGGACGATTGAAACGACGTTGGCGTCCTTGATTGTGGCGGCAAAACTGGTGATGCGTTTAGAAATGGCGAACGCACTATTCTCGCTAGATTTACGTTCTTCAAAGGGTTTCAGTCGCACCCACACCACAGCTGAGTTCTGGCCTCTACCGGCAAAGTTATAACCGCTGATTGAGAACCCCGAGACGACACCGTCCTTTTCATTGTCCAGCAAGTAGGCGCGAACTTGGTTAAGCACCGCCTCGGTGCGCTCTGCACTGCTGTTGGGAGGCGTCTGAATCTGCACAATCAGAAGTCCCTGATCTTCGTCTGGAAGAAACGCCGTCGGCAGATTACGGAACATCATTGCCACACCAACCAGCAGAAGGATGTATACGACAAAGGTTCGCTTCGGGTTACGAAGGATTTTGGAGACAGAGTTTTCGTAACGAACCGAGCTGTTATCAAACATTCGGTTAAACCAGGCAAAAAAGCCCTTCTGTTTTTTCTCACCATGGCCAGCATGGGCTTTGAGCATCGTGGCACACAGCGCTGGTGTGAACACCAAAGCAACAAGAACGGACAGCCCCATCGCGGTGATAATCGTGATAGAGAACTGTCGATAGATGATGCCGGCTGAGCCACCAAAGAAGGCCATAGGCATAAACACGGCGCATATCACCAAGCCAATACCAACCAGAGCGCCCGAGATCTGCTTCATCGACTTGTAGGTCGCTTCGCGCGGCGTTAGGTTCTCCTCTGCCATCAAACGTTCAACGTTTTCCACCACTACGATTGCATCGTCCACCAGCAAGCCAATCGCTAGCACCATGGCGAACATAGTCATGACGTTGATGGTAAACCCACAGGCATACAGCACACCGAAGGTACCCAACAGAACTACGGGTACCGCGAGCGTGGGAATCAGGGTGGCGCGAATGTTCTGTAGGAACAGAAGCATCACCAGAAAGACGAGAACAATGGCTTCGAACAGGGTGTGAACAACCGAGTCAATCGACGCTTTTACCGAGGGGCTGGTGTCATACGGATAAACGACCTCTACTCCTGGAGGCAGAAAAGGTTTAAGGCTATCGACGGTTTGTTTTACACGCTCGACGGCCTCGAGCATGTTCGCACCCGTAGCTAATCGTAAAGCAATACCGGCAGCAGGCTTTCCGTTGTAATTCACGTCGTATGAGTAGGTTTCGTTACCCAAAACAACTTCGCCCACATCCTTCAAACGGATTTGAGAGCCATCGGGCTGAACCTTGACCAGAATTTCCTTGAACTCATCAGCCGAGGTCAAGCGCGTTTTGCCGATGACCGTTGCACTGAGCTCAACCCCTTTGCGCGTCGGCAACCCGCCGACGGAGCCGGAAGACACCTGAACGTTTTGTGCAGAGATTGCACCGACGACGTCCTTGGGCATCAGTTGATAGCTATTGAGCTTGGCCGGATCCAACCAAATGCGCATGGCATTCTGGAAGCCGAATACAAAGAAGTCCCCCACACCTTGGGTACGAGACAACGGATCCTGAAAGTTTGAGACGACGATATTACCCAGATCGCCATAATCCAGCTTCCCATCAGTCGAAACCAAGCCGACCAAAAGCATGAAGTTGGCTTGGTATTTAACGACCCGAATACCCTGACGTTGTACTTCCTGCGGAAGGTTCGGAGTAGCTAACTGAAGTTTGTTCTGCACCTGAACCTGGGCAATATCCGGGTTTGTCCCCTGATCAAAGGTGACGATAATCTCAACGCTACCATCGCTGTTTGCAGCAGAGCTGATGTAACGCAATCCGTCCAAACCATTGAGCTGCTGCTCGATGACCTGAAGAACGGTATCTTGGACAGTCTGGGCCGATGCACCCGGGTAGGTAACGGTAATCATGACCGCCGGTGCTGCGATATTCGGATACTGATTTACCGGCAAACTACGAATGGCCAACGCTCCACCTAGCATAATTGCCAGTGCAATCACCCACGCGAAGATAGGCCTATCAATAAAAAAGCGTGACATAACCAACCTCTCAATTCGCAGTGAAAGCTGCTTTTAGCTCAACACGGGTTGCTGGCTGAGCGTCCACCAGGGAATCAGCCTGCACATGCTGCAAACCTTCCGTGATCACCCGCTCGCCCGGCCGCACCCCGCTATCAACTAGCCAGGCATTGCCAACTGTGCGCACCGTTTCTAGGTCGCGTTGTTCTACGTGATTGTCGTCAGTCACTACCCATGCTGTGGCGACCCCGCGGCTATCACGACGAATCGCCTGCTGGGGCACCAACAAGGCCCTCTCCCTTACCCCTTCTTTCACTTGGGCGTGGACGAACATGCCTGGTAGCAGCGCGCGGTCGGGATTCGGGAAGACCGCCCTCAAGGTTACTGATCCGGTACCTTGGTCGACGCTGACCTCAGAGAACTTCAAGGTGCCAGACAGCGGATAGGCACTCCCATCGTCGAGAGTTAGGCTCACCTCTGCTTGGTCGGATCCGGTGTTTTTCAAATCGCCCGACTTCAATGCGCGCTTAAGTTCCAAAATGCGGGTGATGGACTGCGTAACATCGACATAGATCGGGTCGAGCTGGTTAACAGTCGCCATTGCCCCGATCTGACCATTGGTTACCAGTGCGCCCTCGGTCATCGCCGAGCGGCCAATGCGTCCCGAAATAGGCGAAAGAACCTTGCTGTACTGAACGTTGATGTCTGCTACTTGTTTGTCGGCTGCAGCCTGCTTCCACGTGGCAACCGCATCGTCGTATTGCTGCTGGCTAACAGCGCGGGATTTCAGCAGCCGCTCGTAGCGCTCGGCCAAGTTGCGGGCACTGCGAAGATTAGCCTCGGCGCGGGCCTGCTGTGCGATATAGGTACGTGGGTCAATCTGGTATAGCGCCTGACCCTGTTTGACTTCACTACCCTCGGTGAATAGACGGCGCTCCAGAATACCGGCAACCTGTGGGCGCACCTCAGCGACGCGATATGCCGATGTACGCCCTGGAAGATCGGTAGTAAGTGCAAGAGGGGCCTCAATAACCGTATAATAACCAACCTTAACTACTGCTGCTTGGTCTGCTACCTGCTCGGTCGGTTTGCACGCTGCTAAAATTAACGCCGACAGGGGTAACAACCCCACAATAAGGCGTGATGATTTAAACATGGGAACTCCAAAAACACTCCGACATTAAGCAACAACGCCAGGCGCTAAGATCATGACAAGACTAAGGCTTATATCAATCTGACTTGAGCACGCGCACGCGCTTCTTTCAGCAGTTATAACGCCTTATCTCAAATTAAGGACGGGATGGTTTTGTCTAGTTAGCGCACAACAAATCAATTATAAGCTCAGCAACATGATCGTCTTGGCAGAGAGTCAGAACTTAAAATTTTCAACCGGCGCAATTTAGACTTGCCGATGTGTGATCTTTGCCTCGATCCGGAGCTGAACCCTATTCATTGCAATTCTAGAGTTAACTCAATCCGCCGAATTCGCCGCCCCCCCCCCAAACTAAACTCTGCTCTAAGAGCAAAAGAGCCAGATTGGGATTAAGCTCGCTGAGGCACATTATATTAGGTGAAATTGAGATGATTAAGCGGCAAATATTCCAATCATTTCATCCCTGTATTCCATAATCATGCAGGCGTAGCTAACGCACCGGTTTCCTGACTCAGAGTTGAGGCCCAAATCATGAAATCGAGTGCATAGTGGCGCGCTCAGGGAGGCGCATCGATATCTTGAGGATAGCCGTGTGTAAGCGTCCGGCGAACTCACCTTCCGAACTCAAGCTTTAAGGGCGATGGTGTCCGCGTATTTTTAAGCGGACGCGATCACCCTCATCGCCAGGGTGGTGCCGGCACGCTGCACCGTGCGGGCGCTCATGTCGACCTGCAAATCACCAAGTCTGATCTGCGGATTGGGGTTGCCGCTGTAACGGCGGGCCACCGCCGCCACACGGGCCGAGAGTTCAAACAGGTCGAACGGTTTGACCAGGTAATCGTCGGCCCCGGCATTGAGGCCGGCGATGCGATCGGAAATCTGATCCTGGGCCGTCAGGATAATCACCGGGGTCACGTCCCCCGCCGAGCGCTGCTGACGCAAGAAATCCAGCCCGCGACCGTCCGGCAGCATCAAGTCCAGCAGGATCAGGTCGTAAGGCGTGGCGCGCACGCTGTTGCGCGCATGGTCCAGGCGCTGCACCCAATCGATGGCGTGGCCGTCATCGGCGATCTGCTCGCGCACCGCTTCCCCCAGCCCTGGGGCGTCCTCGACCAATAAAACCCGCATCTGGCACCTCCTGTGGTGATTGTTGTGCCGCACCTTAATCGCCCTACCTGACGTGAATCTGAAGATTCAGCTGGTTGTCAGGAATGCACCTTAGGGTATGCCACAGACGCCGACCTCGGCAGGAGACAGATCATGAAATCAGGTTTTATTGCCCATACCGCTCTGTTGAGCGTGCTGCTCAGTGGTTACGCCCTGGCTGACGACGACTGCAGCGATCCGGTGAGCGACTGGCAACCGCGCGACACCTTGCGTCAGCAAGTCGAGCGGCAATATGGCTGGAGCGTGCAACGCATCAAGGTCGACGACGGTTGTTACGAGCTCAAGGGGCTGGACCGCAAAGGCAACGCCATCGAAGCCAGCTACTCACCGGCCTCGCTGCGCCTGCGCACCCTCGAGATTCAGTTCCGCGACGATGGCGATGCCAAGGAATACCTCGGTAGCCCGATCACCGAGTAACGCCTCACCTGTCGATGAGTTTTTCCTGTGTTTCAGGTTGCTGTCAGCAAGCAGGTCCAGGCTCTCGACTTAACGATCAAAAGGACACCCTCATGAAAAAGATCATCGCAGCCACCTGCCTTGCCGGCGCCATTGCCCTGCCGGGTCTGGCCCAGGCCCGTGAAGTGACCCTGACCACCCAGCTCAAGGACTACAGCGGCAATGATGCCTACCTGGCGATCTACGTCACCGACGCCAACGGCCAGTACCAGAAAACCCTGTGGGTGGCCGGCAAGAAGGCCAAGTACTACAAGCACCTGGGCGACTGGGCCCGTGGCAGCGGGATGAACCCCAGCGAATTTGACGGGGTCAGCGGCGCCAGTGTCGGCAGTGGGCAGACCCTCAAAGTCAGCGTCGAGCTGGCAGACACCTTGATCGATGCCGGATATCAGATCCGCATTGACAGCGCCGTGGAGGACAAGCGTGACGCCCGCGCCGATGTCAGCGT
Organism: Pseudomonas sp. MDV22-iso1; assembly: GCF_058145095.1. NCBI lineage: Bacteria > Pseudomonadati > Pseudomonadota > Gammaproteobacteria > Pseudomonadales > Pseudomonadaceae > Pseudomonas > Pseudomonas sp. MDV22-iso1. Next base: position 25,898 of record NZ_JBYVMF010000013.1, read on the forward strand.
GCCGCTCACGTCCAAGGGTGCGGGCCAGCCGGCGACCGGCAGCAGCTATGTCGAGTCCTTTACTTACGATCTGTAGCACCTGCCCTTTCTGGAGGCTGAACATGCTTCGCCAGTCCCATTCCCTGCCCGGCCTGATCGCGGCGCTGTTGGTGATGCTGTTGGCAATCAGCGGTGCCATCCTGTCGGTCGACCCGGCGCTGGAACGCTTGCACAACACCGCCACTGCGGCCGGGCAACTCAACGTCGGCCAACTGGCAGGACGTGTGGCCAATCACTTCCCGGGCGTGGAGCAGGTCCAGCGCACGGCGTCCGGGACAGTCATCGTCTACTACAACCAGAACGGTCAGACCGGGGCTGAAACGGTCGATCCATTGACCGGCGAAGGCCTGGCGCCTTACGCACCCTCCGCGTTTACGCGTTGGGTGAAAGAGCTGCACCGCTCGATGTTCCTTGGCACGCCAGGCCATGGAGTGTCGGGTGCCGGCGCGCTGTTCATGTTGATGCTGTCGGTGTCCGGCGCGCTATTGCTGGCCCGGCGCCTGGGCGGTTGGCGCAACCTGCTGCGGCCACTGCGGGGCTCGTTCAGCCAGCGCTGGCATGCGGAAGTCGGGCGGCTGGCGTTGCTCGGGCTGCTGCTGTCGGCATTGAGCGGGCTCTACATGTCCGCCACCACCTTTGGTTTTATCGCCGACGGCAGTCAACGCGAGCCCGCCTTCCCCGCCCACGTCAGCGCAGGCCCGGCCTTGCCGGTGGCGAAACTGCAAGCCTTACAGGCCACCGACCTCAACGACCTGCGCGAACTGGTCTACCCGAGCCCCGGTAACCCAAGCGATGTGTTTTCCCTGCGCACGGCCCAGGGCGACGGCTACGTGGATCAGGCCAGCGGTGCCTTGTTGTCCTATCAAGCCCACGACTCGATGCACAATCTGTACGAACTGATCTACCAGCTGCACACCGGCGAAGGCCTGTGGTGGCTGGGTCTGCCGCTGGGGTTGTGTGCCCTCTGCGTACCGTTGATGAGCGTGACCGGCATCCTGTTGTGGTGGCGCCGGCGCAAGGCTGGCCCGAAGATCCGCCACAACAGCCCTGCTCACTCTGCCGACAGCGTGATTCTGGTGGGCAGTGAAAACAACAGCACCTGGGGCTTCGCCAACACCTTGCACGACGCCTTGCACCTGGCCGGACACCGGGTGCATAGCGCGGTGATGAATCAATACGCCAACGACTACCGCAGCGCCCAACGCGTGATCATCCTCACCGCGACCCACGGTGACGGCGACGCGCCAGCCTCGGCTTCGCAGTTTCTGGCGCGTCTGGCCAACACCGGCCTCAAGCCCGGCCTGCCCTTTGCCGTGCTGGGCTTTGGTGACCGGCAGTTCTCGCAGTTCTGCCAGTTCGCCCATCAAGTGCAGGAGGCCATGTTGCAGGCCGGTGGCTCGCCGTTACTGGGCCTGGAAACAGTCAACCGCCAGTCCTCTCAGGAATTTGCGCGCTGGGGCCATGCGCTGGGCGAAGTGCTCCAGCATGACCTGACACTGGTCCATGCCCCGCAGCCGCCACAGACCCATCCATTGCAGCTGACCGAGCGCATTGTCTACGGCGAACAGGTGAACGCACCGACCCACGTCTTGCGCTTCAAGGCGCCCGGCGAGCTGCCGGACTTCCTGGCCGGGGACCTGGTCGGGATTGTGCCCCCGGGCAGCCCAATCCCGCGTTTCTATTCGCTGGCCAGCGGTTCGCAGGACGGCGTGCTGGAAATCTGTGTTCGCAAGCACAACGGAGGCCTGTGCTCGGAACTCCTTCATGGCCTGGACATTGGTGCGCAGATCGAAGCGTTTATCCAGCCCAACCCCCAATTCCGTCCGGCCTCGGGCACGCACCCGGTGATTCTGATCGGTGCCGGTACCGGCATCGGTCCCCTGGCCGGCTTTATCCGCAACAACAAGGCCCGACACCCGATGCACTTGTATTGGGGCGGGCGCAACCCGGCCTCGGACTTTCTCTACGAACCGGAGCTCAACCAATACTTGTCGGACCGCCGCCTCACGGCACTGCGCGCCGCCTTCTCTCAGGTCCAGGACCGCAGCTACGTTCAAGACCGGCTGATCGGCGATGCCCTGGCCTTGCGCCGACTGATTGAAAAAGGTGCCCAAGTACTGGTGTGTGGCAGCCGCGAGATGGCCAAAGGCGTGATGCAAGCCCTCGATGAAGTATTGGCCCCTCTTAATCTGATGGTTCTGATCCTCAAGGCACAAGGACGCTACCGTGAAGACGTCTACTGAGTTGCAGCGCTACAGCCTGAACGGCGAAACCATGGGCACCCGCTACACCGCGCTGTTCTATGCCGAGGCCGTGGTCGATATCGACGAAGTGGGTCATCACTTGGCGTGCGCCGTGGCCCGGGTGGATCAGCAAATGTCCACCTGGAAACCCGACTCGGACCTCAACCGCCTCAACGCCGCCCCTGAGCAGGTATGGGTGTCCGTGCCCCAGGAACTGGCAACGGTGCTGTCTGCGGCACTGCGTGTCAGCCAGCAATCCGGAGGCGCCTTCGACATTGCGGTCGGTGACCTGGTGAATGCCTGGGGGTTCGGCCCCGCGGAACCGACCGTCACAGAACAGGCGCTCGCGACAATGCCGCCGCGCACCCGACTGTCCGCCAGCGCCGCGCTGATGGTCGACCCATTACGCAAGCAGGTGCGCAAACGCGCGTCGCTGCACCTTGATTTGAATGGCATCGCCAAAGGGTTTGGCGTTGATGAACTGGCCCGCTGCCTGGAAGGTTTTGGGATAACCCGCTACCTGGTCGGCATCGACGGCGAGATGCGCGCCCGGGGCGTCAAACCCGGTGGTCAGGGCTGGACCGTGGCGTTGGAAAAACCTGAGCGGGGCGTGCGTGCAGTCATGGGCGTAATGGAACTTGGCGACGCCGCGATTGCGACTTCCGGGGACTACCGACAGTGGGTCGACGTGGCGGGTCAAGCCTATGCCCATACCATGAACCCGGCCACGGGCGCGCCGCTGTGCAACCCGCTCGCCGCCGTCACCGTGGTGGCCGCGTCATGCATGCTCGCCGATGCCTGGGCCACGGCGCTGATGGTACTGGGCGAAACCGAAGGGCCACGTCTGGCACAGGAGCGCGGGATGGACGCGTTGTTCGTGCTGCGCGATGGCCAGCAGTTCAAGGAAATATCCATTGTCGGCGGCCAGTTGCAGGCGCAGATTGAAACCCGTCCGATGTGAACCGCCTAATGACAGTGAGTCGCGCTCAACCATGAAATTCATGCACAGGCACACCGAATCCCACCGCAGTGATCGTATCGGCTGGCTGCGCGCCGCCGTCCTTGGGGCCAACGACGGCATTGTCTCCACCGCCAGCCTGCTGATCGGCGTGGCCGCCGCCAACGCCAGCCACGCCACGTTGCTGGTCACGGGCATGGCGGGGCTGATGGCCGGCGCCATGTCCATGGCCGCAGGTGAATACATCTCCGTGCACTCTCAGGCCGATACCGAGCGCGCCGATCTGTCCCGCGAACGGGCAGAACTGGCGAGCGACCCGAAAGCCGAGCACATCGAGCTCGCCAACATCTACATGCGTCGCGGCGTATCACCCGAACTGGCCCATCAAGTGGCCGATCAATTAATGGGCCATGACGCACTGGGCGCTCACGCCCGGGACGAGTTGGGCATCAGCGCCACCCTCACCGCCAAACCCTTGCAGGCCGCCCTCGCCTCCGCTGCCAGTTTCGTGGTGGGTGCCGCGTTGCCTCTGGCGGTGACGTTTGTCGCGCCGGAGCACAGCGTGGTGCCCTGGATTTCGGCCATGTCATTGGTGTTTCTCGGGACATTGGGCGCCATTGCCGCCAAGGCAGGCGGGGCCAAAATCCTGACCGGCGCCTGGCGGGCGACCTTCTGGGGTGCGCTGGCCATGGGCATTACGGCACTGGTGGGGCATTTGTTTGGCGCCGTGGTCTAGCGGGGGGCGAACTCCAAAAACAAAGGGCGTCCGCTAGCCAAAGGGACGCCCTTTACGGGTTGACGAGCTAAACCACGCCGACGAAATCGCTCGCCGTGAGGGCCACATGCCCGACCAGATCAATCTGGAAGTCGGCGCCATTGCCGCTGTTTACATTGCCCTCCACATACGTGTGATCGACTCCGCCCACATTGACGAAGTGGTACTTCAATTGCGCCTGGTTGTTGAACTCGTTGCCGGCGCCGTTCCACTCGCCGGACCCCGCCCCTGCACCCGGACAACCTGCAGGAATGGATCATCCGCGCCGGCACCGACAGCCCCTCGATTCGTGCCCGGCGCCTGAATGTCAACACCGCCGACGAAGAAGTGGCCAAGGCCAAGGCCGGACACTGGCCGACCCTTGATTTGGTCGTCGGTTACACCGCCGCCGACAGCGAAACACTGTCCACCCAAAACCAGCGCAACCGCTACACCTCCGCAGGGCTGGAGCTGAACATTCCGTTGTACAGCGGCGGCTACGTCAGAGCCAGCGCCAATGCTTATCTTGGGCCGAAATTGGCGTTTTGAGCACCGAAGGCCTGTCGGCCGTTTTGTTGATTTACCTCAAGGATTTTTCGTCGTTCAGGCGTAGAAAAGACTGATCGGGCACTCACGGTTCGTCCCTTCTCACGCCCTTTACAGAGGACTTCATCTTGAACGACCTGAGTCTGCGTAATGCCATCCTGGATGAACTGGAATTCCAGCCTGAAATCGATGCCACCAGTATTGGCGTGGCCGTGGACGGCGGCGTGGTGACCCTCACCGGTCACGTTTCCAGCTACGCCCAGAAAATCAGTGTAGAACGCTCCGTCAAAAGCCTCAAAGGTGTACGCGCCGTCGCCGAAGAAATCCAGATCCGCCCCGAGAAAGGCGCCGGCACAGCAGATGACACGATTGCCAGTCGCGCGTTGAAAATCATCAATTGGAGTTCCGACGTGCCCGAAGGCGACATCAAAGTCGTCGTGCAACATGGGTGGATCACCCTGGAAGGCGAAGTAGACTGGCAATACCAAAAAGAAACCGTGGAACGGGCCGTGCGCAAATTGTCCGGCGTGTTGGGCATCGACAATTGCCTCACTCTTCGTCCCCGGGCAGACGCCAGCGATATTCAGCGCAGCATCGAAGCGGCACTCAAGCGCAATGCCGAGGTAGAAGCCGACGGGATACACGTCAAGGTCCAGGGCGACGTGGTCATACTCGAAGGCCGGGTCCATTTTTGGCGCCAGCGTCACGTTGCAGAACGGCTGGCCTGGGCAGTGCCCGGTGTAAAAGAAGTCATTGATCATATTCTGCTGGCCTGAGTCACGGCTCGTCGATGACAGTGGCTCCGCCTGCGAGGCGCCGTGCCCGGCAAGATTAATAATCCGGGCACCACAACTCTACCCTGGCCCCGCGCCACGGGAGCCCCGCTTCTGATGAGCTTGTTGTCTGTCATGACCGCATATCTCGCCCATGTTTATCAAAAAAATGGCGCCGATCGGCGAACGCCGCTTGATCTTGATCAACTTGAGTGAAGCTGTGTCCCGTCTTCTTGCCTTCCACTGTGCCAACGACTACACAGCTTGCGCAGCTCGCTAAACCAGAAGACCAGGCTGGCCATTGCCAGACAAAGGCCCCACTGGCTGAGCGTCAATGCACTCGTGCCGAACGCCCTGTTGAGTGGCGACAGGTGCACCACTGCAATCTGCAAGACCATCGCCAGGACAATGGCCCCCCAGAGCCATCGATTGGCGAACAGGCCGGCAAATGCACTGGTGGACTCCGAGCGCGCGCTCAACGCGTTAAACAGCTGCGCTAATACAAGGACGGTAAAAGCGCCCGTGCGTGCCTCAGACAGCGACGCATCACCTGGTATCAACCCTCCCGGCAGCATCCAGTCGACCGTTAATAAACTCGCCAACGCCATGACCAGCCCCACCTGGACCACGCCCACCCACATACGGGTATCTATGATTCGATCCGTCGGTCTGCGTGGGGCGCGCGTCATGACATCCTCGCTGCACGGATCAAGCCCCATGGCGATAGCAGGCGCTGCATCAGTGATCAAGTTGATCCACAGAATCTGGGTGGCCAAAAGTGGCAGAATGATCCCGCCCTTCTCATCCACCAGGCCGACGACGCCTGCGCCTACGACGGCAAGGAAGACCGTCAGTACTTCTCCCATGTTGGACGACAGTAAGTAGCGAAGAAACTTGCGAATATTGTCCAGAATTCCACGTCCTTCGCGAACGGCCAACACGATGGTTGCGAAGTTATCGTCAGCCAGAATCATTTTCCCCGCTTGCTTGGTAACCTCCGTTCCTGAAATACCCATGGCTATGCCGATATCGGCTGACTTCAGTGCCGGCGCGTCGTTAACCCCATCGCCCGTCATTGCCACTACATGCCCCTGCGCCTGAAGCGCATCGACAATCCTCAGTTTCTGCGAAGGTGCCACTCGTGCGTAAACAGAGGTCGATTTGACTACTTCGGCCAAAGCCGCGTCGTCCAGCTGATCCAGATCAGCCCCGGTCAACGCCCCTGCACCGGCCTGGATAATGCCCAGGTCCTCGGCGATGCGGGTCGCCGTCCGCGGGTGGTCGCCGGTGATCATGATGATGCGGATACCTGCACGATGCGCCTCAGATATAGCCGGTGCGACTTCTTTGCGCGGTGGGTCGATAATGCCGACCGTTCCGATGAAAACAAGCGCTTTCTCCAGCGCCGCACCGGCGGTGACATCCTCGTCGGCCTCTAAAGGACGGTACGCCACGGAAAGCGTGCGCAACGCGGCACCCGACAACTCATTCACATCGGCCACGGCTTTTGCGCGAAGGACATCGTTTAGAGGCACTACATCCATGCCGACCTGAACATGTGTGCAATGTTGAAGCAGTACATCCGGTGCCCCCTTGCTGATCAACAGTCGCTCATCGTTGTGTTCATGATCGATGACCAACACCGACATCATTCTTCGATCAGAGGTAAACGGTATTTCCGCCAATCGTTCGAAGCGTTCAACACTGCGTGCAGGCGCATCAAGTTTGCGCTCTGCTACCAGAAAGGCCCCTTCGGTCGGATCTCCCTGAATCCCCCATGTGCCGTCTTCCTGTTGCCCAAGTGCGGCATTGCCGGCCAGGCTTCCGCCATGCAACAACAGCACAATTTCGCTGTGCACCGGGCCACAGGTCATGGGCAGGTCTTGGTGGTGAATCTGACCCTGCGGGGTGTAACCGACACCGCTGACCTCGGCTTTTCCGGATGCCGTCATGGTTTGCTGGATGGTCATTTCGGAACGAGTCAGCGTGCCAGTCTTGTCGGTGCAGATGATCGATGCAGACCCTAGGGTTTCCACGGAGGACAGGTGTTTGATTATGGCTTTGTTGCGAGCCATTCGTTGCACACCGAACGCGAGTACCAGTGACATAACGGCGGGCAGCCCTTCGGGTACCGCGGCCACCGCCAAGGACACCCCTAACAGGAGAACCCGCAATACATCGTCAACACCGTGAATATCTGTGAGCATCAGTACGGTCGCGACGACAACGCAAGCGATAACCAGAACGGCAATGCCGAGCATCCGCCCTATTTTGCGTACTTCTCTTTGCAGAGGTGTCACTTCCTCCGGCGTGACATCCAGCAGATGAGCTATCGTCCCGACCTCGGTCGCCATACCGATTGCAGTGACGACGCCGAGGCCCGAACCCTGGGCGATGGCGGTGCCTTTAAACACCATATTGGAGCGCTCTGCCAACGGGGTTTCGGCGCGTAAAGGTACTGCATTTTTTGAGACCGCCCCACTCTCGCCGGTCAGCGACGCTTCCAGTACTCGCAGGGCATTGGCCTGAACAAGACGAGCATCGGCGCCCACCGAGTCGCCTTCGGATAATACGAGAAGATCACCGACAACCAGTTGGTGACTGGGGATACGCGACAACATTCCTTCGCGGATGATTGAGGAAGTGGTTTGAGTCAGTCTGGCCAACGCAGCAACGGCTCGCTGCGAGCGGGCTTCCTGGAAGAACCCCAGGAACGCATTCGCGAGCACAATAAGTGTGATGACCAAGGCATCGACGGGCCATTCGCGGCCATCGACAAGGAGCCAGGTTCCCAAGGTGATAGCCACTGCGACTAGCAGTAAATAAACCAGCGGATCCCGAAATTGCGCCAGCAAGTAGTGCCAGGCCGGTTTGACGGGTTGAGTGCGTAGCTCATTGGCCCCGTCACGGGTCAAGCGTATTTCAGCTTGTGCATTGGTCAAGCCCACACGGATGTCAGAGTCCAGCCTATGGACAATCAATTCGACTTCTTCGAGGTATGGAGAAGCGATATAGCGATTGTCAGGCTCAACGGCGCTACTCATTGCATCCCCTTTTACAACGCAGTGGTCAGTGATCGCGTCCGGCAAAAATACTGGCCTTAAAGAAAGCTTAAATATTCGTGGCCGATACCACCTGATCACTCGAACAGTTAGACGTCCAACTCGTTCTGGATAGAGAGTATGAGCGCGCCACTTCACGGTTGCCTGATCTATATCAGATTCAAAGGCCGCCAGCGGCGTACAAAGGAATGAACCGTATGGTTCATCACCAATGGCACGACCCCGGCGCCTGCCAAGGGTACTTGGCAGAACGTCCACCAAGGCAACATCAAGAAAGTGCTGAGCTGGACGTTACCCACCAACGCGGGCGAGACAATGCCCCTGATTGTCGCGCTACTGTTTGGTCTTACATTGCCAGTCACGGCGATACAGATCCTGTGGATCAACCTGATTAGCGCCATCGCGGTCGGCATTGCGCTGTTCGTCATCATCGAGATTGAAAAACAGATTCGACTGCGTTTAACCGAGTCTGATCGTCAACCGTGACGATCACTCCCCTGCCCATCCACCCTGCAAGGACCTGAACCATGAACGCATCCAGATTCGCCGCCCTCGCCCTGACCGCGGTGCTTTCCCCCACGCTGACCTTTGCCCAGCAAGACACCGACGCCGCCAAACCGACGCCGCAGTCGATGAGCATTGAGCAATTTGATCAGGATATGGCGAAGACCCAGGAAAACCTGAAGAAGATGCATGAGCAAATGAGCCTGATCCAGAAAACCACCGATCCGGCGCAACGCCAGAAACTCATGCAAGAGCACCAGGCTACGATGCAGCAAGGCATGCAGATGATGAATGGGATGATGAGGGGCGGCATGATGGGCGGCCACATGAAGGGGCACGGCCCGATGATGGGTTGGAAACAAATGGGCAACCACTATTCCCAGATGACGCCTGAGCAGATGAAGCAGCATCAGTACATGATGGACAACTACATGGGGATGCAACAAATGATGATGGAGCAGATGATGCAACACCAGCAGCACATGGGCACGCCAGCTCGCTAGACCCGTCTCCCGGAGCCCCGGGCAGCGCCTTGCCTCCAAGTCCTGCCCGCCCCACCTGCCCTGTCGGCAGATGAGGTTTTCAATAACCGTGTACTCATCGCGGGGCGTGTCATCAGGCCTCAATGCAAGAGCTTCAACCCGCCGGCAAGCACAAGTGCCACCCAGCAGGTCCAGCCCGAAAACATACTGCGCAAGACCAGCCTGCGCGGAATGAACCCCACCCCTCTTACAAAGGCCACGCTCATGGCGATGAACAATGCCGTTGCCAGCGCATGGTCGGCTTTCCCATCCGGCGCCGTCATCAGTGGCGGGTAGAGCGTACAAGCCAGCATGATCGTCACCGCGACAGCCAGGCTCAGCCGATCAAGCCGTGAAGAGGGCTGGACGTCAGCGACATTCGGCGTCATGGCTGCGCCTCGTCAGGGTCACTCATGGCCCGACCGGCCTCGTTCTCACCCCACATTGCATTGAGTATCGCCAGCAGCAGTGCAAAACCGACTCCCAGCATCCAGGCGAAATACCACATATTGCGTTACTCCTATGTCGACACTAGTACGCCGAATGCTCGTTGGCGGTGATCTGGGTGGCCGTGACCTTGCCCCGCATGACGCGATACGCCCAAGCGGTATAGATCACAATCAATGGCATGAAGAACAACGTGGCCCAGAACATGATGGCCAGGCTCAGGTGACTGGAAACACTGTCCCATACGGTCAGGCTTGCCGCTGGCATCGATGAGGACGGCATGACAAAGGGGAACATCGATACCCCTGCCGTACCGATGACGCCGACCACCGCAAGCGATGACGCAACGAACGCACAAAGGGTACGTCGCCTCATCAGCAACAGCGCCGCACCGGTTGCGCCGGCCAGTCCAAGCGCGGGCAGCAGCCACAGCCAAGGATAGCGACCATAGTGGGCCATCCAGGCCCCCGCCTCCCTCACGACCGACTTGCCGAGAATGTCAGGCAACCCGGCAGCATCCACGATTGACGTGATGCGATACCCCTCGATCCATTGCAGCCAGACACCCGCTACGACGAACGAACACACCAGCACAAACGCAGCGCCTACCGCGCCTTTTATCGCCCGGGACTGAATGCTGCCCTCCGTGCGATGGGCCAGGTACGTGCCCCCTTGCAGCGTAATCATGGCGCTGCTGACCACGCCGGTCAGCAGCGCGAAAGGGTTGAGCAATTGCCAGAAGCTGCCGGTATACGTTGACACCAGGTACTCATTGAAGTGAAACGGTACGCCCTGCAGCAGGTTGCCAAACGCGATGCCGAATACCAGCGGCGGCACAGCCCCACCCACGAAAAGTCCCCAATCCCAGGTACTGCGCCACACCGGGTGGTGGATCTTGCTGCGGTAGTCGAAACCCACCGGGCGGAAAAACAATGCCCAGAGCACCAGGATCATCGCCCAATAGAATCCGCTGAACGCCGTGGCATAGACCACCGGCCATGCGGCGAACAACGCGCCGCCAGCCGTAATGAACCAGACCTGATTGCCATCCCAATGCGGGCCCACGGTGTTGATCACGACACGGCGTTCCATGTCATTGCGACCCACGAACGGCAGCAGCGTGCCGACGCCCATGTCGTGGCCGTCCATGATGGCGAAACCTATGAGCAGGACGCCGACCAGCGCCCACCAGATGATCTTGAGCGTGAAGTAATCAAGCATGATGAAGCTCCTTCAACTTGGCGTCGTGGACATAACGACCGGTGCCGAGGCTGCCGGGCCCCTGGCGGGCAAACTTGACCATCAGGAACATTTCCACCGCCAGCAGCACGGTGTAGAAAACGACGAACCCAGCCAGAGAGCCATACAGGTTATCGACGCTGAGGGTGGAGACGCTCATGTGGGTCGGCAACACACCGTAGATGGTCCAGGGTTGGCGGCCGTATTCGGCCACGAACCAGCCCAGTTCGCAGGCAAGCCACGGCGCAGGCAGCATCAACAGTGCGCAGCGCAGTAATCCGCGATGATGTGCGCCGTTCGACTTCAAGGTGCTCCAGAAGGCCAGCCCGAAAAGCACGAGCATGGCAAAGCCCAGGCCGACCATGATCCGGAACCCCCAGAACATCGGGGTCACGCGCGGTACCGTATCGTTCACCGCTTTGTCGATGATGGCCGGCGTGGCCTGGTTGACATCCTCGACGTACTTTTTAAGCAGCAGGCCAAAGCCCAGGTCGGCCTTGTACGCTTCGAAGGTATCGAACGCGGCCTTATCGGTGCGATCGGCTCGAAGCGCTTCAAGCGCATTGACGGCGGTAATGCCCCGCAGAATGCGCGCGCGGTTTTTCGCCTTGATGTCATGGATACCCGGAATCTGCTTGCTGACCGAACGTGTGCCGATCAAGCCCATCACCCACGGCACATCAAGTTCCCAATTATTTCTGGACTCGGCTTCATTGATGCTGGCCACCAGGGTCAAGCCCGCCGGCGCGGGTTTGGTTTCCCACATGGCCTCCATGGCCGCCAGCTTGGTTTCCTGCGCCTCTCCCACCGTGTAACCCGACTCATCCCCCAGGACGATGACACTCAGCACCGAAGCCAGGCCGAAGGCGGCCGCCACCCGGAAACTGCGCTTGGCGAACTCGACATCACGCCCCTTGAGCAAGTACCAACTGGAAATCGACAACACAAACATCGAGCCGGTGACATAGCCTGCAGACACCGTGTGGACAAACTTGGCCTGCGCCACCGGGTTGAAGACCACGGCCCAGAAGTCCACCATCTCCATGCGCATGGTGATGTAACTGAATTCCGAGCCCACCGGGTTCTGCATCCACCCATTGGCGATCAGAATCCACAGCGCCGACAGGTTTGTGCCGATGGCCATCAACAGCGTGACCAGCAAATGATGTTCTTTCTTCAGGCGATCCCAACCGAAAAAAAACAACCCGATCATGGTCGATTCAAGAAAGAACGCCATCAGGCCCTCGATGGCCAGCGGAGCACCGAAGATGTCCCCGACGTAGTGCGAGTAATACGCCCAGTTGGTGCCGAACTGAAACTCCAGCGTGATGCCGGTGGTCACGCCCAACGCGAAGTTGATACCGAACAATTTTCCCCAGAAGCGAGTCATGTCCTTCCAGATGACATTGCCGGTCATCACGTAGACGCTTTCCATGATGACCAACAGCCACACCATCCCCACGGTGAGCGGCACAAACAGAAAGTGGTACAGCGCAGTGGCTGCGAATTGCAGCCGTGACAAATCCACCAGTTGTTCTGAGATCACTTGCTTGCCCCTTGAACCGAGGTGGGTACGCCGAACCTGTCACTGATGGTGTTCGAGTCGACGCTGACGCGCGAATCCTTGATGAACAGCCACCACAGCACTGTCAGTACGATCAGTTTGATCAGCACTGCTGTGAGCAGATGGCGACGCAGTCGTTTATCGAAAATAGTCATGGAGCAAGCATTAGCACGGCTCGTGCCAACGCCTGAATTTATTATTTACTTATATAAAACAATGACTTATTGATAAGCACCGGCGCTCATCGCTTGGTTTGGAGGGAACAGAACCTGCCAAACTGCCAGGGGCTGGCAGTCTTTGGCAGTCGGAACTCCATGACGATCAGGCCAGGCCCTGCTCCTTCAACCGTCTGTATAACGTGCGTTCACTCACGCCCAGGTGTCTGGCCAGTTCGCTGCGGGTGCCTTTGAAAGTCGCCACTAGCTGTTCCAGGTCACTGCTGTCGGGCGCAGGCATCACGGCTGGGGCGGGCAACGTCACGGGGGGCGCGGGCAGATGCAAGGCGTGAATGACGCCGTCGTCGGCAAACAGTGCCGCTCTTTCCAGGACATTGCGCAGCTCGCGGATGTTGCCCGGCCAGGCAAACCGCTGCAATTGCATCAGCGCTTCGGGATCGATGCTCAGCCGACGCTTACCAATGCCGGAACGTTGAAGGAATGAATCCACCAACAAGCCGATGTCTTCAAGGCGATGACGCAAGGGTGGTAAATGGATAGGGAAAACGCTGATGCGGTAGTACAGGTCCTGTCTGAACTCGCCTCTCTCGAGCATTTTTTCCAATGGCTTATGGGTCGCGGCCACCAACCTGAAATCCGCGTGCAGGGTTTCCACACTGCCGACACGGCGATAGGTTCCAGACTCAATCAATCGCAACAGCTTCACCTGCATGGCCAGGGGAACGTCGCCTATCTCATCGAGAAACAGCGTACCGCCCTGGGCCGTCTCCACCAGGCCCACCTTGCGCACGGTGGCACCGGTAAACGCACCCTTCTCATGGCCGAATAATTCGCTTTCGAACAAGGTTTCGGTCAACCCGGAACAATCCACCACGACAAAAGGCCCCGCCGCCCGCTCACTGGTTTCATGGACAGCGCGGGCAAACAGCTCCTTGCCGGTGCCCGACTCTCCCAGCAGCAGCACCGGCAGCATCGAGGGCGCTACCCGCTGCAGTTCCAACAACGCCTGATTAAAGGCCGGCGAACTGCCCACCAACCCCTCATTGCTGGGCCGGGCCGATGCGCTACGCACCAAGGTAAGACGCTCCACATAAGCGCTGATGACGCCATGCTCATTCAGGATCGGACGCAGTTCCACATCGACGTGTTCGGGCCCGCGCGGTGTGTGATGAATGTGCAAGACCCGATCCGGACTGCGCATCTCCCTGGCCTTTTTCATCGGGCAATTCTCGCCGGCCTGGTCACAAGGCACATCGTAGTGGTGGGAAACCCGATAACACTTATGGCCAATGAACGGCTTGTCGGCGCTGCCGAACTGACGCAGGTAAGCCGTGTTCGCCGCCAGAATGTTGTAATCAGGATCGAGGACGATCATCGGCTGGGGCTCGTGTTCGAGAAACGAGACCAGGGATTGCACCTGATCTGGGCGGGGAATCAGGTATTGGGTGGGCGGCAGGCTGTGCGTCATCGCGGCTCCAGTGAATTATCGCAGGGGTGACACTGCCACTATGCCAACAAACACTGCCAATGGCAGTTAATTGTCTGGGCATCGGAAGATGCCTTGTCGGCATTTATGAATTTAAAATCAATAGAATCATAATGTTAGCCTTACAAAACAAGCTGGATTCAACATGGCAACATTATTGCTTTGTCTGTTCTTCAAGCCACTCGACGAGAGCGCGAAGGAGACCGTTTATGACCGTAAAACCGTACGTCGAAGGATTTTTCGATCCAGAGACCCACACTGTCAGCTATCTGGTGCTGGACGACGCGACCCGCCAGTGCGCATTGATCGACAGCGTCCTGGATTACGACCCCAAATCAGGCCGTACCGCAACTACCTCGGCCGATAAGCTAGTGACCCGAGTGATCGAGCTTGGGGCGAAGGTCGAATGGATTCTTGAAACCCACGTTCACGCTGACCACCTCACCGCCGCCCCGTACCTGAAGGAAAAACTCGGCGGCACAATAGGGATCGGCAGCCAGATCGCCGCCGTGCAGGAAGTCTTTGGCCTGCTGTTCAACACAGATCGGGAGATGCCCCGCGATGGCAGTCAGTTCGATCATCTGTTCGTCAATGACGAGTCGTTCACGATCGGAACGCTGCAATGCCGGGCGCTTCACACACCGGGCCACACCCCCGCCTGCATGACGTATGTCATCAGCGACGGCCAGGAAACGGCGGCATTCGTTGGCGACACCTTGTTCATGCCCGACTACGGCACCGCACGGTGTGACTTCCCTGGGGGCAACGCGCATACCTTGTTCCGATCCATCAACAAGGTTTTGAGTCTGCCGTCCAATACCCTCCTCTACACCTGTCACGATTACCAACCCGGTAACCGCGAGGTGCAATTTTCCAGCACCGTCGCCGAGCAACGTGCCGACAATGTCCACGTCCGTAACGGCATCAGTGAAGAAGCATTCGTGGCGATGCGCACGCAGCGCGATGCCTCGCTGGACATGCCGACACTCATCCTGCCCTCGGTCCAGGTCAACATGCGGGCCGGGCATTTCCCGGAGCCGGAATCGAACGGGACGCACTACCTGAAAATCCCGCTCAACCGGCTTTGACGCCCCCCCTCCCCTATAAGAAAAATCGTCATCACGGAGACATTCATGGACATCCGCCACCTTGCGTCCGGCCTCTCGATATCAGGGCAAATTCAGCCCGAACAATTGAGTGAGTTAAAAAACAGCGGCTATCGCTCCATCATCTGTAACCGCCCTGATGGTGAAGGCAGCGATCAACCGTTGTTTGCCGACATCAAACGTGCTGCACAAGCGATAGGCATCGAAGCGCACTACCTTGCCGCAGAGTCCGGCAAGGTGACCGACGAACAGGGCGTTGCCTTTGGCAAATTGTTCGAGTCCTTGCCCAAGCCAGTGTTGGCGTATTGCCGCTCCGGCATGCGCTCGACGACGATGTGGGCACTGTCCCAGGCCGGCCAGCAGCCCTTGCCACAGATTGTCGAAACGGCCAGCAAAGCCGGCTTCGACATGAAAGGCGTCATTCGCAGAATTGCCAACGAGGGATGCACGCCTGTTGGCGTGGCCGAGGCCCGACATGCGGTGGTCATCGTCGG
This sequence comes from Pseudomonas sp. MDV22-iso1, assembly GCF_058145095.1. Lineage (NCBI taxonomy): Bacteria > Pseudomonadati > Pseudomonadota > Gammaproteobacteria > Pseudomonadales > Pseudomonadaceae > Pseudomonas > Pseudomonas sp. MDV22-iso1. The sequence goes on from NZ_JBYVMF010000013.1 coordinate 41,810, forward strand.
CGGCGGCGCGGCGGGCATCGCGGCGGCTTCAAGCCTATTGGCACGCGAGCCAGGCCTGGACATTGCCATCATCGATCCGGCGGATGTGCATTATTACCAACCCGGCTGGACCCTCGTCGGCGGTGGCGTCTTCGACGCGCACAAAACGGCCCACACGATGGGCGGAACCATTCCCCGGGGCGTGCATTGGATCAAAGCGGCTGTCGCTGCTTTCGAACCTGAAAACGACGCCATTATTCTCGATGGATGCAGAGTGGTCCGATACGAGCAGTTGATCGTATGCCCGGGCCTTAAACTGGATTGGCATGCCATAGAAGGCTTACCGCAGACACTGGGGCGCAACGGCGTCACCTCGAACTATCTGTACCACCTGGCCCCCTACACCTGGGAACAGGTGCAGCAACTGCGCAGTGGCCGGGCCATTTTCACGCAGCCGCCCATGCCGATCAAATGCGCTGGGGCCCCTCAAAAAGCAATGTACCTGTGCGCCGACCAATGGAGACGCCAAGGGGTACTCGGCGATATCGAGATCGATTTCTGCACCGCTGGAACAGTCCTGTTCGGCGTTCCCGACTACGTGCCGGCCCTGATGGAGTACGTCCACACCTATGGGATCGACCTGAATTTCGGCAGTACGCTGACGTCTGTCGATGGACCGGCACAAACGGCGACCTTCAGGTGCGTCAAGGCCGACGGCAGTACTCACCTGGTGACCCACGACTTCGACCTGCTGCATGTGGTGCCCCCGCAGGTTGCGCCGGATTTTATCCGCGTAAGCCCTCTGGCCGATGGGGTGGGCTGGGTTGATGTCGATCCCGACAGCTTGCGGCATAAAACCTGGGCGAATATTCACGCACTGGGCGATGCGACCAATACCAGCAACGCAAAGACCGCAGCGGCGGCGCGCAAGCAGGCGCCCGTGGTCGCCCATAATGTGCTGGCGGCCATGGGCAAGGCCAAGGGCACTGCCCATTACGACGGCTACGGTTCCTGCCCGCTGACCGTGGAACGGGGCAAAGTCGTTCTCGCTGAGTTCACCTATGGCGGCAAGCTTGCCCCCAGCTTCCCGTCCTGGCTGATCGACGGTACTCGGCCATCGAGACTCGCCTGGCTACTTAAAGAGCGAATTCTTCCGCCGCTGTATTGGAAAGCCATGCTCAAGGGCCGTGAATGGCTGGCGAAACCTGAATTGGCGGACCTATGAAAACAAACCTCTGCTCCAGGAGACCGAGATGATCGCAGTCTTGGTACTGGGCTTTACAGTGGGCGTGATCCTGGCGCTGACCGGTGCCGGCGGCGGCATACTCGCGGTCCCGTTCCTGGTTTTTGGCGTGGACTTGAGCATCGCCGAAGCCGGGCCCATTGGTTTGCTGGCGGTGGGCCTGGCTGCCACCCTGGGCGCCGTGATGGGCCTGCGCAATGGCATCGTGCGCTACAAGGCTGCACTGCTGACAGCCAGTGCGGGCGTCATCTGCTCTCCGCTGGGCCTTTGGTTGGCGCAGCGCACGCCTAACCATCCGTTGACGATCCTGTTTGCCTTGTTGCTGATGTACGTGGCGTTTCGGGCATTGCAAAAATCATTGCCCGCTCATGTCAGGGCAAAGTCATCCGAAACACGCAAACCGCCGCCCTGTGTTCTGGACGAAAATCGCGGCAAGCTGAACTGGACCGGCCCTTGTGCCTGGGCACTCACGGCTTCGGGGATGGTCGCCGGGGTTCTTTCCGGACTGCTCGGCGTGGGCGGTGGTTTCGTCATGGTTCCGGCGCTCCAGCGGTACACCAACTTGACCACGCAGTCGGTGCTCGCCACGTCGCTGACCGTGATCGCTTTGGTTTCTTTGTCAGGAGTGCTGGCGAGTTCGGCGATGGGCCACCTGCAATGGCCAATAGCGCTACCCTTTTCTGTGGGGGCCATCGTCGGCATGCTCGGCGGGCGCCTGGTCGCCGCGAGGTTGCCGGAACCCTATCTGCAAAGAGGCTTCGCCCTGGTGTCGACGCTGGTAGCGGTCGCCCTGCTGGTAAAGGTCCTGGGGTGAATAACCGGGTGGAAAATCATCGATGTGTAGCGGAGAACCCTGATGAATATTGACTGGCTCAACTTTACGCCGTGGGCATCCCTGGCCGGCGGCATGTTGATTGGCTTGGCGGCCAGCCTGTTCGTGGTCGCCAACGGACGGATCGCCGGCATCAGTGGGCTGATCGGCAGCCTGCTGCAGCGAGGCAGCGAAGGGTTGCCCGAGAAGGCGCTGTTTCTCCTGGGCCTGCTCGTCGCGCCGCTGTTATGGGGCGTGTTTGCCACCTTGCCGCCGATCGAGTTCCAGAACGGCTGGCTCGGCCTCACCGTCGCCGGCCTGTTGGTGGGGATCGGCACTCGTTACGGTTCGGGCTGCACCAGTGGCCATGGCGTGTGTGGCCTGTCACGCCTTTCACCGCGCTCGATGGTCGCCACCGCGTGTTTCATGCTCAGCGGTTTCGGCACGGTGTTTGTCCTGCGTCACGTGATGGGGGGTTGAACATGCGCAAACTGACGGCATTCATCGCCGGCCTGCTCTTTGGCCTCGGGCTGCTCCTGGCAGGCATGGCCAACCCGAAAAAGGTGTTGGGATTTCTAGATCTGGCCGGCACCTGGGACCCGTCCCTGGCGTTGGTGATGATCGGCGCGATCGGCACCGCCATCGTCCCCCTGGCCTGGGCGCGCCAACAGACTCATTCGCTGCTGGGGAGCCCCATGCAGCTGCCGGTCAAGCGGGAACTGGATCCGCGCCTGATCGGCGGCAGCCTGGTGTTTGGCATCGGCTGGGGCATCGCCGGCATCTGCCCTGGCCCCGCCGTGGCCATCCTGCTGACCGGGCACTGGCAGGCCTTTGTGTTCATGCTGGCCATGTTGGCAGGCATGTTGTTGTTCACCGCGCTGGAAACCCGGCGCGGTCATTGATCGGGAGATTGCCATGAAAGCCAACATTGGAACCATTGACCGGGGCGCACGTATTGCCGCGGGGCTTGTCCTCATCATCCTGAGCCTGACCGGCTTGATCGGCGCGTGGGGCTGGATCGGCCTGGTGCCATTGGCCACCGGTTTCATGCGCTTCTGTCCGGTCTATTCGTTGTTGGGCATAAAGACCTGCAAACGTTGCTGAGACGCGCAATGGCCGTTCTCCTGGAACGGCCATTGACCTTGCCAGTCACCCTTGCAGCCTGCAACAGGCTCACTCAACCAGAGGATTCGCCGTCATGCCCCGCTCACAGCCCGATACATTTGACGTAGTCATCATCGGTGGCGGCCAAGCGGCGTTGGCGGTGGCCTATTTCCTGCGACGCACGCCTCTGTCGTTCATCATCCTCGACGCCCAGAAAGAACCCGGTGGTGCCTGGCGCCATGGCTGGAACTCGCTACGACTCTTTTCCCCGGCGACCTGGAGTTCGATTCCCGGCTGGATGATGCCCCCCTCACAGGATGGCTATCCATCGCGAGACCATGTGGTCGACTACCTCAAACAGTATGAACAGCGCTATCAATTCCCCGTGGTGCGGCCGGTACAGATCACCCGTGTGGAACGCACCGAAACAGGTTTGCGCGTACACGCCCCGGACAGGCAATGGGACGCCCGGGTCGTGGTCAGCGCAACGGGCACCTGGAGCCACCCCTACATCCCTCGCTACCCCGATGCTGCCTTATTCGCCGGTCGGCAATTGCACTCTGCGGACTATGTCGAGGCGGCCCCTTTCGCCGGCAAGAAAGTCCTGGTGGTAGGTGGCGGTAATTCAGGGGCGCAGATTCTGGCCGAGGTGTCGAAAATCGCCGAGACCACTTGGGTCACGCCCGTTGAGCCGCTGTTTCTTCCCGACGAAGTGGATGGGCGCGTGTTGTTCGAGCGCGCCACTGAACGTTGGAAGGCCCAGCAGGAAGGTCGCGTCATCGACCAACCGGTGGGAGGGTTGGGTGACATCGTCATGGTGCCGCCCGTGGTCGAGGCCCGTGAACGCAATGTCCTTCAGGCCGTCAGGCCTTTCGAGCGCTTTACCCGCAACGGCGTGATCTGGGCCGACGGCCGCGAATCGGCGGTGGACGTGGTGATCTGGTGCACCGGATTCAGGCCGGCCCTGCAGCACCTTGCTACGCTGGGGGTGCTCAACAATGAAGGCCGCGTGGAAGTCGAGGGCACTCACTCGATACAACAGCCCGGGCTGTGGCTGGTCGGCTACGGCGAGTGGACGGGGTCGGCGTCCGCCACCCTGATCGGCGTTACACGCACCGCACGCAGCACGGTCGGCGAGATAGTCGCCTTTCTTGCCGCTCCATCGACGGCAGGAGGCGTTGAAAGCTGTTGACCAGCCCGATATTGCCGTTAAACGCAACCTACTCCAGGCCGCCCATGGCCAGCAGATAAGTGATCGCGATGATGCTTAGCCGGGCGCTGCCGGTATCGCAGGCAGCCAGATATCCCACCGCTATTGCCCCAGGCATTGGCTTGCAAGTGGCGGTTGTCCATGGCCGCCCCTCCACCGGGCTTTCAGCGCTGTCCCCCTGACCATCGAGCAAGGGCTGATCGGCTCCGCCATGGGGCAGCCTGGTGCTGGGGTTCAACGAACTGCGCATGGTTTTCCTACGTGCCATAGACCTGGATCAAAACCCGCCAACGCCCTTTCACTATCATGAACACTCGGCGTGTAACGCTAAGGGCTGAGGGCTCTCCATGGAACTCGTACTCCAACTGTTCAATGGCGGGGCCGGCAGTCTAGCCTCCTACTTGGCGGCCCACGTGCTGCTCTGCCTGTTACCGGCGTTCTTTATTGCCGGTGCCATGGCGGCCCTCATACCCAAAGCCAGCATCACCCACTGGCTGGGCCGGCACGCGCCGGTTTACGTGTCCTATCCGGCAGCAGCGCTGGCGGGATCTCTGATTGCCGTTTGCTCATGCACTATTGTGCCGTTGTTCGCAGGCGTCTATCGCAAAGGCGCAGGTATTGGCCCGGCGATCACCTTTCTGTTTTTCGCGCCGGCAGGCAACATCATGGCCCTGGCCTATACCGGCAACATCCTGGGGGTGGACTTTGCCATCGCCCGCTTGATTCTTTGCCTGGTGTTCGGTATCGGCATCGGCTTGCTGATGGCCACCATTTTCTGGAAGGACGACCAGACCCACGACGCACAGTCCGATGCCCTGTTCGCCGAGAAAGCCAGTGTTTCGCGGCCTGCATTGGGCGTGCTGCTGTCCTTGGTGGCCCTGCTGGTTGCCGGCACCCTAAAGCTCTGGCCCCTGACCGCAGACCTGTTCAGCATCAATATGCCGTTGTCCTGGGCCCAGGCATGGCAGGACACACTGTTTAGCTGGGTACCATTCGATTCCAGCAAGGGCGAGGAAGGTGTCGGCTTCCAAGGCTCCGTGCTCATCGCCCTGCTGCTGATGATCGCCGCCACCGCCAAGCGCGGCCTGGATAACATCACCGAAGGGGCTAATCGCTGGACATGGGTTGCGCTGGGTCTGGCCGCCAGTACCTTGCTGATCGCCTCGATGCGCCTGACACCAGAACCCGGCACCTTGACCTTTACCTTCACGGGGCGTCTATTGGCCGTTGCCATGACCATGCTGTCCGTCTGGTACTTTGCCCGCCAGTTGCCCGCCGCAGATTGGCAAAGCTGGTTGTGGGAAGCCTGGCGCTTCGTGAAGCAGATTTTCGTGGTACTGGTGGTGGGCGTATTCATTGTTGGCATGGTGCGCCAGGTCATTCAGCCCGAGTGGATTGAAGCCCTCGCGGGCAGCAACTCCGTGCTGGCCAATGCCGTAGCCGTTGGCTTCGGCGTATTCATGTACTTCCCAACCCTGGTGGAAGTACCCGTTGCCAAGATGTTCCTGGATCTGGGCATGCACCCTGGCCCTCTCCTGGCCTACCTGATGGCCGATCCTGAACTGAGCTTGCAGAGCATGCTAATGGTGGCCGTCGTGATTGGCCGCAAGAAGACCGCCGCTTACGTTGGGCTGGTCGCCTCGTTCAGCATCGTCGCCGGCCTGCTGTTTGGCGCCTGGATTGACGGCACTGGCTGGCTGACCCTCGGCGCAGGGATGGCGGCCTGGCTGCTCGTAGTGGCCAGTGTCTATCTGTTGATCCGCCTTCAACGTACACAAACCGCAAGCTGACCAACACACGAAGGAGCTGCATATGCTGAACGTCAAGATCCTCGGTTCGGGCTGTGCCAACTGCAAGAAACTGGAAGCGGTAGCCCGCGAGGCCGCGCAGAACCTGAACATCCAGGCCGAGTTCGAAAAGATCACCGACATGAGCAAGATGATGACTTACGACATCCTCGCCACGCCTGCTCTGGTGATCAACGAGAAGGTGGTCAGCAGCGGAAAGATTCCGACTGTTGCAGAGATCCAGAGCTGGATTTCTGCGGCGCAGTGACGGCTGAAAATTAAAGATGTCCATGACACCACCAGCGCGACAGTCGTTTGATAACAGATCCGTTCGGGGTGCTTGGGGTTGATGGGGAAGTTCTTGGCCATGCCGATCTCCGGTCGTTGAAGTCCATCTGGGTGCCCCCCCGTCGAACCGTTGTTCTTACTGGATGATCATTGGTCTTACTCATGTCAGCCCCTTTTGCCGGACTTGTTTTTCTAGCGCCAATCCAGATAACGAAACAGTTCCTCCTCCTGATCAAAATGCAGTCGCACGAGGGTATCCAGACGAATCAATTGATGCTGGATCTCATCAGCCGGTTCCGTTGCGGGGGCGGCGCTGAAGTCGCTACTCATGCGCGCCAGTAAATGGATAAGTCGAAAGATCTCCCGGTGAACATGACTCATGGCAGACATCGGGTCCTCGCCTGGCAGGCTTCGCGTCAGCAGGGGGTACAGTGTGTCTTCATCTTCGTGTTCATGCTGCGCCAGTGATGTTTGCAGCTTGTTGACCAGCGCCACCAGGTCGGCTTGTGCTTGCGCAAGTGGGCGCTGGGCGAAGTCATTGGCCAGTTGGTGCAAATCGCTCAGTACGGTGGAGAGTTGCTGGTGTTCAGCTTGCAGGCGATCAATATTCTCAGCGGTAAGCTTTCGTTTTCTCAGCCCCCGCAACGGCCCCAGTGCCCGCAAGGCGTTAATGATGATCACCACGTCGATGCCCTCCTGCACTACGGCGCCAATCAGCGGCGGCAGGTAACCGAGGGCCGCCACCACCATGGCCAGTAACGACATTCCCATGCCGACCAGCACGCCCTGGCGGGCGATGTCGCGGGTGCGTCGGGCAATGTCCAGCGCCTCGACCAGACGATCCAGACGATCCACCAGCAGCACAACACCAGCGGCTTGTGCAGAAGCAGTGGCACCGCTGGCCCCCATGGCTACACCGACATTGGCCGCCGCAAGCGCGGGGGCGTCGTTGATGCCATCGCCGACCATCAATGTGCTAGTGCGCAGGCTCGCTTGCTGTACCGCACGCACTTTATCCTCAGGGGTCAACCCGGCATGCAGCTCGTCAATCCCGGCGGACAGCGCAATCATCTCGGCGGTTTCCAGGCGGTCCCCGGTTAGCATGACGATCTTTTCGATACCTCTATTGCGCAGTCGACGCAGAGTCTGCGGCGTTTCGCGCCGAACGTTGTCCGAGAAAATCAGCAGGCCCGCGAGTTTCCCATCCACGTCGATGAAGCTACCACTGCACGCCAGGTAATCCATGTGCCGTAGCATGGCGTCGCCCCAGTCAGTTCCAGGGGCGTCTTTGTGAGCAAAAGACAACGTGCCGAAACGCACCTGCACGCCATCGACATGCCCACAAAGTCCAGAGCCCGGGCTTTCTTCTACGTCCTGCGGGACGCTGAGAGGCAATTGACGCTGATGCGCCGCTTCAACAATTGCCTGCGAGACAGGATGCGTCGAGGCCTGCGCCAGTGAAGCGGCCAGGCCAAGCAGGCGCTGCGGATCGGCCAGTCCGTTGACCTCTATCGACTGCAGACGGGCATGGCCGCTGGTGAGCGTGCCGGTCTTGTCGAGGAACACCTGCTTGATTGCGGCCAACGCTTCCAGGGTCACGCCGTCCTTGATCAGGATTCCGCGCCGCGCGGCCCTCGAAATACCCGACATGATGGCAATCGGTACAGCCAGAATCAAAGGGCAAGGTGTGGCCACCACCAGCACTGCCAGCGCTCGCAAAGGATCTCCACTCAAATACCAAGCCAATCCGGCAAGCAGCAACGTCAGTGGGATGAAGAACAATGCATAGCGGTCGGCCAGGCGAACGAAGGGTGCGCGTGAACGGCGTGCCGCCTCGGCCAGCCGCACTATGCCTGCATAGGTACTCTGCGCGGCCGTTCGCGTGGTGATTAGCAGAATGGGCGCACCGACATTGGACACGCCACTGGACAGTTGCTCGCCCTCTCGACGGGTTACGGGCAACGACTCACCACTGAGCGCCGATTCATCCAGAATCGCCGCAGGACTCAGCAGCCGACCGTCGACCGGTATCACCTCCCCCAGTCGCACCAACAATGTTTGATGCAGTTGGACCTGCTCAACGGGAATCTTGCGCAAGCCACCCTCCTCCTGTAACCAGGCAAAACGTGGCGCCCGGTCGATAAGCGCACGAAGCTCGCGCTCGGCGCGTTGCTTGGTGAAAAACTCCAGGGTCCGCCCGGACGCCAGCATTAAGGCGATCACCGCTGCCACCAGTGTCTGCTCAAAGACCAGAGCGGCGGTGATCGACAGCAGCGCGATCAGGTCCACACCAGCCTCGCGCCGGGCCAGACGCCTGACGATTTCAACGAGCAGTACCGCAGACATCACCAGACTGCCTGCTGCCCAGCACATCGATGCCCAATCAGGTTTCTGCGCAATATGCGCGACGCCTCCGGCCAGCAGCGTCAGTGCGGTGAGCAGCAATAGTAGGGGGTCCAGCCACTTACTGAGCATCGAAGTGAGTTCCTCAAAAAAGCGATTCGCATGCCTCGCTGTAAAAACATCTGCCGCTCATCGAGATAGAGCTTAGGACTCGAATGTCTTTCGTGTCCGCCGGTGCGCAGCAATTGAGGCGTTGGACACAAAACATGTCATGGCTGCGCCCGGATGAATCGGCTGCTTTCCCTCTTACTGATCTAGATCAAACCGACGTTGCACGTTCACGCAGAAATTAGGGTCAGCATTCGCACCATCGCCTTCGATGAGTGCAGAAACTCTCGTTTCGTGGAGGCTCCCATGGCTACGCACCTGCAAGGCACCCAACCGGTCGTCCCGCCGACTGCCACCCACCCCCTTGCAGGCAATTTGCGAAAGGTGGAACCCAAGCGTCTGTCCTTGAGCCTGCTGATTGCCCTGGTGGTCGGTTCGATGATCGGCAGCGGCATTTTCAGCCTGCCGCAAAACATGGCGACCAGTGCGGGGGCCGGGGCGATTCTGATTGGCTGGCTGATCACCGGCGTCGGCATGCTGTCGCTGGCGCTGGTTTATCAGACCTTGTCCAACCGCCAACCGGCGCTGGACAACGGCGTGTTCGCCTACGCCCGCGCCTTGGGTGGCGAATACCTCAGTTTCAACTCAGCCTGGGGCTACTGGATCAGTGCCTGGATCGGCAACGTCAGCTACCTGGTGATTTTGTTCGCTGCGCTGAGTTATTTCTTCCCCCTGTTCGGTGAAGGCAATAACAAAGCTGCGATTGCCGGGGCGTCCGTGGTGCTGTGGTCATTGCACTGGATGATTCTGCGGGGCATGCACACGGCAGCGCGGGCCAACGCGTTGACGACGGTGGCCAAGATCGTGCCGTTGCTGCTGTTTATCGGTGTGGTGATAGCGGCTTTCCAGCGTGAAACCTTCAGTGTCGACTTCTGGGGGGCGCCCGCGCTGGGCAGCACCCTCGATCAAGTCAAAAGCACCATGTTGGTGACTGTCTGGGTGTTCATCGGTATCGAGGGCGCCAATGTGTTCTCTGCCCGCGCAGCGGAGCGGGCCAATGTCGGCCGCGCCACGGTCATCGGCTTTGTCATTACCCTGTTGCTGTTGATTGCAGTGTCGTTACTCTCGCTGGGCATTCTCAGACAACCTGAACTGGCCGCACTGAAAAATCCTTCGATGGCCGGCGTGCTTCAGGCCGCAGCCGGGCCATGGGGCGCGGTGCTGATCAGCATTGGCTTGATCATTTCGGTGGGTGGCGCCCTGCTCGCCTGGACGCTGCTGGCGGCGGAATCGGTGTTCACACCGGCCAAGGAAAAGGTCATGCCGGGCGCGCTGGCCGTGGAAAACACCCAGGGTGTACCGGCCAATGCGCTGTGGATCACCAACGGCTGCATTCAACTGTTCCTGTTACTGACGCTGTACTCGAGCGCCAGTTACCTCGCGCTGATTTCCCTGGCCACCTCGATGATTCTGCTGCCGTACCTGTTCAGCGGGCTTTATGCGCTGAAGCTGACCTGGCAGGGCCAGAGCTATGCCGGCCACCGCGCCCTGCAACTACGCGACATGGCTATCGCCTCGGTCGCCTCGCTGTATTGCCTGTGGCTGCTGTATGCCGCCGGGCCTAAATACATGTTGCTCAGCGCTTTGCTCTACGCCCCCGGTTCGTTGATTTACCTGGCCACCATGAAGGCTCGTCAGGGGCAACCGCTCAGCGGCCCGGAGACGGGACTGTTGATCATTATCTGGACGGCGGCAGCCTTCGCCGGCTGGATGCTGTGGTCCGGGACGCTGTCGTTGTAGGGGCAGCACCACAGGAAGCCGCCAGCGTCGAGGCCAGGTCGAGTTTCGTTCAGTTCCGCCAGCTCATCTTTGATTATCTCGAACCTGGGTCGCTGTTCAAGGCGGCCATGGTTTGCCTAAGGATATCCGCACAACCCGCGCGCGCATGCCGTTTAAGTTTCCCGACCCTGTAAGCCCTCGTTGTGTAGAGGGAATGAGTTGTCATCTGGAGGATCACTGCAATGACCACGGAAAAAGTTAAGTACGGCGTACATTCCGAAGCCGGAAAACTGCGCAAAGTCATGGTTTGCTCTCCCGGCCTGGCCCATCAGCGGCTGACCCCGAACAACTGCGACGAGCTTCTTTTCGATGATGTGCTGTGGGTCGCCCAAGCCAAGCGCGACCATTTCGACTTCGTCACCAAAATGCGCGAGCGCAATGTCGACGTACTGGAAATGCACAACCTGCTGACCGACATCGTCGCCATCCCTGAAGCCCTGAACTGGATCCTGGAGCGCAAGATCACAGCCAATTCAGTGGGCTTGGGCCTGGTCAACGAAGTCAGCTCGTGGCTGCGCAGCCTGGAGTCGCGCAAGATTGCCGAGTTCCTGATTGGCGGCGTGTCGGCGGATGATCTGCCGGACAGCTTCGGCGGCAAGACCATTCAGATGTTCCGCGATTTCCTCGGCCACTCGAGCTTCATTCTGCCGCCGTTACCCAACACCCAGTTCACCCGCGACACCACCTGCTGGATTTTCGGTGGCGTGACGCTGAATCCGATGCACTGGCCGGCGCGCCGTCAGGAAACGTTGCTGGCCAGCGCCATCTACAAATTTCACCCGGAGTTCACCAACGCTGACTTCCAGATCTGGTATGGCGATCCGGATCAGGAACACGGCAACGCCACACTCGAAGGCGGCGACGTGATGCCCATCGGTAACGGTGTTGTGTTGATCGGCATGGGCGAACGGTCCTCGCGCCAGGCCATCGGCCAGCTGGCGGTGAACCTGTTCAAGCACAACGTCGTAGAGCGCGTAATCGTCGCAGGCCTGCCGAAATCCCGCGCAGCGATGCACCTGGACACCGTGTTCAGCTTCTGCGACCGCGACCTGGTGACGATTTTTCCGGAAGTGGTCAGCCAGATCGTCGCCTTCACCCTGCGCCCTGACGACAGCAAACCGGGCGGTATCGACATTCGTCGCGAAGATACCAACTTCCTCGACACCGTGGCCAAGGCGCTCAACCTGAAAACGTTGCGCGTGGTGGAAACCGGCGGCAACAGCTTCGCCGCCGAACGCGAGCAGTGGGACGACGGCAACAACGTGGTGGCCGTGGAACCGGGCGTGGTGATCGGCTACGACCGCAACACCTACACCAATACGCTGCTGCGCAAGGCCGGTGTGGAAGTCATCACCATCAGCGCCGGCGAACTCGGTCGCGGGCGTGGTGGTGGCCATTGCATGACCTGCCCGATCATCCGCGATCCTATCGACTATTGATTCCTGTGCCCTGCTTCGCGCTCATAAAGCGGGAAGCAGGTGGATAACCCAAACTCAAGGAGATCCCATCATGGCTTTCAACATGCGCAACCGCAGCCTGCTCTCGCTGATGCACCACACGACGCGCGAGCTGCACTACCTGCTGGACTTGTCCCGTGACCTCAAACGCGCCAAGTACACCGGCACCGAGCGTCCACACCTGCAAGGCAAGAACATCGCACTGATCTTCGAAAAAACCTCGACCCGCACCCGTTGCGCCTTCGAAGTCGCGGCCCACGACCAAGGCGCTCACGTCACCTACATCGACCCGGTGTCGTCGCAGATCGGCCACAAGGAAAGCATGAAGGACACCGCCCGCGTGCTGGGGCGGATGTTCGACGCCATTGAATACCGCGGCTTCGAACAGGAAATCGTCGAAGAGCTGGCCAAGTTCGCCGGCGTGCCGGTGTTCAACGGACTGACCGCTGAATTCCATCCGACGCAAATGATCGCCGACACCCTGACCATGCGTGAACACAGCGACAAGCCGCTGCACGACATCAGCTACGCCTACCTCGGCGACGCCCGCTACAACATGGGTAATTCGCTGCTGATGATCGGCGCCAAACTGGGCATGGACGTGCGCATCGCCGCACCGAAAGCCTTGTGGCCGCGCGCTGATTTCATTGCTCAATGCGAAGCCTTCGCCGAAGACAGTGGCGCACGCATCACCATCACCGAAGACCCGAAAGAAGCGGTCAAAGGCGTGGACTTCATCCACACCGACATCTGGGTGTCGATGGGTGAACCGGTGGAAGCGTGGGACGAGCGCATCGAGCAACTGATGCCGTATCAGGTCAACGCCTCCATGATGAAGGCTTCGGGCAACCCGCGCGTGAAATTCATGCACTGTTTGCCCGCGTTCCACAACAGCGAAACCAAGGTCGGCAAAGACATTGCCGCGCGCTATCCGCACTTGGCCAATGGCGTTGAGGTGACTGAAGAGGTCTTCGAATCGCCGGCCAACATCGCCTTCGAGCAAGCGGAAAACCGCATGCACACCATCAAGGCGATTCTGGTGTCGGCGTTGGCAGATCTCTAACGGCCACCCTGGCTCCTTGTGGGAGCTGGCTTGCCAGCGATGGCCACACCTCGGTGTTTCAGAGACACCGCGGTGATGCCATCGCTGGCAAGCCAGCTCCCACAGGCCCGCTTTCTCTTCCAGAAGGACATGCACCATGCGTATCGTCGTTGCTTTGGGCGGTAACGCCCTGCTCCGCCGGGGTGAACCCATGACCGCGGACAACCAGCGCGCCAACATCCGGATCGCCGCTGAGCAGATCGCAAAGATCCACCCTGGCAACCAACTGATCATCGCCCACGGCAATGGTCCACAAGTGGGCCTGCTGTCACTGCAAGCGGCGGCCTACACCTCGGTGTCCCCTTACCCGTTGGACGTGCTTGGCGCCGAAACAGACGGCATGATCGGCTACATCATCGAGCAGGAACTGGGCAACCTGCTGGACTTCGAAGTGCCGTTTGCCACGCTGCTGACTCAGGTCGAAGTCGACGCCAACGACCCGGCGTTCCAGCACCCGAGCAAACCCATCGGCCCGGTCTACACCAAGGCCGAAGCGGAAAAACTCGCCGCCGATAAAGGCTGGGCCATTGCCCCGGACGGCGACAAATACCGCCGTGTGGTCGCCAGTCCGATACCGAAACGTATCTTCGAAATCCGCCCGATAAAATGGTTGCTGGAAAAAGGCAGCATTGTGATTTGTGCCGGCGGTGGCGGCATTCCGACGGTGTACGGCGCCGATGGCAAACTCCAGGGTGTGGAAGCGGTGATCGACAAGGACCTGTGCTCGGCGCTGCTGGCCGAACAGCTGAACAGTGATCTGTTGGTGATCGCCACCGACGTCAACGCCGCTTTCATCGACTTCGGCAAACCCACCCAGAAAACTATCGCCCATGCTCATCCTGATGAACTGGAAAAACTCGCCTTCGCGGCCGGCTCCATGGGGCCAAAGGTGCAGGCAGCCTGCCAGTTCGCTCGCAACACCGGCAAAGTGGCAGCCATCGGGTCACTGGCCGACATTGAAGATATCGTCAACGGCGCAGCAGGCACTCAAATCAGTACAACCGAGGAAGGTATCCGCTTCCGTTGACATTGCTTTGGGGTACTGAAGGGCACCCGCTGATGAGGCTACTCTCGTCAGCGTAATGACCTTCAAGGCTGATCAATTTGGATTAGTTCGACGCTGTCGCGATGTTCCAGCAGGTATTTGCTGCCGGTGACCGTGCCTGCTGCACCGAGAAATGTCATACGCATGACCGTCTCCTTGAACATTCATGGGAGCGCTATTGATCGCTCCTTTTGGCGCAAGAGCAGTTGATTTTTATCAACAGCGGGCGCGACCGGGTCATCGTTTCAGTCAAACCAAGGCAATGAATTGACGATCGTCAAGCTGCACGGGGCCCTGTTCAGTACGCTCTCGGCAGTACTGCCGATTAACCTGTCGATCCCGTGGTGATAGACCGTGCCCAGCACCACCATGTCGAATGCATTCTGTTGGGCGAAAAGTCCGATCACCTTGTGGGGAATGCCGGTCCGTAGATGTTGGCATTTTTTGTCGATGCCATAACGTTCGACAAGTACCTCAAAGGCCTCCTTCTGGGCATCGTTGACGGCGTCTCTCAAACTGTCATCCAGACTCAGTGTTGGCACACTCCTCGTAGCGTCGCCCATCACCGACCAGTTATTGACATTCAACACGTGCAAGGCGGCGCCACAGGAGGCCGCCAACGTTGAGGCCAGGTCGAGAATCCGGTCATTGAGCCCTTGGGTCAGCTCCTCCAGATGGGACAGATCGATGGTCGCTAGGATTTTCACCGGTTTGGGATTTTTAGCTTCAGTAACCAGATGCAAGGGGGCCGGACAGTTGCGCAGCAACAGCCAGTCCAGGGGCCGATGGAACGCGCGATCGAGTGCCGGTACATGCTGGGTGTCCTTGATCACCAGATCCGCATGGAAGTCATTGACGTACTCAAGCATATGCACCGCGGTGGATTTGGCCCAGACCACCTCGGTGGTTACCTGCAACCCGATGCATCGCTGAAACCGGGCTTGCTGCTCCAGCCAGTGTCGATGCACCTGCAAGTAGCCCTCCCGTGCCTGCGCCATCGCATCGTGATCAAACAGCCCGGCCACCGCCAGCGCTTGCACATAGTCGAACGCGACGATGTGCAACAAGGCTCCGGTGGAACAGGCCAGTGTGTGCGCCCGGTCAAACGCTGGCGTGCGGATCATTTCGCTGGGGGCAATCAATAGAATACGTTTAAGTTTCAGCATCATAGACCTCGTCCCTGGAACGCGTTACCTGCCTGACTGCAAACCGGCTTCCTGTCCGGGACTCCTGGCCGTTGCCTGCGCCTGTTCCGCCTTCATGTCGGCTTATTCATGACTTTTCCCTTCGGTTTATCTCAACCGGAAAAGCTACAGATCGTTGACCCAAGTATCTGACCTCATCGCCTGCACACTCTGATTTTTGTCAACTAATGGCCCGCTGGCGATAAGTGAGGAACTCACTGAAGCCTTGTTGATTTAGCTCAATGTCTTGGCGCCACTCAGGCGTAAAAAAAAGAACCGGGCGCTGTGTCCCGTCAATGGCGGATTACTGGCGCTACGCTCCTGCACCGCCGGAGGTTCGCCATGCTGGCAGTCACGTTGATCAATACGCTGGTGGTCATCCTCGTCGTGGTGATCCACTACGAATGCCTGTTGCGCCTGAACGATTGGCTTCCGCGGCTCAAGCTTTGGAGTCGTTTCAGGATTGTCGTCGGGGTATTCGGCGCGCTGGTAGCTCATGCGCTCGAAGTCTGGTGCTTCGCGCTGGTCTATTACCTAATGGTGCGTTCCGGCGAATGGGGCGGCCTGACGGGCAACTTCGATGGTTCAATGCTGGACTGTGTCTATTTTTCCTTCACTACCTACACGACGATCGGTTTCGGCGATATTTCACCCGTCGGTAAACTCAAGTACCTGACCGGCCTGCAGGCGTTGACCGGTCTGGTACTCATTTCCTGGACGGCCTCGTTTCTATTTCTCGAAATGCAGAAATACTGGAAGAGCAAATAACAAGCGCAGGTATACGCTTTGCCAGACCCTTCTGTCGGTCTGGCATAAACGGCCTGTGTCTCTTCAGGCTCAGACCGCCAGGACGCTGCAAGGCACTTGATACAAAATATGCTCGGTCGTACTGCCCAACAGCTTGTCCAGCCCATGGGATTGGACTCTACCCATCACGATCACATCCACTTGATGCTCGTTAGCGAACTCGCTCAGCGCCGTGACGGGGTGTCCTGGAATGAAGTGTCGACGATCGGAGGGCACCCCATACCGACCGGCCAACGTGAGGAAAGATTTTTCCAGGTCTCTGCGCAGCGCTTTGGTGAGGTCAGCCAGCGTCAGACCGCCCATGTCCGCCAGAAAGGCGGCGGAAATATTGCAGGCGTACAGCAAATGCAACTCGGCATCACACTGCATGGCGAGGCCGCTGGCTTGCTGGATGATCCGGTCATTGAGTTCGTCGTCGGGAGACTCGACGTCCGACACTTCGACCGCCGCCACAACCTTGCGCGGCGGCACGAAGCCGCTCCCGCCCACCAGGTAAACCGGTATCGAACAGTGACGCAGCAAATGCCAATCCAGAGGCGTGAAAAAGGCACGCTTGAGCGCTGATTCATGCTGAACTTCCTTGATCAACAGGTCGGGCTGCATTTCCGAGACGTGATCCAGGATGTCTTGCTTCATGTCATCGGCCCAGGCCACCTCGGTGGTCACATCGATCCCCCTGCCCCGCAGATTTTTTGCCTGGTCCTTTAGCCAGTCGTGATGGTCTTGCAGGTAAAGCTCCCGAGCCTTTTCCCGGTCGCCTTCTTCGAGCAGCGACAACATTTTCAACGAAGGAATCAAGGCGACAATATGCAAACTCGCGCTGCTCGCCTTGGCCAGCGCTGCAGCATGATTGATTGCCTGAGAATGGCGCGCGGCCGGGTTGATGATCACTAACAACCGTTGATACTGGCTCATGATCTGCCTCCAGTCAGGTGGGTATTCGATGTCGCGCGGCTCTGTCGGACCTCAGCGACCCGCCACTGGCGTCCATTGCCAGTTCAGTACCTCGGGCATGTCTTGCCCGTGTTCAATGAGGTAAAGCTTGTGTTTCTCCATGATCGACCAATAGCGCGACCGCGCGGTTTGTAACTGATCGTGCAGCCGGGGCACGCGCTCGATGACATCCAGCGCCAATTGATAGCGATCCAGGTTGTTGATCACCGCCATGTCGAACGGTGTGGTGGTCGCGCCCTCCTCCTTGAAGCCACGAACGTGGAAATTCTCGTGATTGTTGCGTTTGTACAACAGTCGGTGGATCAGCGCAGGGTAGCCATGGAAGGCGAAGATCACTGGCTTGTCGACAGTAAACAATTCATCGAACGCACTGTCCGACAAGCCGTGGGGATGCTGGAACGACGGCTGCAGCACCATCAAGTCCACGACATTGACCACCCTCACCCGCAGATCCGGCACGTACTCGCGCAACAGGGTCACGGCAGCCAGGGTCTCCAGGGTCGGGACGTCACCGGCGCAGGCCATGACCACGTCCGGGTCTTGATCATCCCGGCACGCCCAGTCCCATCGGCCAATGCCGGTCTGGCAATGACTGATGGCGGCATCGATATCCAGCCACTGCCATTCCGGTTGCTTGCCGGCGACGATGACATTGATGTAGTTGCGGCTTCTCAGGCAGTGGTCAGCCACCGACAACAGGCAATTGGCATCGGGCGGCAGGTAAATTCGCGCCACGTCCGACTTTTTATTCGCCACCAGATCGATGAACCCCGGGTCCTGGTGAGAGAAACCGTTATGGTCCTGACGCCAGACGTGGGACGTCAGCAAAAAATTGAGCGAAGCAACGGGTTTGCGCCACGGCACCTCGGCGGCGGTTTTCAGCCATTTCGCATGCTGATTGACCATCGAATCGACGATATGGATGAACGCCTCGTAACAGGACAACAAACCATGGCGGCCCGTCAGCAGATAGCCTTCGAGCCAACCCTCGCATACCTGTTCGCTGAGGATTTCCATCACCCGGCCGTCGGCGGCTAGGTTGAGATCATCGGGCTCCAGCGGTTCCATCCATGCCTTGGCACTGACCTCGTAGACCGCATCCAGTCGGTTCGAAGCGGTTTCATCCGGGCCGAACAGACGAAAGTTGCTCGCGCCCAGACTGTTTTTCATCACGTCGCGCAGAAACGAGCCCATGACTCGTGTGGCCTCCGCGCGCAAGCTGCCAGGCACTTCGAACTTCACGGCATAGTCGCTAAAACGCGGCAAATCCAGAGGTCGCAACTGCAGTCCACCGTTGGCATGGGGATTGGCGCTCATGCGCCGGTGCCCGGTGGGTGCCAGTGCAGCGATCTCCGGCAGCAAGGTGCCATTGGCATCAAACAGTTCACCGGGACGATAACTTTCGAGCCATTCCTCCAGTTGCCGCAGGTGAATCGGCTGCTGGAAGTCGGCCAGCGGCACTTGATGCGCGCGCCAGGTGCCTTCAACACGATGGCCATCGACGAACTTCGGCCCGGTCCAGCCTTTGGGCGTGCGCAATATCAGCATTGGCCAAAGCGGTCGCTCTGGTGGTCCGGATGGCCCAGGCCGACGCGCCGCAAGCTGGATTTCACGAATTTTCAGCACCATCGTGTCCAGCGTTTGAGCCATCGCCTGGTGCACCTGCACAGGGTCATCACCTTCGACGAAATACGGGTCGTAACCATAGCCATACATCAGGGCTGACAGTTCCTCCTCACTGATTCTGGACAGCACCGTGGGGTTGGCAATTTTGTAGCCGTTGAGGTGCAGGATCGGCAACACAGCCCCGTCACGTGCCGGGTTGAGGAACTTGTTGGAGTGCCAACTGGCGGCCAGCGTCCCCGTTTCGGCCTCACCGTCACCGATCACGCAGGCGACGATCAGGTCAGGATTGTCAAACGCGGCGCCATAGGCATGGGCCAGGCTATAGCCCAGTTCGCCGCCTTCATGGATCGACCCCGGAATCTGCGCCGAGACATGGCTGGAGATTCCGTAAGGCCATGAAAACTGCCGAAACAGGCGAACCAGACCGTTAGTGTTGCGTTCCACCGAGGGATAAAACTCGGTATACGTCCCTTCCAGATAAGTCTGCGCGACAACCGCTGGCCCACCATGACCGGGGCCGGCAACGAAGAGCATGTTCAGGTCGTACTGATTGATCAACCGATTGAGGTGGGTGTAGATCAGGTTCAGCCCCGGTGTCGTGCCCCAGTGCCCCAACAAGCGCGGCTTGATGTGCGCCAGGGTCAGCGGTTGCGCCAGCAGCGGGTTGTCCTTGAGGTAGATCTGCCCGACGGCCAGATAATTGGAGGCCCGCCAATAGGCATCCAGTCCCTCCAGTTGCTTGTCACTCAGAAAATCGTTCATGTACTTCTCCGCCAACGGCTCGACCTACCGATAGTCATTGGTGGATTCTGGGAGTCTGAAACGTCCAGGACTTGATTTACATCAAGTCTCGCCGTCGGTGATCACGTTGAATGGCGTGGGACTGCTCTGAACATCGGCCCGTAAGACGCGAGTTTTCCCCGTTCGTCGATTACCCCGGCTAACGCCCGAATGAGCTGCGCGCCCAAAGACTCACCATCTATGCTTAGCACACCCCCGGATGGCGTCCCTCCCATGCCTGAAACACGTCCCCTTCAAGTTCATTACCTCAAGGCCGCCTGTTCCAATTGCAGTGTGTTGGAGTTGTGCCTGCCGATTGGCTTGAGCGGCGCGGAAGTCGAACGACTGGATACGCTGATCGTGCAACGCTTCAAGGTCAAAAAGGGTGCCGCGTTGTACCGCACGGGCGACCCGTTGCGTTCGCTTTACGCAGTCCGTATCGGCTCATTCAAGACCAGCATGTTGTCAGTCGATGGTCGTGAACAGGTCACGGGTTTTCACATACCCGGCGAGATGCTCGGTCTGGACGCCATCAGCGCCGATGAGCACGCCTGCAACGCGTTTGCCCTCGAAGACAGCGAAGTCTGCCCCATCCACTTCGCGCAACTGGAGAAACTCGCCCAAAACCTGCCGTCGCTGCAGCACAACCTTAACAGGCTCCTGAGCCGTGAAATCGTGCGTGATCACAGCATGTTGATGCTCATGGGCAATATGAACTCGGATGAGCGACTGGCGGCTTTTCTGCTGAACCTGTCGCAACGTTTCAGTATCCGCGGCTATTCATCCAGAGACTTCGTGCTGAAAATGCGTCGCGAAGAAATCGGCTCCTACCTGGGGCTGCGACTGGAAACCATCTGCCGGGGCATTGCGCACCTGCGGGATCAGGGACTGGTAGAAATATCGGGCCGAGACGTCAAAATCCAGAACATGGAAGGGCTCAAGCAGCTGGTCGCGGGCTGTCATCGCTCCCCACGCTGACATCCGCACGTCTGGAGGATTGTCATGCGTGCCATGTTGCACTGAACGATGCTAATCAGGCCTTGGCGTGCTCAGGGCCGGGCAGTTCAAGGGAGCGATCGTGCTCACCCCCTGATGTTCGACTTGACGGCCAGAATGCTGCCCGGCACCGAGTACAACGCTCGCTCGGTATTACTGCCGATCAACCGGTCAATCCCCACTCGGTGCACCGTGCCCATCACCACCACATCGGCCAGGTATTGCTCGACAAACTCGCTAATCACCGGCACTGGCAGACCCATGACGAAATGCCGCCGCTCCGGCGGTACGCCGTAACGATCGGCCAGGGTGACAAACGCCAGGTGCAGGGATTCACGCAGTTCCTCAACGTAGTCCACGCTCCAGCCACCGCCGACCAGCGGCGCATCGCTATTGAAGGCCGGCGACAAGTCATAGGCGTAAAGCAGGTGCAGCGGCGCGTCGCATTGCAAGGCCAGTGCGTTGGCGTTCTGAATGATGGTGTCGTTCAGGCCGCCGATTTGTGTCGACGGATCAAACGGGTCCACCGCGGCGACGACCCGATGCGGCAAACCGTAACGGGCGTGATTGACCAAGTGCACGGGGATCGGGCATTCGCGCAGCAAGTGACAATCAAGCGGCGTGATGAACACCCGCTTGAGCACAGGCTCCAAGGTGACATCCTTGATCAGCAAGTCCGGCTTGAGATCTTCGACCGCGTTCAATATATCCAGTAGCGGATGGGTCGTGAACACAACTTTGACGGTCACCTCCAGTCCCAGGCCGCTGAGCCGCTCGAACTCTTCGACCTCCCAGCGGCGATAGCGGCGCAGATAGCGCTGATACCCTGCGTCGTCGATTTTCTCTTCCCACACATGCACGATCGGTGCGGGCTCGACAAAGGCCCGCACATCCAGCACAGCCCCACTCGCCTTGGCCAACGCGACGGCACGCAGCAGGGCGGGAGACTGATGCAGGGTTTGGTCGGCGATCAGCAACAAA
This sequence comes from Pseudomonas sp. MDV22-iso1, assembly GCF_058145095.1. Taxonomy (NCBI): domain Bacteria; kingdom Pseudomonadati; phylum Pseudomonadota; class Gammaproteobacteria; order Pseudomonadales; family Pseudomonadaceae; genus Pseudomonas; species Pseudomonas sp. MDV22-iso1. The sequence continues at coordinate 63,454 of NZ_JBYVMF010000013.1, forward strand.
CGTTGATATAGACCCATCACACACCTCGACTCGACACCGGTCGTTAAACGCCGGAGGTTTCACCATGCGCTAGTTGCCCCCTCCCCCAGGTTGATTTACATCAAACACGCGTAAATGAATTCTCACGTTACGTCTCTCTGATCCAGATCAGATTCTGGCGGTGCCGGCGGCGTAGAAAGGAATGAACCGCGGGGCCCATCACCACGCGCCAACTTTTCAAACCCATGGAGGATCACCCCATGCTCACCGTCAAAGACCACAATGATCGTGCCGCTGCCGCCTACGCCGCGGTCACCGGACAACACTGGATCGAAGCGCTCAAGGATGGTCGTCACGTGCTGATACGGCCGCTGGCGGAAAAAGACCGCGAGCGTGAATACGCCTTTATCAAACGGCTGTCTCCCGAGTCCCGGCACATGCGTTTTCTTGCGCAGATCAACGAACCTGGCGCCGCCATGCTTAACCAGTTGATGGACACCGATAACAAACAGCGCACAGCCTACATCGCGCTGGTCCACGAAAACGGCCAATAGATTGAGATCGGCGTCAGCCGCTACGCCGCCACGGGCGAGCATGAATGTGAATGCGCCGTGACAGTCGCCGATGAATGGAAACACCTGGGGCTGGGTACGTTACTGATGGAGCATCTGATCAAGGCCGCCCGCAGAAACGGTTTTCGGCAGATGTATTCGGTGGATGCCTCCAGCAATGCGCCGATGCGCGACCTGGCCAAGGCACTGGGTTTCGAGACGCACAATGATCCCGATGACAGCCGTCAGGTCATCCATCGCCTTTACCTGTAAACAATCGCCCCGCGATGTGCCGGCCAACGGTGCATTGCGGGGCTGTCCACGTCTCAGGATTGCAACATCTCGCTTGGTTTGATCGCCAGTACACTGCAAGGCGCCCGGTGCAAGAGTTGTTCGGCCGTGGTCCCCAGCAGCTTGTTCAACCCCTTGTGCTGCACCGTTCCCATTACGATGACATCGGTGCGGTGGTCAGCGGCAAATTCACAAATACTGGACACCGGTGCGCCCTCGATAAAGTGCCGACATTCCGATGGCACGCCGTGACGCTCTGCCAGGGCCGCAAACGCCCCGTGCTGAGCCACGCCCAACGCTTCATAAATTCCGACGGCCAGCGGCAGCGCACCAAATCCCATGTCCTGCGCATACACGGTCGTCCAGTCAAAGACATACAGCAGCTCAAGCCGGGCGTCACATTGTTCAGCCAGCTTGGTCGCAGCGTCGATAATCTGGTCGTTGAACACGTGGTCCTGCTCTTCGCTGCGCAGCACATCGACGATGGCCAGCACGTTGCGGGGTCGTGGATTGAGGGCATTGGTCACCAGATGCACCGGTACCGGACAATCGCGCAGCAACTGCCAGTCCAGCGGCGTGAAAAACACCCGTCTCAACGCCGACTCTTCCTGGGCATCCTTGATGATCAGCACCAGTGGCATTTCGTTGACCAAGTGCAGAATCTCCTCGTAAGGATGCTGTACCCACACCACCTCACTGGTGACCTCGACACCGTGTTGACTCAACAACGCGGCTTGCTCCGCGAGCCATTGTCGATGGGTTTGTAAATAACCGTCCCGTGCCAGGCTCATCTGCTCATGGGCGAACAGGCCAGCCACCGCGAGAGCCTGCAAATAGTCGAACGCCACGATGTGCAACGGTAATTGCATAACGAGTGCCAACGCGGCGGCACGGTCGAACGCCGGCGTGCGGGTCATGGCTGAGGGGGCTATTAACAGTAAACGCGGAGTCTGCGACATGGGACACCTCGGCACGCGGCCATCTGGATGGAGTGAGTAGAACTCCAGATTGAGCGTTACCGCCAGAGGCGACTTGATCTTTATCAGCAACGACGCTCGGTTTAACGTTACTGAAGACAGATAAAGTTGATCTTGATCAACCGATCGCCTCCCCGGCCAGCGGCAAGATGAGCCTGAGGCTTCACTACCCAGAAGCACCGTTGCGATTGCGCACAGGCGTCGCTGGATTACCCACGGGAGATTTGTCATGTCTGAGCACTCACGTTTGATGCTGGTCGTCTCGCCCCTGATGGAAAACAGCCCCGCGTTCGACCGGGCCGCGGCGTTGGCCAAGGCTTCGGGTGCGGCATTGCATATTGTGGCGTTCGATTACCTGGAAGGGCTGGCGACAGCCGGGATGGTCAACGAACAAGCGCTGGAGCAGATGCGACTCGGGTATGTCGAGCGCCATCGCCAATGGCTCGAAGAGCAGGCCCGTCCCTTACGCAAAATCGGCGTGCACGTCACCACCGAAGTGGTCTGGGTGGAAAGACCCTTGCAGGAAATCCTCATTCACCTTAAAGAACAGCCGATGACCGCACTGATCAAGGCACTCGAATACGAGTCACTGCTGTCGCGCCTGATGTTCACACCGCTCGATATCCATCTACTGCGCGAATGCCCCGTGCCTTTGCATTTTGTCAGTCACGTGCAGCACGCCCTGCCACGCAAGATTGTCGCCGCAGTTGATCCTTTCCATCGCGATAGCCAATACGAAGGTTTCAACGACAGGATTTTGCGCGAGGCCTCAAAACTGGCGAGCACCTGTAATGCGACGCTCGATGTGATCTATGCCCATGACCTGTCATCCATCAGCACCGACGAATTCGGCTTCGAAAACGCTTCTGCATTCTTTTCCTCGGGTACTGCCAAGACGCTGTTCGATGCACAGGGCGATGCCTTCCGCGAGCTGGCGGAGCGCAACGGGATTCCGCCGGAGCGCCAGCACATGATCATGGGCAACCCGACCAAGGTTCTCTCCAGTTACGCGGACGCCTATGGCATCGACGTCATCGTCATGGGCCGGATCGGCCATCGGGGCATAGGTCGATTGGTCGGCAATACGGTGGAACATCTGCTGTACAAAATGCCCTGCAGCGTGTGGGTGGTTTCTCCAGAAGAACTGGCTGACTGAAAGACGCCCACGAATCAGAGAGAGGGAGAATGGGGTGTCAGCGCACCGCTGAACAATGCCGCCAACCCAATGCTTGCGAGCAGTGGGATTGGGTGGCGGCATCAACAGGATCACCTGATCGCTACACCGGTACTGGTGGTTTCCATCAGTGACCGGCGCTTTGACCTCCATCGACGTGCAGGATTTCCCCAGTGACGAAGTTGGCGCTGTCCAGGTACAGCACCGCCCCGACAATGTCTTGCACCTCGCCCATGTGGCCGACCGGATGCAGGCTGCCCAGAGCGGCGTGGCTTTCCTCACCATGCATCGGGGTCTTGATGATGCCCGGCGATACAGCGTTAACGCGGATGCCGCGCTTGGCGTACTCGATCGCCAGGGATTTGGTCGCGGCGTTCATGCCGCCTTTGGTCAGCGACGCCAGCACCGATGGCACGCCATCGATGGCGTGATCGACCAGCGTTGTGGTGATGCTGACCACATGTCCACCCTCACCTTGTTTCTCCATCTGGGCAATCGCCTGCTGCGACATGTGGAAGAAGCTGCCCATGTTGGTGGCCACGGTGTTTACGTAATCTTCGCGGGTATAGGCCGTGAACGGCTTGGCCAGGAAGATCCCGGCGTTGTTCACCAGAGTGTCAATACGCCCGAAACGCGCTACGCCTTCGCGGATGATTTTCTCGGCAGTCGCCGGATCGGCAATGTCACCTGCGACGGTCAGGATGTCCGGATCGGATGACGGTTTGATAGAGCGCGAAGTCGCAACTACTTGATAGCCGAGTTTACGAAAACCTTCGACGATCCCTGCGCCAAGACCCTGGGATGCGCCAGTAACCACGACGACTTTTTTTGAATGGCTCATGATAATTCCTCGATAGATTATGAAAGTAGTTTCAATGGAACAGTCGGGCCATCAGGCTGCCGCGGACTCGCGCGCCATTTGCCTGAGGACCTGTTCGTATTCCGCGACTGACTGCGATCCGGACACTAGATGACCACCGTTCATCACCATGGCCGGGACCGAGTTGATGCCGCGTTGAAGGTAAAAACCTTCCAGCTCTCTGATTTCCGTGGCGAACTCGCCGGTGTCCAGTATCTGCCGGGCGCGAGCGGCGCAAAGTCCCGCTTCACCGGCCAGGCGCACCAGGGTTTCAGGGTCGCTGGGGTTCTGGCCGTCGGTGAAATACGCCTTTAGCAGGATGTTCTTCAGCGCGATCTGTCGACCGTCTTGCGCCGCCCAGAACAACAGCCTGTGAGCATCGAAGGTGTTGTAGAAATGGCTGCGTTTTGCCAGGTCAAACTCAAAGCCGATGGCCTTGCCGCGGGCGATCACGCTGTCATTACGCGAGGCAACTTCCCCGGCGCTGCGACCATATTTGCGCATCATGTGACTGACTGCGTGTTCACCCTCGGCCGGCATATCCGGATTGAGTTCGAAGGGTTTAAACGTCAGCTCGACGACAACTTCGCCGGCAAGATTGGCGATGGCCTGTTGCAAGGCCGTGGCGCCAAGCGCACACCAGGGGCACACGACATCCGACACAAAATCAACTCTGACGGGCTTCATGACGTGGGTTCCGCCAGCGACTTGCGGTACTCGGTGGTGGTTATTCCAGCGTAGCCCCAGTTATCGGTATCCACTTCCTCGATCACGATATGCGTCAGGTGCGGATCCTTGTTGAGCACGGTCTCCATGGTTTTGGTGATCTCGGCGATGACCTGAGCTTTCTGTTCTTTGGTAACGCCGTCGCGGGTAATACGAACACTGATGAAAGGCATGGGAGTGTCTCCAGTTCGCTCCCCATCGGCATGATGAGGCGGCAAGTGGAATGAACTGTAGAAGGTTGCCTGGAATGGATAAATGCGAGGCTGGGTACATCATTTGTGACGCGATGTAATGAATCGAGCGTAGCCAACCTTTGCAGGGCCATGGCTCAACGTTATGCTTTCGCGCACCTCGCCGATTACTCAGTGTGATTAATATGAAGCGCCATTTTGATGACCTGCAGCTTGGAAGCATCGAGCTGTTTTGCCTCGCCTCGGAAACGGGCAGTTTTACGGCAGCAGCGCAGGTAGCCGGTGTTACGCCTGCGGCAGTAAGCCGCTCGATTTTACGTCTTGAAGAGCGCTTGGGATCACGCCTGTTCGTGAGAACCACGCGCAGCATCCGGATGACTGAACCGGGACGGGTGTTCTACGAACAGTGCCGACAAGCCCTGACTCAACTGGTGGAAGCGCAACAAGAAGTCATGGGCGCTCAATCGAAGCCGTCAGGACAGCTGCGCATCAGTCTTCCTACCACGTACGGGCACCACCGGATCTTGCCGCTTCTGCCGAAATTTCGAGCGCTTTATCCAGACGTCACCGTTGATATCCACTTGGGTAACCGAAATATCGACTTTGTGGCGGAGGGCTATGATCTGGCGATTCGGGTCCGGGCTCAACCGGACTCTAACCTGATTGCCCGCTTGCTCGAAGACGCAAAACTGGTAGTGGTCGCGACACCTGAATACCTGGCCAAGGCAGGCACGCCAACGACGCTGGATGACCTTGTCGCTCACGAGTGCATTCAATTTGAACTGCCCAGCAGCGGTCGACGCATCTCATGGCTGTTCAACGTCGAGGGCAAACAACGTGAGGTCTTCGCTGAGGGCGGATATTGCTGTTCGGATGATGTGCTGGGCGGCGTAACCCTGGCCAAACACAGTGCCGGTCTCTTCCAGACTTACCAATTCATTGTCGAGCGAGAACTGGCCGATGGGACCCTCGTCGAGGTGCTCCAACCCTACAATGGCCGCTCCAGGCCCTACACCCTTCTCTACCCCCATGGCCGCTACGTTCCTCAGCGGGTAAGAGCATTCGTCGACTTTCTGTTGCAGTATCGGACCGACTGGGCGGCATGAGGCCCAATCCGGTGGTGAGGTTGGCTCTTCATTGATTAAACCTACTAGTTGGTAGACTATTAGATTAGTACCCTGCAGACCTGCCACCACCCCCGAGAGAGAAACCCATGGACCTGCGCAAACTATCCACTTCCCTGCCGCCAGTTCCTTCTGTCTTACCGAACGCTTCAGGCACCCCCAACAATCCGCGAGCAAAGCCTGCGGGGCCAGACTTTCAGTCCCGATTAAGCAGTCAATCCAGACCCCATCTCTTGCCGCCCGATCCGGTAAGCACGCAGGCACTATCAGAATCGATCGCCAATCTCTCACGCCGCCCGGACGTGGAAGTGATGCTTCAATCACTGGCATGGCGCAAGAACGCCAGGAGTGCCTCCTGTGGGAATGCTCTCATCGCGGACGTTCCTTGCTGGGGCGGTCTCAATGCTGCAGCAATTGCCGTGGCGCTGTCTGGAAGCACCCTCATCTGGGTACCGTTCGAGCCCATTCGAGCGCCACTGCAATCGCCGCACTTTCGTGTTTTGCGCCGGCGCAAGGCTGTTGCAGCCGAAGGTCTCCCGGCTGGACGTCCGCTCTCCTCTACGGAATTGCCCAGTCAATAAGCCTTTTGCACAGACAGGCGTTTCATTAGATTTGCGAAAGGCCACCGTCGACCATCAGTTCCACGCCGTTGACGTAACAGGCGTCAGCCGATGCAAGGAACAGTGCGCACGACGCTATGTGTTCCGGTTGGGCCATGTAGCCCAGCGGCACGATTTGCTCTACGTGGTTTTTAAGTGCTTCGATCTGGCTCTCATCCATCTTTAGTCCGTTGTCCATCAACGGTGTTCTGGTAAAGCCGGGGCTGAGCACGTTCGCGCGAATTTTTCGGCCTTTGAGTTCATTGGCCCACGTGCGCGCAAATGAACGCACTGCAGCTTTGGACGCGTTGTACAGACTCAAACCTTCCATCCCGTTGCTGGAACAAATGGAGGCAGTCAGTACGATTGACGAGCCATCCTTCATCAACGGCAACAGCGTCTGAACGGTGAAAAATACGCCCTTAACGTTGATATCAAACAGGTTGTAGTAAGCGGCTTCTGTCGTTTCACCCACCGGGTTTTTTTCGCATATACCGGCATTGGCGAACACCGCGTCGAGTTGACCGTCCTGTTCTTCGACCAGGGATTTGAGCGTATCGAGATCGGCCTGCCGAGCGACGTCAGACACCACCGCCACGGCCTTATCGCCCAACACGGTAACCGCAGCGTCCAGCGTTGCCGCCGAGCGTCCGGTGATATAAACGCGTTTAGCGCCCTCGGCTAACAGTGCTTGGGCAATCGCAAAGCCGATGCCCGTCGAGCCGCCAGTGACGACCGCCACTTGATTGATAAATTTGCCAGACATGTTTTGACTCCTGAGTAACGCAGATAGGGTGAGTTGAAAATTTGGCTACTGCTCGGCGCTGGAGTCAGTCAAGGTTCGGGCTGACCGAAACGCCGAAAGGAGCAGTTGCTTTTGGTAAACGAGGCATCGAGGCATACACAGACAGCAGCGCTGAAACGACCAGGCAGGCAGCGATGCCCAGCAGACTTGCAATGAATCCGGTGGCTAGCGAGGAAGGGGTTTGCGCAGGAGTCGCCAGTGCGTAAAACACTCCACCGAGTACTGCCACCCCCAGCGCGGCGCTGATCTGCAAGGCCGAATTGACTACGCCGGAGATCATTCCTGATCCGCCGGGTGGTGCACGATCTATCACGGTTCGAATAAGTGTTGGCAGCGCCCAACCCTGGCCAAACCCGAGTAACCCCACTGCGAGGATCACGAGCGCCAATTGAGGGCTCTCCCCTGCCGGCGCGATAGCGACCGCTACGCTCAGGATCAGACATCCCAGTACCTCAAGCATCATTCCAATGGCGGGAACAAAACGGCCGAACAAGCGGATAGCAAAGGGAGTTGTCAAAGGGCCAATCAGAAAGCCCACGCCAAACGGGACGAACATCATCCCCGAGGTCAATGGCGTTGCCCCCAGCGCGTCCTGTAGGTAAATCGAAAACGTTAGAAAGAATGCCGATATCACGTAGAAAAACAGTACGCCCGTCAGCCCGGCGATCAGGCCGGGTGCTCGACTGAGTTGCGGACTGACCAGTGGTGTGCCGCCTCGACGCTCCAGCGCGATCTCGTGGCGCCAAAAGGCCGCAGCGACTGCCGGTGATCCAAGCAGCAACAGACAAAGCCACCATGGCCACCCTGCTTCCCGGCCTTCAACCAACGGTACAACCAGCAGCCCAACGGTCAGCGCACATAGCAGTACTCCAATGCGATCCAGTGGCGCCGGAGTCTGGCTCCGGGTATCGGGAAGCAGCCGTATTCCGCCAATGAAAACAGCGATGACGATGGGCAGGTTTATCAAGAAAACTGCACGCCATTGCAGGCCCCAAACATTCATCGATATCAGCAGGCCTCCAAGTGCCTGAGCGACAACCGCCGCGAAGCCAATCGTCGCGCCATACACCGCCAACGCACGCGAACGTTCATGCTCCGGAAACAGAGCATGAATGGACGCCAGGCCCTGAGGTGCCATTGCCGCCGCGCTCAAACCTTGCAACACACGTCCGCAGATCAATATCGTCGGCGAGTTGGCAAGGCCACAGATCAAGGAGGCAACGCCGAAGCCGGCCATACCCGCAACGAACACTCGGCGGCGGCCCAGCAGATCACCCAGGCGACCTCCCGTGATCAGAAAAACGGCATAGCTGGCGGCATAGCCCGAGATCACCCATTGAACTTGTGCGGGGGTAATAGCCAGGCCACTGCGGATTGAGGGCAACGCAACATTGACGATGAAAAAGTCCAGCGGCGGAAGAAACGCACCGATCAGAAGAACAGCGAACGCAAACCATCGGCGCGAGTCGGCTGCCGGGGCGCAATCCAGTTTGGATGTCATTGGGCAACTCCAGAGAGACACAGCTAGCTGGCGCAGGCAGACTTCATATTCATTCATGTCCGCTGCCTGGCAGATAAAACGGCAAGCCCCAGGGGTTGTTGCCGTAGTTGAGGGTCTATTGTCCGAGTCGACGAGCGTCAGCGGCACTGCCAGAGATGCACATTCCTCGTGCATTTTTGTAAGGCTGCCACCGATATTCATGTGAAACCCCTCTCGCTTGCCGCATGACGTGGATGGATCAATTGTGCGGTGGGCCGGGGTTGCCACGGGACTGCCATTGCTGCATCTTCGCCGTACATTTTCGTTAGAGGTGGACGATGGACTGGAACGACTTGCGCGTCTTCCTGGCGATAGTCCGCACCGGCTCGCTGGGCGCCGCCGCGAAGCAACTTGGCGTGAGTCACCCCACCGTGGGGCGGCGACTGCACGTTCTTGAGCAGCACAGCGGGCAGGTTTTTTTCCGCCGCACCGGGCAAGGCCTGGTACTGACGGATAGCGGTGAAAAAATTCTGGGGCTGGCCGAGGAAATGGAGCGAAGCGCGCTTTCAATTGAGCGGCACCTCGCCGGCGACAGCGGTCAACCTGAGGGGCTGTTGCGGATTTCATCGGCTGACTGGTTCGCCTGTTATGTGCTGGCACCCGTACTCAGCGAACTGTCTCGACGATACCCATTGATTGTTCCGGAAGTCATCGCCGGGCATCGCCTGTTCGACCTGACGCGTCGTGATGCGGATATCGCCTTTCGCATTGTGCCGTTCACCGAACCGGACATCGTTCAACGTCGACTCACGACACTCAACTACGGACTCTACGTTGCTGCGCACTTGCCTTTCTCACCCGCGCAAGATGGAGGAGGCCTCGGGTTGATCCTTATGAACACAGCACAAGCTCACTACCCTGACGTGCTGTGGCTACAGCAGATGTTTCCCCGCGCGAAAACCGTGTTCACCAGCAGCAGCCGTACCGTGCAAGCACAGATGTGCGGTCGCGGATTGGGCGTGGCGGTTTTGCCCCGTGTATTAGGCGATCAATTGACCGCCCTCACATTGATAGACGTCGGCAGTGAGCCACCAGGGCGCGATATCTGGATGGGGTATCACCACGACATGCGGCAGATGGACAGGCTCCGTGCCCTCGCAAATCTCGCAGGCGAAATGATCGGGACCTAATGGCCACGGCGCTCAGTGCGAGGAAACGTAGAGGGACGCCGTCGCAGGCGCAGGCGCAGGCAGCGCGTAGGTCGCCTTCATCCAGGCGATTTCCGCATGGGGCGTGCGGCCAAAGAACCGTTTGAACTCGCGGCTGAACTGCGAGGGGCTTTCATAGCCGACGCTGAAGGCCGCCGATGAGGCTGAGACGTTGTTGCGCAACATCAACAGGCGGGCTTGATGCAGGCGGGTGGATTTCAGGTATTGCATCGGTGATGAGTCGGTGACTGTCCGAAAATGCAGATGGAAGTTAGGCACACTCATCCCCGCCTCCTGCGCCAGGGTTTCCACGTCCAGCCGCTCCTCGTAGCAGCTGTGGATCTTGCGAATGGCGCGCGTCACCTTTGCGAAGTGTCCCTGTGCGCCGAGCGCTGCACGCATTGATCCGCCCTGCTCGCCGGCGATGATGCGGTAATAGATTTCTCGCACCAGCGACGGACCGAGAATCCGCGCGTCGACCGGATGGCTCATGGCTTCGATGAAGCGCAGTGTCGACTCGCTGAGCCTTTCGTCCATTGGCGAGGCATACATGCCTCTGGGCTCGGCATAACTCGGACCGATCGTTTCGTCGATCTCCAGGATCAGTTCGCCGGCGAGCTTGAAATCCAGTCGAATGTAGACAGCCAGCATCGGCTCTTCCTCGCTGGCGTCAGTCTCCATCGTGAACGGCACCGGCACTGAAACCACCAGATAATGCCGGGCGTCGTAAACATAGACTTCTTCTCCCAGGTAACCGCGCTTGCGCCCCTGGCAGAGGATGACGATACCCGGCTCATACAGCACCGGCGTTCGGGTCAATGGACGGTTGGAACGCAAAAAACGGATGTCATCCAGCGGGCTCAGGTTATAGCCCTCCAGCGGTGCCAGCTGTTTCATCAGCTCGATCATGCGCCGAGCACGCGCGGTACTGTGGTCCATAGGCAGCCCTTTTTTCGACGTTCAACTGTCTGTTGATCGGGTCAGTGATTCCCATTGATCGATCTCTTTTAAAGACTGTGTGAGCTTTTCGCGCACGAGCGCGAGCGCATCGCTACCGAGCAGTAGATGAGCCGGCGGTTTGTCGCTCTGGATCAACTGCAACAGGGCCTGCGCAGCCTTTTGCGGATCGCCGAGCTGCTTGCCGCTCTTCTCTTCACGCGCCTGGCGAATCGGGTCGAAGCTGGCATCGTAGTCACCAATGCTGCGAGGCGTGCGCTGCATCGAGCGGCCCGCCCAATCGGTGCGAAAGGAGCCTGGCGCCACTGCCGTAACGGAGATATTGAACGGGCTGAGTTCCTTGCTCAGGGTGTCGGAGAGTCCTTCCAGCGCGAACTTGCTGGCGCAATAGTAGGAAATGCCCGGCAACGTAATGGTGCCGCCCATGGACGTGATGTTGATGATGTGGCCGCGGCGACGCTCGCGCAAGTACGGTACGAAGGCCTTTGTGATCGCGACAGCACCGAATACGTTGACGTCGAACTGCCGGCGCATGTCTTCCAGTGGCGACTCTTCGAAAATCCCTTCGTGACCGTAGCCCGCGTTATTCACCACAACATCCACGGGGCCGTAGCGCGTGTGGATTTCAGCAACGACGCTGTCGATTCGCGCAAAGTCGGTGACGTCGAGAATCACTGCATGGGCCTCGGGCGATAAAGCCTCGAAGGCCTCCACCGCACCCTGATTGCGGACCGTACCGATTACCCGGTGCCCGACAGCGAGCGCCGCGCTGGCCAGGGCCTTGCCGAAGCCACTGCTGATCCCGGTGATAAACAAGGTTTTGTGAGCACTCATCAGACATTCCTCTCGGTTCAATGAGGCTCATGGTAGTGACGCTACTGCGACAGACCTATGCCGGAAAATCCGTGAGTCTTGCCTGTTCCTATCAAGACCGAAATGCTCGGCGAATTTAAGTCCGAACCAGTACCCGATTCTGCACATACACACGCCGGCACTGCGCAGTAAATCCCACGACGAACAGGCAGAAAAGGACCAGCAAGGTGATCTTCACCACGCTTGCGGCAGGACCTGCGGCCAGAGGCTGGGAAACTGGCAGCCGAGTGAGCGTCTCGTTGACCGCGGGCACCAGCGACAGGAAGAAACTGAACGACAGGCCAAAGTCAGACAGATACGGACGTAGCCTCCCGAACAAGGTGAATTGCTGCACCAGCACACCCCCGAAAGCGGCAAGCAGAACCACGATGCCAAACGCATGTCCTGCGTTTAACCCCCCGGTGCTGGATATGCCAAAAGACGTGATCACCGCTAACACGAGTCCCGCCAGATAAATTTTCCCGGAACGTGTCGTTTTATCGATCCTGCTGTAGCGAGCAAAGCTGTGGATCCCCGCGATGACGGGAACCAGGCTGATCACCGTGTGGATGATGCCTACAAACGACATGGGATGCGTCATGAATACCTCTCAGGAAAATAAGATCGGCGCCACAGGTGCGGCGATGACGGGTCAGGCACCGATGAGTGTCGATGCCGTGCTGAACTGATCGATACCGACAACTCGATGTGTAGAGAGGGTTGCAAGCATGGCCCGCGCAAGCGCCGATTTGGTTTTGTTGCCGGGGCCGAACAAATCCGAATCTACTAGTAGGTAGGCTAGACTGTCAAGCTCGCCCGGTCCTGAGCGTTCGCATCTGAGTTATCTCACCACAGGCGCATGCTCGGCCATCAATTCCATCGCCCAGTCAATAAACACCCGCACCTTCGCGCTGACGTGGCGGTTCGGCGGGAATGCCAGGTACATCGGCATGGGCGCCATGTGCCAGTCCTCGAACATCGGCAGCAGCTCGCCGCTGGTCAGGTGCGGTTTGGCCATGTATTCCGGTAGCCACAGCATGCCCAGACCTGCCAGGCCGGCGGCGAGGTATGCGTTGCCGTCGTCGACCGTCAGTTGCGGGCGGCCCTGGGCCTCGACGCGTTCCTCACCCCGCTGCATCGCGTAGGGCAAGGATTTGCCGGTACGAAACCAGCGAAAGCCAACAGTACTGTGCCTGCCTTCCTCCAGCTCACGGGGATGCTCCGGCGTACCGAAACGCTGCAGATAGCCCGGTGCGGCATAGATGCCGAGCTTCAGATCGCCCACATGCCTTGCCATAAGCGACTGATCGGTGATCTCGCCGCCGCGCACCACGCAGTCGACGTTTTCACCAATGATGTCGACCATGCGATCGCTCACGCCCAAGGTCAGCTGGATTTCCGGGTAGCGTGCAAAGAACCCCGGCAAGGCGGGTATCAGCAGCATTCGCGCCAGCGGACTGGGAACATCCACCCGCAGCCGCCCACGCGGGGTCATCGACGCGCTGGACAAGCTGGTCTCGGCGTCGTCCATATCGACCAGCAGCCGGATGACGCGCTCGTAGTAAACCGCACCATCGGCAGTGACGTTGACCTTGCGTGTGGTGCGGTTGAGCAGGCGCACCCGCAGCCGCGCTTCCAGTTGCTGAACAAGCTGCGTCACGGTGGTCTTGCTCATGTGCAGGGTCGCCGCCGCCTTGGTGAAGCTGCCGGTTTCCACCACTCGGGCGAAAGCCTGCATTGCATCGAACCGGTCCATTTAGCGCCTCATTCGGGTCTGGATAGTTTGGATTCTACAAACAGTCATGACCAGCGTTGCCTGTTTATTCCGGAGGGCCATCTTTCTACATTGGCTCCATCATAAACAGCGGGCCGCGATGGCCCCGAAGGAAGTCTGCAATGACCAGCAAACGTGACGTCGTTTTCCCGCCTGACCGGCATGCACTGTACGAGCTCCACCGCTACTCGCCGGCCATTCGCTCCAATGGTTTTCTGTTCGTATCCGGTCAGGTCGGCAGCCGCAAGGACGGCTCGGCCGAACCGGACCTCGCAGCACAGGTTCGCCTGGCCTTCGCCAACCTCAACGCGATCCTGACTGAAGCCGGCGGGAGTTTTGAGGATGTGGTCGACACGACCATCTTCATGGTCGACCCCGGCTCAACATTCGAAACCATCTGGGAAGTAGCGGCCGATTACTGGGGCGAAGCGCCCTACCCCACTGTGACTGCTATCGGTGTGACCTGGTTGTCCGGCTTCGACTTCGAAATCAAGGTGATCGCCAAGCTCCCTCAATAGACAAAGCAGTGTCGTGGCAGGCGTCAGATAACCGGAGAAAGCCCCCCGTCAACGCGTAAATTGACGCCGGTGATGTACCCGGCCACCGGACTTGCCAGAAACGCGACCGCCGCCGCGATCTCGTCGAGACGACCGACTCTGCCGAGCGGGACCTGTGCAAACATCGGCAGGACCGCGCGCTCGATTTCTGCCCACGGCGCGTCTTCACTCGCCAGACCACGCTCCTCGGCGACCTCACGAAACCGGGCTTCTAGGGTGGCACTGTGTATCGTGCCGGGCGAGACGGCGTTGACCGTTATGCCCTCGGCGGCCACCGCTTTTACCATGGAAGCGGTCATTGCGTTCATAGCGGCTTTGGCCGCTGAATAGTCAGGCGCCGTGGGTGGCGGCATCGTTGCAGCCAGACTGGAAATGTTGATGACTCGCCCCCATCGCGCTTCCTGCATCCTGGGCAGGAGGCGCGTGGTAACCCGCAAGGCTGCGAGCACATTTCGATCGAAGGCAGCCGCCCAGGTCTCAGGCTGTGTAAGACGCCAACTGTCTTTCGTCCCCCCTGAGCCGCCGGCATTATTGACCAGAATATCGATAGGCCCCGCAAGCTCTTCAGCGGTGTCGACAAGTTGCCGGACCTGGTCATCGTCGGTCAGATCACCCACCACCGCAAAGGCACTGCCGCCCAGCCTGATAATGTCTTTGGCGACCCGTTCTGCCTGAGCTCTATCGCGCCCGTGAACAATGACCACTGCATCCTCAAGGGCCAGTTTTCTGGCGATCGCTTCGCCAATGCCCTTGCTACTGCCGGTGATCAGTGCCTTCTTACCGCTTAATTGCAAATCCATGCACACAACCCCTATTCACGTAGTGTCGACGTCGCAAGGTAAATAGAGATGATGGATGTAACCAGTACGCACTTTTATGTGCCTATCAGTCAGGAACAACGCGAGGTGTGCCTGGGGCCCGAGGGTTCGGCCTGGCACGTGGCCCGGGTGATCAAAATGATCCAGAGTCGATGGAAACTGCCGATTCTGTTCAGGCTCTACGCCGACCCATCGATTCGCACACTGCAACTGAAGCGAGATCTGCCAGGCGTCTCGCAGAAGATGCTGACGGCTCATTTGCGCGAACTGGCACGAGATGGCTTGATTGAACGAGTGGACTTCGGGGAAAAGCCACTGCGAGTCGAGTATCAATTGGCAGAAATGGGGCGCCAGCTACTTCCTGTTCTTATTGCGGCGCGCAGATTTTCAGAAAGCCATTTACCCGAGGGTGACGATTTGCCAACGGACCTTTGAACAGGTCCGGAAAGAATGTCTGTGGTGCACCGCCACCCGCGTCCATCTCGACGTGGCTTCTTTGCGTGCTGCGCAATGATTAAGTTGAAAGCTATTGCTTGATCAACAACCTATCAATGAGCGGGAGCGTAATCACGCCAAACATCTCGGGATCGCCATATGCACGAGCCGAGAGCATCGCCCCATGAACAGTCGCCATAAACGCCTCAGCTTCGGAGCGAGCATCGCCGGACAGGATGAAACAGCCTTGCTGTGATCCTCGCTCAAGGACGGAAGTCAGCCAGGCGGAGAGCGCTTGAAAGTGAGTCCGCACTTCAATCACGACCTCTTGCGGTAAGACCGGAATCTGGGTCGCCAGTAATGCGCACACGCAGTAGGCCTTTGTTGCGTTGCCTATACAGGATTGCCAATAACCCATATAGGCGCGAAGTTGATCTTCGGGGGCTGGACAGTGGCGTTCTATTTCGCCCATGCCTGCTTCTGCTTCCTCTCGGTACTGCAGGACAAGCGTGCGGACAAGGTCGACTTTGGTCGGAAAGTGGTGGTGAATACTGGCTTTGCGAATACCCACGAACTCGGCGATATCCGCATAGCTGAAACCGTTGTACCCGCCCGCGATAATGAGCGTGCGGGCACAGTTGAGAATTTCGTAATAGGTGTTTGAGTGATTAGTCATGGCCCGGACGCTACCTTCTAGTAGGCTGAGCGTCAAGCATGTGAAACTCGCTCAACGGGCGGCAATCTGCGCACCGCCTCCTTGGGCAATCCTTCACAAAGCCGTCCCATTGCGACACCCAGCTTCATCCAGGTCGTGAAATACCGTGGTGGCGCAGTTTGCGATAGAGCGTATTTCGGCTGATCCCCAGGCGCGCGGCAACACGGGCGATATGCCAGTGTTCCGCCTCAATCAGGGTCAGCAGGGTCTGACGCTCGGAAACGCCCAGTGGATTTTCGGCCGCCGCAACTGCCTCTGTTGGCAACAACTCCGCCACATCGTCCAGCGTGATACGCCCCTCCACTGCTAACGCGACCAGGGTGCGCAGACACGTACGCAGCTGCCGGACGTTTCCCGGCCAAGGCTGCGTCAGCAAGCGTTCTCTAACGCCCGCGTCCAGCCGAATCCTGGTGCCGGCCGCCTCTTCGCGCAGCAGCAGGTCGAGCAAACTGCCTTTGTCCGAACGATCCCGCAGCGCTGGAAGCTCCACGGCGAATCCGGCAACCCGATAGAACAGATCCTCGCGAAAACGCTTATCCGCGACACACGCCTGCAGATTCTGGTGGCTGGCACTGATGAGGCGTACGTCGAGGGGTTTTGCCGTCGCACCTCCCAGCGGCACGACCTGGCGTTCCTCCAGCACGCGCAGCAAGCGGGTCTGTAATGCCAGCGGCATATCGGCGATCTCATCCAGGAACAGAATGCCGCCATGGGCCTGCTCCAGCTTCCCGATCATCCCGTCCTTGCGGGCGCCAGTGAAGCTCCCGCCGCGATAACCGAACAGCTCGCTTTCGATCAGCGATTCGGGAATGGCTGCGCAATTGATCGCCACAAAAGGCTGGTTCGCGCGAGTGCTGGCGCGATGCAGTGCCGCTGCAAAGGCTTCTTTGCCGGTTCCTGTCTCCCCTTTCAGGAACACCGGAACGTCACGCTCCAGAACCCTGAGCGCACGCGCAAAACCGCGTTGCAAGCGCGGGTCTTCCAGGCAGACGCGCACGTCGTCGATTTTGGGGATAGCAGGAATGACTGAAGGCGCTTGGCGCAAGGGTTCACGCAACTGTCCATAAAATAAGCGCCCGTCCACCAGGCGCACAGGCCAGCAGACACTCGGCTGTGCGCTGGCCTGACTCAGCACCTGTTCGATAGGCGTTTCCAGAAGCGTTGTCAGCGATTGCCCGACCAAGTGATCGCGGCTGAGGCCCAACAGGTCCAGCGCCGCCTGATTGACTGAGCAGATGCGAGCACTCTCATCGAAACTGAGCAAGCCTTCACCCAACAGCCCAACGAAGCCGGCCTCAGGGTGGAAACGCAGCAAGTAGCGCTGAGGATCATGCCCCAGGAAAAAACAACTCTCGATCAACTTGGCGGACAGGTTGGTCAGCGCCATGGCCTGGAAGTGTTTCTGAAGACTGTGCTCCTCTCGCACCGAAGAGAGGTTCAGCACCGCGAGCAACTCGCCGCTCGCATCGAATATCGGGCTGGCTGAACAGGTCAAGCCGACGTGCTTGCCACGAAAATGTTCGTCACGCCGGATGGTGACGTGCTGCCTCTCGACCAGGCAGGTGCCAACACCATTGGTACCTTCGTAATCCTCGCTCCAGACGGAGCCCAGCCACAATCCGGAACGCTGCACCTCGGTGCGCTCGGACTCGTTGAACACACTGTCGATCGCCACGCCGCGAGCATCGGTGAGCAGCACCACATGGCCGTCACGCCCGAGCTGCTGGTGCAAACTGCTCATCTGCCAATGCGCCTCGGCAATGATGTGTTCCAGCGGCGCACGGTGATCCTGCAAACGGGGTTGTTCGACCACGTTAGGCGCGCGGCGGCTGGCGGGATCGAGCTGGTACTGATCCAGGCAACGGCGCCAGGATCGCGTGATCGCCAGGTCAGCAGCAGCGCTGTGGCTGGCAATACTGCCCTGCACGGCTTGGAGCACTTGTTGTGCATGGGCGTTGATCAAGGCCGGCTTCATTGTTCTTGTTCTCCGCTACGGTGAGGACACGGGGGCTGATCGAAGCTTATATGAAAAGCCCGCCACGAGTGCTCATTGCGCCGAGTGACACTCTGTCATCCCCCGTTCCCGAATTCGTGACAGTGTTTCGAGCCAATCCCTCGATCAAACGTCGGCAGCCGCTCTGCAATGGGGCTTTCGCGAAGATGGCCCGGGACTTGCCATGGTGTCAGTCGTTACAAAAACAACAAGAACGGGAGAGCTCATGAACATTGCTATCGAATCACCTGTGCAAACGCCAACTGAACAGCTCGCGGCGTGGGTCGAAAAGCTCGGCCAGCGCCTCGCCCAACGTGATGTGGACGGCGCACTCGAACTGTTTGCCGACGAGTGTTACTGGCGCGACCTGCTGCTTTTCAGTTGGAACCTGGTGACCCTGGAAGGCAAGCCTGCGCTGCGCGACATGCTTGAAACACGCCTCGACCAGACTCGCCCTCAAGGGTGGAAAGTGGAAGGTGAGGCGACGCTGAAAGACGGCGTGCTCGAAGGCTGGATCAGCCTGGAGACCGACGCGGCGCGAGGCAAAGGTTACGTGCGTCTGAAAGAAGGCCTGTGCTGGACGCTACTGACCACCATGCGCGAGCTCAAAGGCTTCGAAGAACCCAGTGGCCGCCGTCGTCCGATGGGGGCCAACCACGGTCACGCCCACGCCGACAAACGCAACTGGCAGGAACGCCGACGCGATGAAGAAGCGGCGCTGGGCATCACCACTCAACCCTATTGCCTGATCGTCGGCGGTGGCCAGGGCGGGCTGGGCCTCGCTGCGCGACTCAAGCGAATGGGCGTACCCACCCTGATCGTCGATAAGGCTGAGCGTCCCGGCGATCAGTGGCGCGGTCGCTACAAGTCGCTGTGCCTGCACGACCCGGTCTGGTATGACCACATGCCTTACCTGCCCTTCCCCGATCACTGGCCCGTCTTCACACCAAAAGACCAGATCGGCGACTGGCTGGAGATGTACACCAAAGTCATGGAGCTCAATTTTTGGCCGCGTACGGAGTGCGTAAGCGCCAGCTTTGATAACCACAGCGGCACCTGGAAAGTAGAAGTGCTGCGCGATGGCGAGCCCGTCACCTTGCAGCCGACCCAGTTGATCCTCGCCACCGGCATGTCCGGCGTGGCCAACATCCCTGCGTATCCGGGTGCCGAGGTTTTCGAGGGTCAGCAACATCACTCCAGCCGCCATCCTGGTGGAGACGCCTGGCGTGGCAAGCGCGCGGTGGTCATCGGTGCGAACAATTCGGCTCACGACATCTGTGCCGACCTGGTGGAAAACGGCGCCGAGGTGACCATGGTGCAACGTTCGAGCACCCACATCGTGCGCTCCGACAGTTTGATGGACCTCGTCTTCGGCGGGCTCTACTCAGAAGATGCCTTGGAGACGGGGTTGACCACGGACAAGGCCGATATGCTGTTCGCATCGATCCCGTACAAGGTCATGCCGAGCTTTCATCAACCGGTCTTTGACGCCATCAAGGAGCGCGACAAGGTGTTCTACGAGCGTCTGGCCAAGGCCGGGTTCATGCTCGACTTCGGTGACGACGATTCGGGGCTTTTCATGAAGTACGTACGCCGCGGATCGGGTTATTACATCGACGTCGGCGCTTCAGAACTGATCGCTAACGGCACAATCAAGCTCAAGAGCGCGCGAGGCCTGGGTGTCGAACGCATCGAAAAAGACGCCGTCTTGCTCAACGATGGCAGCCGACTGCCGGCTGATCTGATCGTTTACGCAACGGGCTATGGTTCCATGAATGGTTGGGCGGCGAAGCTGATTTCCCAGGAAGTCGCTGACAAGGTGGGGCGCTGCTGGGGCCTGGGCTCTGGTACCACGAATGATCCTGGTCCGTACGAGGGCGAATTGCGCAACATGTGGAAGCCGACACAGCAGGCAAACCTCTGGTTCCACGGTGGCAACCTGCATCAGTCACGGCATTACTCGCTGTACCTGGCGCTGCAGCTGAAAGCGCGCTTCGAAGGCATCGACACTTCTGTCTACGGGCTGGCGGAGAGTCACCACAAGGGCTGAGCCCAATGGCGCCCAGCCTTGGTTGGGCGCCTCTCCCCACTTGCCTCATTCGCAAAAAACAACCTTCCCCGCCTCCCGCATGAAAATTTCGACGGTCTTGGGACCAATCCCTTCGAAGGCACCAAGACGCTTTTCGAACTCATCACGATCAGTGCTCACCGATACGATATTGCCGACTTTCCCAGCGTACTCATCGTTGAGTTTATGAGCCAATGCCAGTAAGCGCGACGCCGTGGTTTCGTCGTATCGCACGTAATGCGCTTCACCGAGCATCGCAACCAATTGGCGGTGCGTGCAGTTGGCGAGTTTTCGAGGCGTATCGCGCTGATGTTTATCGACGACAACCTGATAAGCCTTGGCGGCAATCGGTCCCTGAATGCGTTTGCCCATCAGAAAACTGGCGATCAGCCATTTGAACAAACCCTCCTCGTTCGCGTCATCGAGTCTGATGTGCAGATCTGTCGCACTGATGACTTTCGACATTAGGCACGCTCTTCAAGCAGGAGACAGCGACCCGCACAATCAAGGCACGAGCAACGCTTCATGGACCTCGATTGAAGGAATGAACCCGTCAATACGCTGGCTAGCCAGCCAGCTTCTGGTTTTACTCACGTCGAAAATCTGTCCCTGCTCCATCAGCGTCAAGATGAGCTCATCCGAAACCCGGTAGCGCCCGCAGTCGGGACAGTCTCTTTCTTCCCATGGGCCTGCGCATTGAATGCGCTGCGCAACACCTACACAGATAAGACAATTCATCTTCATCACCTTTTTTATTAGGGTATCCGACACTTCGTGTGTCGCTTGCAATAGCCCACGAACGGACACCTGTCGGTTGCTCTGATGAAGCTCGTGTTTGATCGACTAAAAACAACGGATGAAGTTCGTTGCGCTGACGCTTTCAGTACAAACAGGTCGTATCCATGCGGCATGGGCATGATTGTGCGGTGAACTCGATGCCTACGTCCCAGGGTGATAGTCCTCCCCCGCCACCGCTCGCAAATAAGCTTGATCGGCCTCCCGTCGCAAGTCCCGCCACTCCTGCCAGCTAATCATGCGTTGCCTATCCATTTCGTCCGCCAAACGAAGTAATTCTTCATGGTAGGCGTCAGGACATTCCATGCGAAGGGCGCAGTTTTCCAGCGCGCGATGCCACGAACCCAGGGTGCGAAATTTTTGCTCCTGATGCGGTGTGAGCATGTTTTTAAATGAGTTCATGGCGTCGGGATTCCGCGGATATTTCTAGATGGAGACCAGGACCCCGGATTAGGTTCACAGGGAATGACCAGAGGTGCAAATCCTGCACAAAGAAGACGTTTGCTGATGACAAAAAAATAGGAAAGGCCAAAAAACTCAGGCGCCTGCGATTACCCCGAAAACGTTTTGAATTTTTTTTGACGCACTCACTCTTTTGTCCATGAGCATAAGGAGGACCTCATGAACACTGATCTTTTCGTCATTGAATACAAGCTCCACGGCGAACCGAAGTCCTTCATCATCCGGACGAAGACGATGCGCAATGTGGACGCCTGGCATTGGGCGAGTTGTGATGCAGGGTTAGCGCCCATACCCAAACCGGGACGACCGCCGCTGAAGGTCGTGTCTAAACCCATGGCTGAAAAATATGGGGTGACTGACGTCAGGTGGCGCGCATCCGCGACGCTGGACTGGACGGAGGTTTCAACGTCATGAGTGCGTACATAGCAAACGACATTGGTGGCCTGGACGGCAGCACTGGGGCAGTTCATTAGACTGCGCGTTACGTTGAGGCGAATCGACGGGATGCGTTCGCCTCAACCCAATGCCGTGTCCAGAAACATCATGACCCCGAACCCCAACATCAGTCCCAGCGTCGCATAGGTTTCGTGCCCGTTACGGTGCGTCTCGGGAATCACCTCATGGGAGACCACAAAGATCATTGCCCCCGCGGCGAGCCCTAACGCAACGGGATAACCCAGCGCAAAACCTGAAGAAATGCCAAGGCCGACGACTGCGCCAAGCGGCTCCATCAATCCTGACCCGATAGCGATTAACGCGGCGCGCAGTGCGGAGATGCCGGTCACTCGCAACGCCAACGCAACAGCAAGGCCTTCCGGAATGTCCTGAATGGCAATCGCCGTGGTCAACGGCAAGCCCACCTTCATATCCCCATTGGCGAAACTGACCCCGATCGCCATGCCCTCGGGCAGGTTATGCAGCGTGATGGCCAGGACGAAAAGCCATACGCGATTGAAGCGCTGAGCGTCCGGGCCTTTGCGTCCGCTCTCCAGATGCTCGTGGGGGACAAACCGCTCCAGTCCAATCATCAGTGCGACACCCAACCCCAATCCGGCCACTACGACACACGCGGCTAACAGCTTGTTATCGCAAATAGCCCGGGCCGCTTCGATACCTGGAAGGATGAGTGAGAAGGAGCTCGCAGCCAGCATCATGCCGGCCGCAAAGCCCAGCATGGTGTCTTGAG
Source organism: Pseudomonas sp. MDV22-iso1 (assembly GCF_058145095.1). Taxonomy (NCBI): domain Bacteria; kingdom Pseudomonadati; phylum Pseudomonadota; class Gammaproteobacteria; order Pseudomonadales; family Pseudomonadaceae; genus Pseudomonas; species Pseudomonas sp. MDV22-iso1. The sequence goes on from NZ_JBYVMF010000013.1 coordinate 86,030, forward strand.
TCCGTGCGGTGATATCACGCAGGACCACCGCTACCACGGCACCGAGTGCCGTTGCGCCAAAACCGGACAAGCCCCCCAGAACGGCGTAGTGCAGGTTGACCCGATTTGCCCCGGTAAAGGCGCTGTATCCGCTGATCAGCAATAGCACGCTGACGCCGACCAGCGTTGACCAGAAAACGATACCCATCCACCCGCCACTTTTTTCCAGGTCAAACCCGGAGTTCCACGATGCTTTGTCAGGCGTTGATGGTTCAGACATGTGGCCTCCTACTTGCCATTGAAACGCTTGCGAGAACTGCTCGACGTCGCCGTCAGGATTTGCTTCGACAGGCGTTTGGCTTCTCGCTCAAAGGACATTGCCGTGCTGCTGAACAGCATGGCAAAACCCTCTTCCGAATCCGAAGAAACGCCCTTGGAATGCCCATTCATTTTCATTCACCTCGTTGATTGAAAAACGCAAACACCGCACGCCTTCGTGGCGTGCGGTGCACTTCATCACGCGTCTTCACGCCCTTGGGCACCTGCGCCCAGATCGGCACCTGTGATGGGATTACTTTCAGGATCAGACATCGTTCGAGCTTTCATCGCCATCAGCAGTTCTTCATCTTCTGCGCTCAACTCGACACTGGCGGTGCCATCCCCACCGTCGACTGCAGGGGCCGGCTCTTCCACATAATCCCAGTCATCACCTTCGTTCCATGGCCCGCGCATGCTTTCTGCGCCTTGGGACATGTTGAAGTACACGTTGGTGAATTCAGGCATACCTGGCAGCTTGCCTTGGGGGAAGTTGGGCTGAATGGAGTGCAGGGCTTTTTCGAAGGACAGTTGGTGCGCGATTTCTCTGGTCATCAGAAACCCGAGCGCCTCTTTTACGCCTGGATCATCGGTGACGTTCATCAGCCGCTCGTAAACAATCTTGGCCCGTGCATCGGCGGCAATATTGGAGCGCATGTCAGCGGTAGGCTCACCAATGGTGTCGACGTAAGCGGCAGACCACGGCACCCCGGCGGAGTTGGTGAGCGGCGCGCCGGCGCCGTACAACAGGCTGGTGATGTGCGAGTCGTTACCCGCACCATTGATTGCGCGGTACAGCTCGCCTTCCTCTTCAACGCCTTCGGCCAATTGACCTTTGGCCCCCTTGTTGAGCATCACGATGATCGACCCGACGATCTCAAGATGACTGAGCTCTTCGGTCGCGATGTCCATCAGCAGATCCTTTCTGCCCGGATCATCCTCGGCCAACGCTTGGGTGAAGTACCTCGACGCAGCCGCCAGTTCACCCTGGGCCCCGCCAAACTGCTCGAGTAAAAGATTGGCCAACCCCGGGTTAGGTTGGGCCACGCGCACGGTGTATTGAAGTCGCTTGTTATGTAGGAACATGACGAATCTCCTCAGGCCTGAAAGGCGTCGATACTCACTCGGTGATTGACCGAATGCGGCGCCCACAGTCATCTGAAGGTGCTGCCCTTTCGAAAATTTTATAAAGATCGGTAACTCGCGACAGACGGCATTTGCTATTGCCGTTCGGGCTGATTGACCCCCAGTCGTCGGCTATTGGGCCCCTGACTTAAAACTTTTACAGGCTTGTTCATCTCAACCGCTGTCTCGCCAAAATCCTTACGGGAAACCGGCCAGTTGATCGGCATTTTTTTCGATAGGCAGACGCTTTCGCGCTGCGTGGAAATCGTCCGTTGGCAGCACAATCATCGAGAAGCCCTACCTGCCCCTTGCGGCATCGCTGGACGACAATCTGGCTATTTACACACCCTTCAATTCGCCAATTCAGACGATAAACACTCAGGCAATAAACCGCCGAACTCAAACTAAGAAGTCGCGAATGATGATTGAACGTCGTATCGCTATCTATTTAGTACATTTTTAATTTGCAAACTATGCAGAGCGCTAGTTAAGAACTACTTGCATTGTAGAACAATTATTTTCCGAAGTTTTTTTGAACCTTTTAAACAGCGTTTTGCCTGATCGTGCACAAGGGGCAACAGCACCTTTTTAATCCAGAACTTAAACCAATACGAACAGACAACATGAAAAAATTAGTGACTGCTGCACTGCTACTTTCCTGTGTGACATTGGGCGTACAGGCCGCTGAATTGTCAGGTGCCATTGGCGCTACCAGTCAAGGCGGCATGACGGCCAGAGCGGGCCTGGGTTTCGATTGGGATAAATCCTGGATGCAAAGTTCTACTGGCAAGTTAACCGGTTATTGGGACTTGGGTTACACCTACTGGGAAGCGGGAGAGGAAGCTGGCGGCCGTCATTCCTTGTCTTTCGCGCCGGTGTTTGTATACGAGTTCGGCCAGGGCACTATCAAGCCGTTTATTGAAGCCGGTATAGGTGTCGCCCTGTTCTCCGGAACGAGTGCGGGTGATCAGCAGTTTGGGTCTTCCTTCAACTTTGAAGATCGGCTCGGCGCAGGTTTGAAGATTGGCGATACACAGCGCGTCGGTGTTAGAGCCATTCACTATTCCAATGCCGGCATTAAACAACCAAACGATGGTATTGAATCCTACTCGTTGTTTTACAGCCATTCGATTTAAGTGACTCGTGGCGAGGGGATTCATCGGAATGCCGCACCACCCCGTTCGGCTGCGCAGCAGTCGTAAAAACCTGCAACTCAGGTGTATCAAGTACACCGCGTGTGATGGTTCAACGACTGCTGCGCAGCCGAACGGGGTGGTGCGGCATTCCGATAAATCCCCTCACCACAGTGTTGGTGCTCAGGCGCATAACTATGACAGTGCTCCGATAGCCAGCCTGAGGATGAGGACGCTTTGAGGACCACAGCAAAAGCCCTGCAAATATCCTGAACTGTTGCTCGCCCCGAGCTTCTATGGATAGACCGCGTAGGTCATTCATCCAACCTAATTCTTCTTCGGAGTGCTTGATCATGTCTGATCAAACAGCGAGCGACAGTGCATCAAGCCAGGAACGTCCCGCCAGCCGCGTCAGTGAGGGCCTGCCCTATCCGCTCGGCGCGACGTGGGACGGGTCAGGTGTCAACTTTGCCATTTTTTCCGCCAATGCCACGAAGGTCGAACTGTGCCTGTTCGACGCGGACGGCCAGGAAGAAATCGAGCGCATCGTGCTGCCGGAATTCACCAACGAAATCTGGCATGGGTACCTGCCTGACGCCCGCCCAGGGACGCTGTATGGCTACAGAGTGCATGGCCCTTACGAGCCGGCCAATGGGCATCGTTTCAACCACAACAAACTGTTGATCGACCCGTACGCCAAGCAGATCTCCGGTGAGCTGAAATGGGACGATGCCTTGTTCGGCTATACCGTCGGCCATGAGGACGGCGATTTGTCATTTGATGAACGTGACAGCGCACCGTTCATGCCCCGCTGCAGAGTCATCGACCCTGCATTCACCTGGGGCAATACGGCAAAGCCGAACGTGCCATGGGAAAACACGGTTTTTTATGAAACCCATGTCCGCGGCTTCACCATGCGCCATCCCTCGGTGCCGGAGTCTGAACGCGGCACCTTTGCGGCCTTCCATCAAAATGATGTCGTTGAATACATCCGTTCATTGGGTGTGACATCAGTGGAATTGATGCCCGTGCACTATTTCCTCGATGACAATCATCTGCTGGAAAAAGGCCTGCGCAACTTCTGGGGCTATAACACCCTGGGCTTCTTTGCTCCCCATGCTCGCTACATGGCAGGCCAGTCCATCGGCGAATTCAAAGTCATGGTGTCGCGTTTCCACAAGGCCGGGTTAGAGGTGATTCTGGATGTGGTCTACAACCACACCGCCGAGGGCAACGAGATGGGCCCGACCCTGTCACTCAAGGGCATCGACAATGCCAGCTACTACCGATTGATGCCCGACGACGCCCGCTATTACATCAATGACACCGGTACCGGCAACACGCTCAACATGAGCCATCCTTGCGTCTTGCAGATGGTCACCGACTCCTTGCGGTATTGGAGCTCGGAGATGGGCGTGGACGGGTTTCGATTCGACCTGGCCACTATCCTGGCTCGGGAACCAGACGGGTTCAGCGAAGGTGGCGGGTTCCTTGATGCCTGTCGCCAGGACCCGGTGCTCGCCAAGGTGAAGCTGATTGCCGAACCATGGGACTGTGGCCCTGGGGGCTACCAGGTCGGCAATTTCCCGCCCGGCTGGATGGAGTGGAACGACAAGTTCAGGGACATCTCTCGTGCGTTCTGGAAAGGCGACGACGAAATGCTCGGTGACTTTGCCAAGATATTTTTGGGCTCGGGTGACCAGTTCAATCGACGCGGCCGCAAGCCCGCCTCCTCCGTAAATTTCATTACGGCCCACGATGGCTTCACCCTGAATGACCTGGTCTCGTACAACGAGAAACACAACGAGGCCAATGGCGAAGACAACCGTGACGGGCACTCCGATAACAGGTCGTGGAACTGTGGTGTCGAGGGCCCGACTGAAGACCCTGCGATCATCGAGCTGCGTTATCGGCAGATGCGCAATCTCCTGGCCACGCTGTTCCTTTCCCAAGGCACCCCTATGCTCCTGGCCGGCGACGAATTTGCCCGCACCCAAGGTGGCAGCAACAACGCCTATTGCCAGGACAGTGAGATCGGTTGGGTCGATTGGAACGTGAGCGAGAAAAGCAGCGAGCTCCAGGAGTTTGTCAGGTACCTGATCGATCTGCGCAATCGCTATCCCCTGCTGCGTCGCAATCGCTTTTTCACCGGAGAGTATGACGAAGGCCTGGGTGTGAAAGACGTGAGCTGGATCCAGCCGAACGGTGAAGAAATGGGCATGGAGCAGTGGCAGGACGGCAACAACCGCTGCATGGGCATCCTGCTGGACGGTCGCACTCAAACCAGCGGCATTCGCCGTGAGGGCGTCGACCATTCGCTGCTGATCATCGTAAACGCGCACCACGATGTGGTGAGTTTCAAGCTCCCGGAAGTCCCCCAAGGCAAACAATGGGTGCTTGAGCTTGATACCAACCAGGCAGATCTCGACCCGGGCGAATTGTTTTCTTTCGGCGATGAGTATCAGGTGACCGGGCGTTCAGTGCTGATGTTCGAACTGAAAAAACCGGCGACGAAAAGAAGGAAGTAGGCACTCGGTTAACGACACAATCCCCTGTAGCCGCTGGGACCTGCGGTGAGGGGATGAATCCTCTGTAGCCGCTGGCAACCTTGTGGTAAGGGGACGATCCCCTATAGCCGCTGGCAACCTTGTGGCGAGGGGATTTATCCCCGTTGGGTCGCGCAGCGGCCCCAAGGTCTTTACGACTGCTACGCAGCCGAACGGGGATAAATCCCCTCGCCACAGGCGCCACAGGCGCCAGCGGCTACATGGGCTGCAAAGCCCGAAGTACGTCATGAATCTCGGAAACCACCTGCGCCGTTGCCTCTTCGATCGTTCCTTCATTGCGACATAACACCCAACCCTGATCCGCAACCGCTCGCTCGAACGCCTGGGTACAAGCGACCTGCTCTTGCATGTTATGGATCACCGTACTGCCCAATCCACGGGTTCGTGCCGAGGCCCTCGCCCATGAAATTTCAGGGTCAGTGACAACGCCGACATGCAGGTCAGGCACTTGCACGTGTCGATCAAGGTTCAACTGCAGAATGTCTGCAAACGGGACGTAAGGGGATTATCCCCTATAGAAGCTGGCTACCTTGTGGCAAGGGGACTATCCCCTATAGCCGTTGGCAACCTTGTGGCGAGGGGATTTATCCCCGTTGGGTCGCGCAGCGGCCCCAAAATCTTTACGACTGCTACGCAGCCGAACGGGGATAAATCCCCTCGCCACAGGCGCCACAGGCGCCAGCGGCTACATGGGCTGCAAAGCCCGAAGTACGTCATGAATCTCGGAAACCACCTGCGCCGTTGCCTCTTCGATCGTTCCTTCATTGCGACATAACACCCAACCCTGATCCGCAACCGCTCGCTCGAACGCCTGGGTACAAGCGACCTGCTCTTGCAGGTTATGGATCACCGTACTGCCCAATCCACGGGTTCGTGCCGCGGCCCTCGCCCATGAAATTTCGGGGTCAGTGACCACGCCGACATGCAGGTCGGGCACTTGCACGTGTCGATCAAGGTTCAACTGCAGAATGTCTGCAAATGGGACGAGCCGGCGAAACGCGGCGTCAGACGGGTACCAGCGATCGATCAGGATGATGCTGTCAGCTGGCTGTTCAGGCAGCACGTGGTGGGAAATCCAGGCACGGCTTTCAGCGAAGCGCTCACAAACCGCCCACTCCAGATCCCGACCGGGATGTCTGACGAGCCTGTTAACGAGGCCCATGGTTTCACCCCGGTAGGGATCGCTCTTTTTCTCGCACAGCCGAATCACCTTTTTGTTGTCTGCCCTCAGCGCTTTCGTCACGGCTTCCAGCAGTGTGGTTTTGCCGGTGCCCTTGGGCCCATCGAGGGAAACAAACAGCGAACGATTCATGCGTCAAATAACGGTTGAAGGAGGGTTTTTCCAACGTTTGAATCGTGCGATTGCATCTTGCTTCCTTAACGACATCAACTAACTTAGGTGTACGGAGAAAACCGAAGCCCAACGGAGAGCGCTATTTTCCGCTGCACTGCGCTTGAGCAAAGTTTCAAAGTGGCGGGGACAGTACATTAGCCGACCCCATCTGAACACTCAGCGAAGCCAGGTACTCGCCAAATCCCCCGCGACATTTGAAATCCTTGCGTGCACTGGTCACCACCGGGTTGGTCGCTGTCCACACAATACTCGCGCTGATTTTTTCAAGATCCGCCACCAGATGAACGTCTTCATGGGCCGCCAGATGCTGGAAACCTCCGGCCTCGCGATACGCGGTGGCGCTCAGGCCCAGATTGGCACCGTGGATGTGCCGGTGGTTGTCGACGAACTGATAGCACTCCATGTAATGCGAGCGAACGGTCTCCCCATGCTCGGCCCAACTGTCCACTTCCACCGTGCCGCACACGGCGTCAGCCATGAAGTCGAGTTGCCGGGCGATCCAGTCGGGTGGCACCACGGTGTCGGCATCGGTAAACGCCAGCCATTGCGCGCCAGCGCGGAGCAGCTCTTCGGCCCCGGTCGCCCGGGCTTTGCCGACGTTCTGAAAAGAGACGTTGACCGTGCTGACGTCCATTCCACAGATCAGGCTGGCCGTGTCGTCCGAGCAGTCGTCCAGAACGACCACCACCCTGACCTCCCGCCCCAAAAGTCCCGGATGCCTGGCGGCAGTCAGGATGGACGAGAGGCAGGCGGTGATGTGTTTTTCTTCATTATGGGCTGGTATCACAACGCCGATCATTGACGGTCCCTCTTTCCGGCAAAGTGTGTGGTCTCCAGTAATCGACACTGTGCTTTATCAGAAGGTTTAAAGAATGTGAGGCGCGCTGCCATTCCTGGCAGACGCGCCTGGCTACGGTTAAATCGTGCCTGCGTCCTCCGGACGATCCTGCACCCACTGCCAGAACAGCTGGTACCCCACCGCCAACACCACCGGCCCGATGAACAGCCCGATAATCCCGCTGGTGACCATGCCGCCCAACGCGCCAATCAGTATCACCGGCATCGGTACATCAACACCGCGCCCCAACAGCAAGGGTTTGAGCACGTTATCGACGAGGCCTGCAACGAACACGTAAATGGAGAAGGTAATAGTCCCGGTGGTGGCGCCTTCAGTGGCAATGACGAAAGCAATCACAGGGATCGTGATCAAGCTCACCGGTAATTGCATGATGCCGAGCAGCAACACGGCCAATGCGAGCAGGCCAGCACCGGGGACACCTTTGAACACGAAGCCGAGGCCGACCAGCAGCATCTGGATAAAGGCGATGCCGACCACCCCGAGTGCGACCGCGCGAATGGTTGCGGTGCACAGTTCGGCGATTTTCGGGCCCTTGACCGGACCGCTCAGGCGCGAAGCGATCTGCACCGCACTGCGGCTGCCGCTTTCACCGTAGGCCATGAAGATGCCCGCGATGATCAACGCAACGATGAACATCAGAAAACCCATGCCGACACCCGCAAGCTTGCTCAGCAGGCCCAGGGAGACGTGCTTGATTTGCGGAATGTATTTGGCGGTCAGGTCGGGCAGATTGGTCGACGCCTGCAACCACAGGTCAGAGAGCGGCTTGCCGACTAACGGCCAGTCGGCCACTGATGGCGCGGGTGGCGGCACATGGAAACCGCCCTCCTTGACGATCACCATAGCGTGCTCGACCGAGTCGGCAATCGAAGTCCCCATCAGGTAAATCGGCACCAACAAAATCAGAATGGCGATCAGAACGATCAGCGTCGCCACAAATCCGGGCTTTTTCCCTCGTCGTCCCATCAGCCAGGTTTGCAGCGGATAAAGCGTGATCGCCAGGATCAGCGACCACAGCATCAGGTCGCGGAACGGGCTGAAGATCTCGAAGCAGAACAGCACCAGAACCGTGATCAGCCCTGCACGAATCAGCACATCAAGCAGGGTACGGGAGAACGCCTTTTCATTTATCGGTGAGGGCACCATAGAAACCTCCATGCTGGTCAGGACGACGCTCTGTGAAGCGGTTAGCCCAGCATAGACGTTGGTTTGAAAAAGCGAGGTGTCAGCGCAATTTCAGCGGATCAATCAGCTCGGCGGCGATGGCCATGCCCACCAGGTCCGGCAAGGTCGTGGCCTGCATGCGTTTCATCACCCGTGAGCGATAGAGATCGACGGTTTTGGCGCTCACGCCCAGTTGCTCGGCAATTTCACGAGTGGTGTAACCCTGCACCAGCGGCAACAGCACATCGCGCTCCCGGGGGGTCAACGTCAACAAGCGGGCTTGCAGGGCGTCATGACCGGGACTGCCCGAGCGCTTGGCTGCGCAGTTGCTGAGCGCCTGTTGCACACTGTCCAGCAGCAACTGTTCGTTGTAGGGTTTTTCGATGAAGTCATGGGCGCCGGCCTTGAAAGCGCGGACCACGATCGGCACGTCGGCATGCCCGCTGACAAAGATGATCGGCAGGTCCAGCGCGCGCAGGCGCATTTCTTCCTGCACGTTCAGGCCGCCCATGCCGGGCATGCGCACATCGAGCAATACGCAGGCATCAAGACTGGCATCGCAGGCATCGAGAAACTCGACGCCACTGGTAAACGCCAGTGCCTTGAGACCGACGGACTCCAGGAGCCAGACCGTTGAATCGAGCATGCCCTGGTCATCGTCGACCACATACACCACGTGCTCCGTCGCACCTGCCATTGCATTATTCCTGTTGTTGTTTTGTTGGGCCGGCAAGCGGCAAACGGCACATCATCAGCAAACCACCAGGTTGGCGCTGCGCCTGCAGCGCGCCCCCGAAGCCTTCGATGATGCTGCGGCTCATGGACAGTCCCAGACCGAGGCCATCAGGCTTGCTGGTATAGAACGGGGTAAAAATCTGCTCCAGTTCGGACTCGCTGACACCCGGCCCCTGGTCTTGCACACTGATTTCCACGGTGGCGCTGCTGCCCTGCCCCGCAGCCAGCACGATCAATGACGGCTGGCCGGGATGCTGCTCGCGATTGGCATCAATGGCGTTGCGCACGACGTTGAGCAGGACCTGTTCCAGCAACACCCGGTCGGCATAAATCGGCGGCAGATTATCCGGCAGTCGATCCTCGATTGTCACTTGGCAATTGCTCGCCTCCCAGGCACACAAACGCACGGCTTCACGGGCGACGTCGGCAATGTCCAGCGCCTGCATGCGCCGCTGTCCCTTACGCAGAAACCCGCGCAATCGCCGGATGACTTCGGACGCATGGGTGGCGTGATGGGTGATGCGCTCAAGGCCCTGGGCCACGCGTTCGCCCGCCTGGGGATTGGAGTCCAGGGATTGCAAATACCGCTGGCTGGCATTGGCATAGTTCACCACGGCGGCCAGCGGCTGGTTGATCTCGTGGGCAATGCCCGAGGCCAGTTCACCCAGCGTGACCAGCCGCGCGGTATGCGCCAGTTCGTCCTGGTGGCGACGCTGCTGGGTTTCTCGCAACTCGCGTTCGGTCATGTCCCGCGCTACCAGGGAATAGTAGCGCTCACCACCGGCGGATCGATGGGCCAGCAACACCAGCGACACCGGCACCGAGCTACCGCCACCCCGCGGTTGCAAACGCGCATCCGTGCTCCACACGCCATGACGCTCGGCACCGCTCCAGCCATCGCGTTGCAGGCGTATCAGGTCTGCGCTGGCAAACACCTCGGCCACTGTCGGCATCGGTTGTTGCTCGTCGATCCCGAGGATGCGCCGCGCCGCCGGATTGAGGTAGGTGATGTGCCCTTCAGGGTCGATGAACAGTACCGGGTCGGTATTGGCCTCAACCACTTCGGCCAGCCGACGTTTGTTCTCTTCGGCCTGGACCCGGCCCGTGATGTCCCGCGAGACGCTGACCACCTCCACCACGGCGCCGGTGTAGGTTTCGCGAATGGCCCGGCTCGCGGTTTCAAACCACAGGTAATGCCCGTCACGATGACGAATGCGGTACGTCATCGTGTGGTAACCGTCCTGCTCCAGTGCATCCCGCGCGCGCTGCATGAGGCTGGCCAGGTCCTGACCATGGAACAGGCCCTGGGCCATTTTCCCCCGCAGTTCTTCGGGCCAATAGCCAAGCAACGTCCAGGAAGCAGGCGAGGCATCCAGAAAGCAGCCGTCCGGCGTGTGCCGGGAAATCAGGTCGGTGGTGTTTTCGATAATCAGCCGGTAAAGCCGCCGCGCAGTAGCCGCTTCACGTTCGGCCAGCACTTGGGTCGTGGCGTCGCGACAGCGGGCAAGCACCCGGTTGTCCTGGGGATCGGGGATAAAAGTCCAGATCAGAATCTGCGCCTCGAATTGGGCTTCGACACCTTCAATGGCGCGCTGCTGGTCCAGGCACGCGCGGACCAGTACCCGGTGATTGACCGGTAAAAAACCCAGCACATCGGTCAACGGTTTTTCAGCCAGCAACGCCATCAGCGCGGCATTGAATTCCAACGGACGGCCCTGTGCATCGAGGAGCAACCCCGGTTGCGGATCGTGCCCCAACAGCGGCGAACCACGCAGCATGCCGTTGACGCTGCTGAGCAGGGTCGTCAACAAATCGCGGACCCAGCCGAGCCAGTCAAAACTCACCCCTTCACACACCTCTACCAGCAACAGACCCGCGTGCCCCGGCTGCAACGCCAGGTCGAATACCTGGCCATGGCTGATCGCGGCTCGACGCAAACGCCCGGCCAGCCAGCAGTCGAGTTGACGCACCTGCGCCAGGTCCAGGCGCCCCGCGTCTACCAACGCTTCAAACAACAGTTGGTCGCTGGCCAGCGCCGGATCACCCTGCCCCGGAGGAAAATGCTGGGCGGCACCTTCGTGGCTGTAGATACCCGCCTGGGGTTGCCAGCTGAGGTAGACCGCCCGCCGGACTTCGGGACAATCCTGCAATGCCCGGCACAGGGCGTCGGCGCGGGCGGCCATGGGCACGCCCTCGCGCTGCAGTCGCAGCCAGCTGTGCAATCGAACGGGAGTCAGGCTCATCACGGGTCCGCTTCATCAGGGAGTGCAAGGATATACCGGCCTCGGAGGCACGATGGCACTCATTTAGAGCTATATAGTAGATATACTATACGCTATAGGTTGTACTTCCATATCCATGGCTGAATGTTATATAAAGCACACCGGACATAAAAGAGGCTGTCGGCGGCGACGCTGCCAAGCCATCTATAGAGCTAACAATCAGCCACCGAGTACCCGCACATGTCGATCTATGAACAAGGGCTCAGCCCTGCGGCTGTTAATCACATTGCCTTGTCTCCGCTCAGCTTCATCGAGCGTACCGCCAGCGTTTACCCGCACTACCCTGCCGTGATCCACGGTTCAATTCGCCGGACCTGGGCGCAGACCTACACCCGTTGCCGACGCCTCGCCTCGGCGCTGGCCGGTCGCGGCATCGGTAAAGACGACACGGTCGCGGTGATGCTGCCGAACATTCCAGAGATGCTCGAAGTGCATTTCGGCGTGCCCATGATCGGGGCCGTGCTCAACCCGCTCAACGTCCGCCTGGATGCCGAAGCCATTGCGTTCATGCTGCAGCATGGCGAGGCCAAGGTGCTGATCACCGACCGCGAGTTTCACAGCGTGATTCACGCCGCGATCGGCATGCTCGACCACCCGCCACTGGTGATCGACGTCAACGACCCCGAGTACGGTGAAGGCGAAGCGGTCAGCGAACTGGATTATGAGGCGTTGCTGGCCGAAGGCGACCCGGCGTTTGACTGGAAATGGCCGGCGAACGAATGGCAAGCCATCTCCCTGAATTACACCTCGGGCACCACCGGCAATCCAAAAGGCGTGGTTTACCACCATCGCGGCGCCTACCTGAATGCCCTGGGCAATCAGATGACCTGGGCCATGGGCAATCACCCGGTGTACCTCTGGACCCTGCCGATGTTCCATTGCAACGGCTGGTGCTACCCATGGACCATCACCGCGCTGGCCGGCGTTCATGTGTTCCTGCGCCGGGTCGATCCACAAAAAATCCTCACGCTGATTCGCGAACATCAGGTCACTCACCTGTGTGGCGCGCCTATCGTGCTCAACGCACTGGTGAACATGCCGGAATCGGCCAAGGCGGCCATCGACCACCCGGTCAACGCCATGGTCGCGGGCGCTGCGCCGCCAGCCAAAGTGATCGGTGCCGTGGAAGAAATGGGCATCAAGGTCACCCACGTCTATGGCCTGACCGAAACCTACGGCCCGGTGACGTTGTGCGCCTGGCACGAAGAATGGGACGAGCTGCCGCTGGAAGAACGGGCGCAGATCAAATCCCGCCAGGGCGTGCGCTACCCGACGCTTGAAGGGGTGATGGTCGGCGATTCGAAAACGCTTGAACCGACACCGCGGGATGGCCAGACCATCGGCGAGGTCTTCATGCGCGGCAATACCGTGATGAAGGGCTACCTGAAAAACCCGACCGCCACGGCCGAGGCGTTCGAAGGTGGCTGGTTTCACACTGGCGACCTGGCGGTCTGTCATCCCGATGGTTATGTCGAGATCAAGGACCGGCTCAAGGACATCATCATTTCCGGTGGCGAAAACATTTCCACCATCGAACTCGAAGGCGTGCTGTATCGCCATCCGGGTGTCATGGAAGCGGCCGTCGTGGCGCGACCGGACGAAAAATGGGGCGAAACGCCTTGCGCGTTCATCACGCTGAAGGCCGATCACCAGAACGTTCGCGAGGCCGACATCATCAGTTTCTGTCGCGAACACCTGGCCGGATTCAAGGTCCCGCGCACGGTGGTTTTCACCCTGCTGCCGAAGACGTCGACCGGCAAAGTCCAGAAGTACGTACTGCGCGACAGAGCTAAAGCGCTCTAACCCGAACGAAGCAAAACCCGCCAGGCGGCAGGCTGTTTTCCTGCCGCTTCGGGTTCGTGCGGGCCGAATTCGGCCCTGCGCCTCGCACCGATAACAACAACAAGGTGGAGCTACCCATGATCGACATCCATTCAACCGATACCCAACGCTGCGAACGTATTCGGTCCAACCCGAAATTCCTTCAACTGGTCAGCAGTCGCTCGCGCCTGGCCTGGTCGCTGAGTGCTGCGGTCCTGGGCACCTATTACGCCTTCATGCTGGTGGTGGCGTTCGCCCCGCAATGGCTGCACGCACCGCTCGGCGAGCATCGGATGTTGACCCTGGGCATGCCGGTCGGCGCCGCGATCATCGTGTTTTCCTGGTTGCTGACGGGCTGGTACGTGTACCGCGCCAACACCCGCTTCGATGCCTTGGGCGCCGCCATTCTTGAGGAGAGCAAATAATGAACCTGCTCCGTAAACTCCTGCTCACCCTCAGCGGCCTGTTGCCGGCGACCCTGGTGATGGCCGCTCCGTTGACCGGTGCAGCGGAAAAACAACCGCTTAACCTGCATGCGATCGGCATGTTCTTTGTGTTCGTCCTCGGCACACTGGCGATTACCTGGTGGGCCGCCCGCCAAACCAAATCCACGTCCGACTTCTATACCGCTGGCGGTGGCATCACCGGTTTTCAGAACGGGCTGGCGATTGCCGGCGACTATATGTCTGCCGCTACGCTGCTGGGGCTGTCCAGCCTGGTATTCGCCAAGGGATATGACGGCTTCATCTACACCATCGGCTTTTTTGTCGGCTGGCCGATCATTACCTTCCTCATGGCTGAGCGGCTGCGCAACCTGGGGCGCTACACCTTCGCCGACATCGTGTCTTACCGTCTCGATCAGAACAAAGTGCGGATCTTCGCCGCCTTCGGTTCGCTGACCGTGGTGTGCTGCTACCTGATCGTGCAGATGGTCGGCGCGGGTCAATTGATCAAGCTGTTGTTCGGTCTCGATTACCCGGTGGCCGTGGTGATCGTCGGCGCCTTGATGCTTGTTTACGTGATCTTCGGCGGCATGATTGCCACCACCTGGGTGCAGATCATCAAGGCCGTGTTGCTGCTGGCCGGTGGCACCACCCTGGCGGTCATGGCCATGTCGCAGTTCGGTTTCAGCTATGAAACCCTGGCTGACAAAGCCGTACAGGCCCATGCCAGTGGCTGGAACATCATGGGGCCGGGCTCCATGCTCGCCGACCCGATCAACACCGCATCGATGTCGCTGGGCCTGGTTTTCGGGATCGCCGGCCTGCCGCACATCCTGATGCGCTTCTTCACCGTGCCTAACGCCAAGGAAGCGCGTAAATCGGTGTTCTACGCCACCGGTTTCATCGGCTTCTTTTTCCTCGTGGTCTGCACCCTGGGCTTTGCCGCGATGGTGATCATCGGCACCGATCCGCAGTACTACGTCAATGGCGAAGTGGGCGGTACGCTGCTGGGTGGCGGCAACATGGTTGCCATGCACCTGGCCAAAGCGGTCGGCGGCAACCTGTTCTTCGGTTTCCTCTCGGCAGTCGCGTTCGCCACCATCCTCGCGGTGGTCTCCGGGCTGGCCCTGGCCGGCGCCTCGGCGATTTCCCACGACCTCTACGCCACCGTGTTCAAGAAAGGCAAAGCCACCGAGAAACAGGAAATGCGCGTGACCCGCATGGCCACCGTAGGCCTGGGCATCATCGCAATCCTGCTGGGCATTCTGTTCGAGAAGATGAACGTCGCGTTCCTCGTGGGCCTGACCTTCGGCATCGCGGCGTCGACCAACTTCCCGGTGTTGATCATGGCCATGTACTGGAAAGGCCTGACCACCAAAGGCGCAATCATCGGCGGTTTTGCCGGACTGATCTGCGCGCTGGTGCTGGTGATCCTGTCGCCGGCCGTTTGGGTCACCGTGCTCGGTCATGCCCACGCGATCTTCCCTTACGACCACCCAGCCCTGTTCTCCATGCCCTTGGCGTTCCTGGTGATCGTGGTGGTTTCGCGCCTCGACAGCAGTGTTCGCGCCGACAAGGAACGTGGTGCCTACGCCGATCAGTTCGTTCGCGCCCAGACCGGCCTCGGTGCCGCCAGCGCTTCCAGCCATTAATCGATCCGGCACGACCCGCGCTCGCGGCGTCGTGCCCTTCGCACAAACCGTCCTGACGAGGTTCACGCTATGCCCGAATTCAACGCCCCGCTGCGCGACATGCGCTTTGTGCTGCATGAAGTGTTTGACGCCCCGGCCCTGTGGGCGCGCCTGCCAGCCCTGGCCGACACGGTCGATGCTGCCACGGCTGACGCGATACTCGAAGAGGCCGCCAAGGTCACCTCACACCTCATCGCGCCGTTGAATCGCAGCGGCGACGAAGAAGGCGCCCAGTGGCTCGACGGCAACGTCAGCACGCCGATTGGCTTCAAACAGGCTTACGCCACCTACATCGAAGGCGGCTGGGTGGGCCTGTCGGGCAACACCGATTTCGGCGGCATGGGCATGCCGAAGATGCTTGCCGTGCAGTTTGAAGAAATGCTCTACGGCGCCAACTCCAGTTTCGCGCTGTATTCGGCCCTCAGCTCCGGCGCCTGCCTGGCGCTGGACGCACACGCCAGCGACACCCTGAAAAAACTTTACCTGCCACCCATGTATGAAGGCCGCTGGGCCGGTTCCATGTGTTTGACCGAAGCCCACGCCGGCACCGACCTGGGGCTCATCCGCACCCGCGCCGAGCCCCAGGCCGACGGCAGCTTCCTCATCACCGGCAGCAAGATTTTCATCACCGGCGGCGATCAGGACCTGACTGAAAACATTGTTCATCTGGTACTGGCCAAACTGCCGGATGCGCCAGCGGGACCGAAAGGCATCTCGCTGTTTGTGGTGCCCAAAGTGCGGGTCAATGCAGACGGCTCCCTGGGTGAAGCCAACGCTGTCAGCTGCGGCTCGATCGAACACAAGATGGGCATCAAGGCCTCGGCCACCTGCGTGATCAATTTCGACGGTGCCAGCGGCTGGCTGGTCGGGGAAGCCAACAAGGGCCTGGCGGCGATGTTCACGATGATGAACTACGAACGCCTGTCCATCGGCATTCAAGGCATCGGTTGCGCGCAAGCGTCTTACCAGAGCGCCGTGGCGTATGCCCGTGAACGGGTGCAGAGCCGCGCACCGACCGGTGCCATGGCTCCGGAAAAACTGGCCGACCCGATCATCGTCCACCCCGATGTGCGACGCATGCTGCTCGGTATGAAAGCGATGACCGAAGGTGGCCGCGCCTTTGCCAGTTATGTCGGGCAACAACTGGACCTGGCAAAATTTTCCGATGACGCCCTCGAGCGCGACAACGCGCAGAACCTGGTCGCGCTGCTGACGCCTGTGGCCAAGGCCTTTTTCACCGACACCGGGCTGGAAAGCTGCATCAACGGCCAGCAAGTCTTCGGCGGCCATGGCTATATCCGTGAATGGGGTCAGGAGCAACTGGTGCGTGACGTGCGCATTGCGCAAATTTACGAAGGCACCAACGGAATTCAGGCCCTGGACCTGCTGGGGCGCAAAGTGGTGGGCAACCAGGGCGTCGCGCTGCGCCAGTTCACTGCCGAGATCCGCCGTTTCGCCGACTTGCCGGACGCCCCTTATGCGTCGCAATTGCTCGACGCAGTGCAACGCCTGGAAAACCTCAGTGACTGGGTGCAAGACCGATCCGCAACCAACCGCAACGAAATCGGCGCCGCATCGGTTGAGTACCTGCACCTGTTCGGCTACGTCGCCTACGCCTGGCTATGGGCGCGCATGGCGCATGTCGCGGGGGAAAACCGCAGCACCGACGAAGTTTTTTACGGTGCGAAGATCGCCACCGCCGACTTCTACATCCATCGCCTGCTGCCACGCATCTTGAGCCTGGAGCAATCCATTCGCGCCGGCAGCGCCCCCCTGTACGGCCTGAGCGCTGAACAGTTCTAACGATTGAACCGCACGCGGCGCCTTGCTCCTCTCATTTTGGGCGTTCGCGTTTTTTATCGAGAAGCCCTCGCCCGTCCGGCGAGGGCTGCAGTACCCGTTATTTCATAATAAAAACAAAGGGGCTTCACCATGGACCGTCACACCCGCAAGATCGCCAGCCGACTGCTTCTGGCCGGCGGCGTCATCAGCCTCTCGGCGACCGCCTCTGCTGAATTCATCAAAGACAGCAAAGCCAGCGTTGAACTGCGCAACTTCTACTTCAATCGTGATTTTCGCCAGGACAACGCTGCGCAATCCAAACAAGAGGAATGGGCTCAGGGCTTTCTGATGCGCTTCGAATCGGGCTTTACCGAAGGCACCATTGGCGTCGGCTTCGATGCCATCGGCCTGCTGGGGGTCAAGCTCGATTCCAGCCCTGATCGTGCCGGTTCCGGCTTGCTCAAGCGCCACAGCGACACCCGCAAAGGGGCTCAGGATGAATACGGCGAAGTGGGCCTGACCGCGAAAGCTAGAGCGGCGAAAAGCGTGCTGAAACTCGGCACCCTGTTGCCCAAGTTACCGACGGTCCTGGCCAACGATTCACGGTTGTTGCCACAAACCTTCGAGGGCGGTCAGTTGACGTCGCTGGACATCGAAGGCCTCACCGCGGACGCCGGTCGCCTGACCCAGGTCAATCAGCGCGACTCCTCGAACTATGAGGACATGGGCATCACCCGAACCGGTGCCAAGGGCATCATCAGCCGTCACCTGGCCAGCGACAGCTTCGATTTCGCCAGCCTCAACTACAAATGGACACCCAACCTCGCCACTGGCTACGCCTACGGTCATCTGGATAATTTCTACAGCCAGCACATGGTCAACCTGACTCACGTTTTGCCGATCACCACCGGGCAATCGTTCAAGAGCGATCTGCGCTTCGCCCGCTCCACGGATGAGGGCGGCAGCAACGTCGACAACAAGGCCCTGGGCGCCATGTTCACCTACAGCCTCGGCGGCAATGCCTTCGGCCTGGGTTATCAGGGCATGAGCGGCGACACCGGTTTTGCTTACATCAATGGCACCGACGCGTTTTTGGTGAACTTCGTGCAGATCGGCGACTTCGCCAGCAAGGACGAACAATCGTGGCAGGCTCGCTACGACTACAACTTCGCGGCCATGGGCGTACCGGGCCTGACGTTCATGACCCGCTACCTCAGCGGCTCGAACATCGACCTGGGCAACAACCGTCCTGAAGGCAAGGAATGGGAACGTGATACGGACATTGGTTATGTTGTGCAGAGCGGACCGTTGAAAAATGTCGGGGTGAAATGGCGTAACGCGACAGTGCGTTCGACCCACTTTGGCAGTGATCTGGATGAGAACCGGTTCATCGTCAGCTATACCTTGCCGATCTGGTAAGCACCCCGGTTGCATCTGACGCTGTAGGAGCAAAGCTTGCTCGCGATAGATCATCGTTGCCTGACACACCGTCATCGCGAGCAGGCTCACTCCCACCTTTGTTCAGCGGTGAACACGGCATCAGCATCCAACACAGATCCCCTGTAGGAGTGAGCCTGCTCGCGATGGCGTCATACCTGTCGACATCAATCTTGAATGACCCACCGCTTTCGTCGGAATGCCGCCCAGACCAAGCTTTGCTCCTACAGAGCCGGATGCCGTCCCCAACCGGCAACACACCTCCCGACTCCATCCCGCGGCAATGGCGATAGTAGGATAAGATGCCCTGCAAACCAGGCTCGCCACGGGACGCCCCGCATGACAGATAACAGTCGGAACACCCCCCGCCTGATCAAGAAATACCCCAATCGCCGGCTGTACGACACCCACACCAGCAGTCACCTGACGCTGGCGGACATACGTCAATTGGTCGTCGATAAAGTTGCGTTTCAGGTGGTCGATGCCAAGAGCGGCGAGGACCTGACGCGCAGCATCTTGCTGCAGGTAATTCTGGAAGCTGAAAGTGGCGGAGAGCCGATCTTCACCAGCGAAATGCTGATGGGGATCATCCAGTTCTACGGTCCTTATCAGGGCGTTCTCGGCAGCTACCTGGACAAGAGCATCCAGACCGTCATCGACATTCAGTCCCAGACCGGCGCGCAATCGTCCGAGGCCTGGAGCACGTTCATGCACCAGCAAGCGCCTGTGATGCAGGACTTGATGCGCCAGTATGTCGACCAATCCAAGGCGTTGTACCTCAATACCCAGAACATGTTTGGCATGTTTGGCGGCAAGCCAGGCGCCGATAACGGGACGAAAAAAAATGGCGACGGGGAATAACCCGTCGCCATCGGTGCCGCTGGCCTGATTTGACTTACTTGTTACCGCTGGAGGCCTTGGCGCTTGGCTCCGGCGCCGCTTTTTCGGCCGCGCCAGTCGCTGCGTCGAAACCGCTCTGAGCCACATCGGACGCCTGTTTCACGGCTTTTTGTGCGCTTTCAAAGACGGTACCGGCATTGGCCAGGCCCGATTTGAATGCGGCCACGACGGGCTCGGAGCCGGCCGGTGCATTCTTGCTGATCGTTTCAACAAACTCGTGAACCTGCTGGGTACCGGCTTCGACCTGACTTGACGCCAGTGTCGCGATGTCCGACTGCGTGCCCACGATCAGCGCTTGAACCTGACGATTGAACTCGGCCAGACGTTCGGTCTGCTTGCTCGGCTGGGTGAAAGAAGCCTGAAGCTCGGCGAAACCTTGTGGGTCACGCACGGCCAGTAACTTGCGAACACCCTCAAAGTGCTCCTCGGTGGAATCGCGCAGTGCCTTGAACTGCAACTGGCTGAGCTGTTCGACGCTGGCGAAGACTTTGCCGCTGATTTGCTGCAAAAGATCGAGGTTGGCTTTCTGAGCGGTTTGCAGTTTTTCCGAATTGAAAAAAGACATGCTTGAATCTCCTGGTACTGGAAGGCCTGAAGGGGCCTGAGGACGCGATAGCGATCCGGCCAGTCATCGCGCTGGATTTGATATTGCAGCGCACAAAAGAATTTGGCAATGAGTATTTTGTGCAGCGCACAATAAAACGTGTCCGCTGGACAGGTATTAGCGCTAGACTCCTGAAAATCGAGCGTTTCGCCCCTACCGGCTTATCTACAGCGTCAGGGCGGAATGCTTTCCATGCAGGTCGTCAGGAGATCACGATGGGTCAGGAAGAAAATATTGCGGTGCACGATGATGCGCATCGCACAGCGTCCGGTGTGTTCGAACACCTCAACCATCTGCAACGTCTCAACACCCGCAACGTCCTTGACGCCGCGCACAAGCGCCAGGGCGAAACCTTCGCGCCCTCGCGCCTGCAACAACTCAGGCAACCCACGGCGGCCGACTGGCAGGAATACCTGACCGACCTCGGCGAGCGCAGCGTGTTGTTCATGGACACCTTGCGCCAACGGGGTGACAACACACTCGCTCACGAGCGCGCCGGGTATCCCCTGCTGCTTAAATTCGATCATGAAACCCTGGTCAACGGCGAAGACTTGCCACGCCCGGTCAATTACTCGCTGTTAAGGATTCTTGAGGGATCCGGGCAAGTGATCGACAGTAAAAAACAGCCAGTCATCATCATCGATCCACGGGGCGGCCATGGCTCGGGCATCGGCGGGTTCAAACAGGATTCGGTTATTGGTGAAAGTCTGCGGGCCGGGCACCCCACCTACTTCATCTCGTTCAGTCACGCGCCAAGTCCAGGGCAAACCCTCGCCGACATTGTCCAGGCGCAGGCGCATTTCATCGAAGTCGTCAGCGCCCGGCATCCCGACAGCGCGAAACCGGTTGTGATCGGCAACTGCCAGGCAGGCTGGGCGTTGATGGGGCTGGCCGCGTCCAGGCCGGAGTTGCCCGGGCTGATCATCGTCAATGGCGCCCCCCTGTCCTACTGGGCCGGAACCAACGGCCGCAACCCCATGCGTTACACCGGCGGTTTGCTGGGTGGCGGCTGGATGGCGCGGTTGGGCAGCGATCTGGGCAATGACCGCTTTGACGGCACCTGGCTGGTGAGCAATTTCGAAAGCCTGGACCCGGCCAATAGCTGGTGGGGCAAGTACTACCACTTGTTCAGCGAAGTCGACAGCGAGGCCCCGCGGTTTCTGGATTTTGAACGCTGGTGGGGCAGCCCGACGCTGCTCAATGGCGAAGAAATCGAAATGATCGTCGACGACCTGTTCATCGGCAATCAGTTGTCCGGCGGCCTCGGACGCAAGAGCAATGGCCTGGACCTCAAACGTATCGAAGTACCGGTGGTGGTGTTTTGCTCCTACGGCGACAACATCACCCCGCCGCAACAGGCACTGGACTGGATCAGCGACGTTTACCCCAGCGACCTGGCGCTGCAAACCAGCGGACGCACCATCGTTTACCTGCGCCACGCGAGCATCGGGCATCTGGGCATCTTTGTGTCCGGCGAAGTCGCTCGCCGCGAACACCGTGAACTGCTGGGCGCGGTCGACACGATCAATGCGTTGCCGGCCGGGCTGTATGAAATGCTCATCGAGGACCAACCGGAAGACCCGGAAACGCCCTATGCCGTGCGTTTCGAGCCTCGCCGAATCGCCGATATTCATGGCGAAGAGCAACCCGCTCGTGATGACGATGGCGAGTTCGCGCTGGTCGAACGTGCATCGGCCGTCAATAACAGTCTTTACGACGGTTTTGTCCGTCCATGGTTACGCCAGTGGATCAACGAACCGACTGCCGAAATCATCCGCAGATCGCACCCTTTCCATCAGCAACAACTGCTGTGGAGCAGTTTGAACCCGGCGCAGTGGTGGCTGAACGCAGGCGCCGCCCGGGTCAGCCATGATCGCCACCCCGTCAGCCAGGACAACCCGTTGCTGGCGTGGCAAGGATTGTTCTCCAGCCAGGTCCAGGATGCCTTGAACGGTTATCGAGACCTGCGCGACGCCACCCAGGAGCTGTGTTTCTACGGAGTGTATGGCGTGTTGAATAGCTTCAGCGGCCCTGCGCCCAAGCAAAACCTGCAAGCGCCTGCCGAGCAGCACGACGCGCTTGTGATTGAACGCCTGCAAAATGTGCTGCCGCCGTGTGGCCCGTTAGATGCGTTGGTCCCGGTGGTATTGCCGGAGGAAAGCCCGATTCAACCCATAGTCGAGCCTGATGTCCCTGTGCCGGACATCGCCCCGGTAGTGCCGGAGCCGATCCAACCAGAACTCCCCGTTTCAAGCCAGGCCGCTGTCGTCGCAGTAGTCAGCCCGCCACGCAAACCGAACAGGGGTGGAAAAGGACCGAAAAAACCGCACACGAAATAACCCGGCAACGAGGACCGCGTCAGACCGGCGCGGTCTCTTCGATTTCAAACGATTCATCGGAGCGGTACTGGCCAGGCGTCATGCCAAACCAGCGGCTGCAGGCTTTATTGAAGCTGCTGTGGTCGTGAAATCCCAAGAGATACGCCACATGCTTCATGTTGAAACGAGAGTGGCGCAGGTAGAAATCGGCCAGTTCACGACGCACCGCATTCTGGACATCCTTGAATTGGGTGCCGTCCTTTTCCAGGGCACGTTGCAGCGTCCGCTTACTGATGCTCAGCGCCGCAGCGATGGACTCCATGTCGCAAAGCCCCCGGCCCTGACTCAAACGCTCGGTGATCAGCGCACGAATCCTGCCAACGATGGAGAAGCCAAACAGCAGATCCAGTTGCGCCTCGGCAAAGCTGTCATGCAATACCGCCAGCGCTTCGTTCGCCATGCTCAAGGGACGCAACAGCTCCTGGCCATCAAACAGGATGCTGTCGTAGGCCGAACCAAAATGCAGATCACAGCCAAACAGGCGCCGATGTTCAGAGGTGTCTGGCGGTTGCGGATAACTGAATTCCACACTCAGGGGTTGCGGTAACTTGCCGTCCCCCAGCCAGCGGCAGAAGCCCAGCAAGGACGCCAGGCCCGCGTCGGCGTATTGGCGAGGCTTGATCGAGCCGGACTGTTGATGGTCAAGGGAGGCCAATCGGAAGTGGCCTTGCTCGGGCACAAAAAAAAGGCTGAATCCGGTACCGATCAACGGGCTGAATCGCACCAGTCGTTCCAGTGCGCGCTTGAGATTGAGGCTGGACATCATGGTGTAGCCGACGATCTGAAAACTCCCCGGATGGAAATGCCCGTAGGCTTTCAAGCCGATGTCCGGATCAGCGCTGGCTTGGGCACCCAGTTGCCACAACCGATATATCACCCTGCGCTCGCACCACGCTCCCGGGGTATTCGCGATCGCCATGTCCAGTCCGGCTTCCTGGCACAGGCTGGCAGCATCCAGCCCCTGCGCCGAGAGCGTAGTGACCAGCACATTGGCATAGCCTGAGCTCATTCTGTACATGGCGTCCTCGTTGACCTGGGACCCGGACACCCTGTCCGGAGCCATGACTGATTTGGGTGAATTGAATAGTAAGTGCGTACCTGATCCGGGGCGTTGATCTGAGTATAGGTACTCACCGGTTGGCCGTACCTTCCATCCCCCATGCACCACAAAACCTGTAGCAGCTGCCGAGCCCGCGAGGCTGCGTTGGGTCCTGCGAGGACTTCGTCCTCGAACGCAGCCTCGCAGGCTCGGCAGCGGCTACAGGTGATCGCGGTGATTTCGGAGCTTTCAGGCGGACTTGGCACCGTTGGACACCAGACAGTCACCTCCCAACACTTCCGCACCGCCTGGCAATCACGAACACTCCCTCATCTTGCAGCGCAAAACAAAAAAAAGAACGGAGTGTATGAAGTCGCTTGGTCGTATTGCGCAGATCACCGCCTGTATGGGTGGGATTTGAGCAGCGCCCGGGCCGACTTTCCGGCCAGGACGGCGTTGATAAGCAGTCAAAGAACCGCGTTTGTTTTCACAACCTATACGGCGCCGAAGCCCGGCGTTGCGGTTTTTTCTGCCCGGATTACACCTCAGGGCAAGGAGTGACATGGACAACAACACGCATACGTTTAATAGCTACTGGTCGGGCCAGGTGCCGTTCATTGCCTCCTTTGCAGTGCAACAATTGCGCCTATGGGTCAGCACCAATCCGTGGTTTACCGGCCAGGACTACAACGCCTGGTTCGAACTGCCACGCGGCACCCTGGACGCCCTTCAATCCGAGTACCAGCAGCAATGGGGCGTACTCGGCCAGCAGTTGCTGAGCGGTCAGCCGTTCAGTTTTGAAGATCGACGTTTCGCCAGCGGAAACTGGAGCCAGCCGCTGTTTGGCTCACTGGCAGCCTTCTACCTGCTGAACGCCGGCTTTCTCCTGAAACTGCTCGACAGGTTGCCGATTGAAGAAAAGAAGCCACGCAAACGCCTGCTCTATCTGGTGGAGCAAGCCATCGCCGCTGGCGCCCCGAGCAACTTCCTGGCGAGTAATCCCGATGCGCTGCAACGTGTCGTCGATACCCAAGGCAGCAGCCTGCTGACGGGCTTGTTGCACCTGGCCAGTGACCTGCAGGAAGGCAAGATGCGCCAGTGCGACAGCGACGCTTTTGAAGTGGGCGTCGACCTGGCGAACACCCCCGGAGAAGTGGTGTTCGAGAACGCGCTGTTCCAGCTGATCCAGTACTACCCGCAGAGCGACACCCAGTACCAGCGACCGGTATTCATCGTCCCGCCGTCGATCAACAAGTACTACATTCTTGACCTGCGCCCGGACAACTCGATGGTTCGCCATCTGTTGCAACAGGGCCATCCGGTGTTCCTGATGTCGTGGCGCAACTTCGATCAGGCACACGCCGCTACTACCTGGGATGACCTGATCGAAACCGGCATCATTACCGGGCTGAACGTCACCCGCGAGATCAGTGGCGAGGGTCGCCCGAACTGCGTTGGTTTTTGTATCGGCGGAACCCTGTTGAGTTCGGCACTGGCTGTCATGGCGGCGCGCGGCGACCGGGAAATTGCCAGCGTCAGCCTGCTGACCACCTTCCTCGATTACCTCGACACCGGTCCGATCGACATCTTCGTCGACGAGCAACTGGTGGCGTACCGCGAGCGGACCATCGGTGGCATCGACGGCCCCATCGGTCTGTTCAAGGGCGAGGACATGGGCAACACCTTCTCGCTGCTGCGCCCTAATGATTTGTGGTGGAACTACAACGTCGACAAGTACCTCAAGGGCCAGAAACCCAACGCCCTCGACCTGCTGTTCTGGAACAACGACAGCACCAATCTGCCCGGCCCGATGTACTGCTGGTACCTGCGCCATACGTACCTGCAAAACGACCTGAAATCCGGCGAGCTGGATTGCTGCGGGGTCAAACTGGACCTGCACGCCATTGAAGCGCCCGCCTACATACTCGCCACCCACGACGACCACATCGTCCCGTGGCGCAGTGCATACGCCAGCACCGCGTTGCTGGGCGGCACCACGCGTTTCGTGCTGGGCGCGTCGGGGCACATCGCCGGAGTCATCAACCCACCGGCCCGCGAAAAACGCCATTACTGGACCAATGACCGGGTCACCGAGGATCCGGAGCTTTGGTTCAAGGATGCCCGGCAACTGAGCGGCAGCTGGTGGAATGACTGGTTTGTCTGGCTGGCTGAACACGCCGGCGAACGCCAGCCATCAACCACGCCAATCGGAAGTGCACACTACCCACCACTGGAGCCGGCACCGGGGCGTTATGTGAAGCAATAACTTCCCTTCCCAAGGGAACGGCGGCGAACACACAATCCGCGTCGAACACAGATCCCCTGTAGGAGCGAGCCTGCTCGCGATGACGGCCTCATAGCCGACGGGTTTCCCCTGATGTACCCGGATTAAATGTGGGAGCTGGCCTGCCGGCGATGGCGGTCTTTCAGGCGACACGCTTTTTCGTAGCCGCCTTGCACTGGCGTTTGATCTGCTTTTGATCTGTTTTTGATCTTCTTGCCCCACGGAGCAGGACCGGAGCGAGGGTATGCCGAGCCCAGGCGAGGCACCGCACGAAAGGGGCAAGAGCCCTTGGTTACTTGGGGCTTTTCCAAGTGACTCGCTGTAAAAGCGAAACCAATAGAAGCCATGACAAAAGAAATGGATATGTACACCAGCAAGAGCCTCGCCGCCAATCAGACCGCTATCGCGAGCAGGCTCACTCCTACAGTTTGATCCGGGGACATCAGGAGATATGGGTTGCCTGCCAGGCCGCCATCGTCGGAACGCCGCCCGGACCAAGCTCGGCTCCCACAGGTTAAGCAAGTACTTGGGTGAACACCGCACTTCAAAACTGGATCGGCTATCCCCCCTGTCCCAAGCCGCTCGCTCCCAATGGCTCAGGCGATTATCATGGCCATCATCCTCAATCCAGCCTTCGATGAGACTGTGCATGACCTTCGATTTTGATCAGGTGTTCGATCGCCACAACACTGGCAGTACCAAATGGAGCCGCTACCCGGCAGACGTGCTGCCGATGTGGGTGGCGGACATGGATTTTGCTGCGCCACCGGTCATCGTTCAGGCGCTGCAAAAACGTCTTGAGCACCCACTGCTCGGTTATAGCGTGTCCCAGGATGATCTGCGCGAGGCCATCGTTGCCGACTTATGGAACAAATATGCCTGGCGTGTTGATCCGCAGGCGCTGATCTTTCTGCCGGGGGTCGAGTCGGGGTTCAACATGGCGCTGAATGCGCTGATCGAGCCGCAGCAGAATGTCGTGGTTCAGGTGCCGAACTACCCACCGTTGCGCCACGCACCTGGTCATTGGGGGCTGAACAAGGTTGAGCTGGAGTTCGTCGCCCAGGCAGACGGCACGTATTCCACTCCCCTCGAAACGTTGCGCCAGTCGCTGCAAGGTGGCGGCGCCCTGCTCTTGAGCAATCCGCACAATCCACTGGGCAAGGCATTCCCTCGCGAAGAGCTGCTAGCGGTGGCGCAAGTCTGCCTGGCGCAGGACGCGTGGATCATCTCCGACGAGATCCATGCCGAGCTGTGCTTCGACGGACGTGTGCACATTCCGACGGCCTCCCTGAGCCCGGAAATCGCCCGCCGCACCATCACGCTGATGTCCGCCAGCAAGGCCTACAACATTGCCGGGCTGAAGACCTCGTTCATGATCATTGAAGACCCGGCATTGCGCGCGCGGGTCAACCATGCCCGTTGCGGCATGGTCGACAGCGTCAACCCGCTGGGCATGGAAGCGACACGTGTGGCCTACAGCGAAGCCGCGCCGTGGCTGGCGGAGCTCAAGACGTACCTGCAAGCCAACCGCGATTACCTGGTCGACGCCGTTCGCACCCGGTTGCCCGGCATTACCATGAATGTGCCGCAAAGCACGTATCTGGCGTGGCTCGACTGTTCGGCCCTGGGCCTGGACAATCCGCAGCAGTTTTTCCTGGAGCAGGCAAAAGTCGGTTTGAGCGCGGGCCTGGACTTCGGTGATCAACACCAACAGTTCGTACGCATCAACTTCGGCTGCCCGCGTTCATTGCTTGAAGAAGGAATTGCGCGGATGGAGCGCAGTCTGCGCCACCTGAAGGCCTGACAGCGCCAATACAATCCCCTGTAGCGGCGGGGAAATCCTGTGGCGAGGGGATTTATCCCCGTCGGGTCGCGCAGCGGCCCCAAAATCTTTACGACTGCTGCGCAGCCGGACGGGGATAAATCCCCTCGCCACAGGCCGCCAGCTGCTACAGGGGGCGGAGTAGTCGGTAAGCAAACCACAGGGTTATTGGGTACTATGTCGCCCCTCTTTTGCAGCCCCGTTCTGCGCCCTGCCGAATAAGCCGATTCCATGCCCTTTGAACTCAGCGTTGACCTCACTACTTTGGCCATTCTGGCCTTCGTTGCCTTTATAGCCGGATTCATCGACGCCATTGCCGGTGGCGGTGGTCTGTTGACGACGCCCGCGTTGCTGACCGCCGGCCTGCCCCCGCATCTGGTGTTAGGCACCAACAAACTCAGTTCGACCTTCGGTTCAGCCACCGCCAGTTTCACTTTCTACCGGCGCAAGCTGTTTCATCCGAGGCAGTGGGTGCACGCCATTGTCGGCACCCTGATCGGCGGGCTGGCGGGCGCGGTGGTGGCGCACTACCTCCCGGCAGATTGGCTGAACAAAATGCTCCCGGTGATCGTTTTCGCCTGCGGCCTGTACCTGTTGTTCGGCGGCACGCCGAAGGCTCCCCAGGACAGCGACGCACCGATCAAGAAGAAATGGCAGTCGACCCAGGGCTTCACCCTCGGTTTCTACGACGGCATTGCCGGCCCTGGCACGGGCGCGTTCTGGACTGTCAGCAGTATGCTCATGTACCCCATCGACCTGGTGAAGGCCAGCGGCGTGGCGCGCAGCATGAACTTCGTCAGCAACATTGCGGCGCTGTCGGTGTTCGTGTTTTCCGGGCAGGTGGACTGGATCATCGGCCTGAGCATGGGCCTGTCAGTGATGGTTGGCGCGTTCTTCGGGGCTCGCACCGCCATCAGCGGCGGCGCGAAGTTCATTCGCCCGGTGTTCATCACTGTGGTGCTGGGCTTGACCGTGCGGTTAGCCTGGCAACACTGGTTCAGCGTGGCCTAAGCGCCGCGCCACGTAGACGTCGATCAGGTAACGGGCAATCGAGCGTGACGCCGGCAACGGCGGCAAGTCGTGAACGTTGAACCACTGGGCGTCTTCGATCTCGTCTTCCTGACACACGATTTCGCCACCGGCGTACTCGGCGTGAAACCCCAGCATCATCGAATGGGGAAACGGCCAGCACTGGCTGCCCAGGTACTGGATGTTCCTGACCTCGATCTGCACCTCTTCGCGCACCTCGCGAATCAGGCACTCCTCGGCTGATTCGCCCGGCTCGGCAAACCCCGCCAGCGTGCTGTACACCCCGGTGACGAAACGCGGGGAGCGCGCCAGGAGGACTTCATCGCCTCGGGTGATCAGCACGATCATGCTCGGCGAAATCCGCGGGTAGCTGCGCAGATTGCAGGGCGCGCAAAACATCGCTCGCTCACGGGGAACTTGCACCATCGCCTGACCGCAGTTCCCGCAGAAGCGATGCTCACGCGCCCAGGTGCCAATTTGCGCGGCATACCCCAGCACCTTGTACAACGTGTGATCGCCCTCAAGCATGAACGCCCGCAAGCCTTTCCAGTTGCAGCCCGGCACTTCGCTGTGGCTATGCAGCTCCAGCAGGTAAACCGGCTCGCCATCCAGATGACCGATGCCATGCTCGGCCAGAATCGACAGGTCCTGGCGCTTGAGCCACTCCCGTGGAAACAGCGCGCCGTTGTCATCGAACAGAAAGCCCTCAGGGCTGCGCGCAACGCACCAGCCGCCGGGTTGATCGGTATCCAGTACTGCAGTGGTCCAGCGTGAAGTCATGTTTTATCAATCCAGAAATTCGGGTTTCTGTTTGCTCATATGGGCGGCCATGGCCACGCGCAAGTCAGTGGATTGCAGCATGGCGGCGTTCCAGGTGGCGACGTATTCGAGGCCGTCGTCGATGCGATGATCGCGCATGTAACTGATCATCTCCTTGGTGCCGGTGATGGCGATCGGCGACTTGCTGGCGATCTCGCGAGCAATGCCCATCACGCCGTCCAGCAGGCTGTCCTTGTCGCTGTAGACGCGGTTGACCAGGCCCATGCCGCGTGCTTCCTCGGCACCAAACGAGCGACCAGTGTAAGCCAGTTCACGCAGCATGCCGTCACCGATGATGCGCGGCAAGCGTTGCAGGGTGCCGACGTCGGCGGCCATGCCGATGTCGATTTCCTTGATCGAAAACTGTGCATCTTCGGCGGCGTAACGCATGTCGCACGCTGAAATCAGGTCGATGGCACCGCCCAGGCAATAGCCCTGAATCGCCGCGAGCACCGGTTTGCGGCAATTGTCGACCGCATTGAAGGACGCTTGCAGGGCGAGGATCTTGCGCCGTAACAGGCGCGCATTGCGCCCAACGTCCTTGCCCAGTTCATTAGCCACGCCGGCCAGCATCATCAGGTCGATACCGGAGGAGAAATGTTTGCCGTTGCCGCTGATCACCACCGCGCGCACTTCATCGGTGTCATCGATCCAGTGAAAGATCTCGATGATCTCGGTCCAGAACGCCGCATTCATCGAGTTGATCTTTTCTGGCCGATTGATCTGCACATGGGCGACTTTATCAACCAGCTCGACGGTGAACGCAGTGTACTGAGACATGGCAGTGATCCTTTACCGGGTAAAAAATTGAGGCCGGAACTATACCAAGGCCGCCTGCCGGGCAGTAAGGCAGTGGTTCGGCCAAATGCGGGACTTGGGTGATCGCACCACAACAGTGCAAACAAACTGTCACACATCGCCCATTATTGTGACTCGCCAGTCACTTTATGAGGCGATACGAAAAATAAAACTGCCCTTCGTCGGTGCAATCTCCCTGCGAAGGGCTACGTTCGTTACCCTCTAAATACGATTGTCGAACAATTTACCCAGCTGGGCTGGCCCGCTCTAGGTTCTGGCCTAGACTCAGTTTCGCCGGTCGAAACCGGTCGGTCACAGTAGGGGAAAATAGAAGAAACTTTTGTGACACGCGGCAGGTCAGCTTAAAGACGGGGGCGTTGCGACTGGTTCGATCCTTGCACTACCTCCTCCAGCCATTCTGCTTTAACGCATTGGCAGCGTTTGCTCACCGATGCGTAGCGCGTTTGCGCCCGGCCACAGGGACAGGCCACCGAACACCGTTGGTGCCAGACCTAGAATTAGATCAACAACACGGGAGATTCATATGATCAGTGCGGCTTTAGATATTCAGGGAGAACGTGCTCATCAGCAGGTCGGCGATACGAGCGCCGTGAGTGCACCCGCTGCGCAATCGGTCATTGTGCCCAGCGCCCGACCGCTGACACCGGTCACCAGTCAGAATCCGAACAAGAAACGCGTGCTGTTCGTCACTTCGGAAATCGCCGACCTGGTGAAGACCGGCGGTTTGGGTGACGTGTCTGCCGCCCTGCCCCGCGCCATGGCGCATTTGCATGATGTGCGAGTGTTGATCCCTGGCTATCCGCAGGTGCTGAACAGTGAAAACCCGATTCACATCATTGGCGAACTGGGCGGCCACGCTGCCCTGCCGCCCTGCAAGATCGGGCGCATGGACATGCCCGACGGTCTGGTCATCTACGTCTTGATTTGCCCCGAGCTCTACGAGCGCGAGGGTTCGCCTTACGGCGCCAACAACGGTCGCGACTGGCCGGACAACCACATTCGTTTCGCCCGCCTGGGCCTGGCCGCTGCCGATATCGCCGCCAACCTCGCGCAAATCCACTGGTGCCCGGACCTGGTCCACGCCCATGACTGGCCTGCCGGCCTGGCGCCTGCCTATATGCACTGGCGCGGACAGCGGACCCCGACGCTGTTCACCATTCACAACCTCGCCTATCAGGGCGTGACCAGTCTGGGCTCCTGCCCTGAGCTGGGCATTCCCAACCACGCCTTGCAGCAGGAAGGCATGGAGTTCTACGGCAAGATGTCGTTCCTCAAGGCCGGCATGGCTTACTCCAGCCACATCACTACGGTCAGCGCGACCTACGCCCAGGAAATCACCACGCCGGACTTCGGCTGTGGCCTCGACGGTTTTCTCGCCGCCAAGACCCAGCAAGGCCTGCTCAGTGGTATTCCCAACGGCATCGACGAAAGCTGGGATGCCGCCACCGACCCGCACCTGTTCTGCCCTTTCAGCATTGGCGATTGGGAAGGCAAGGCGGTCAACGCGGCCCATGTCCGTGAACTGTTCGGCCTTGCCGATTCGCAGGGCCCGCTGTTTGCCGTGGTCTCGCGTCTGGTCTACCAGAAAGGCCTGGACCTGACGGAGGCGGTGTCCGAATACATCGTCAAATCCGGCGGTCAAATTGCCATTATCGGTCGTGGCGAGCCCGAAGAAGAGCAAGCCATGCGTGAACTCGCGCTGCGCTTCCCGGGCCAGATTGGCGTACGTATCGGTTTCAACGAGACCGACGCCCGACGCATGTTCGCCGGCAGCGACTTCCTGTTGATGCCTTCACGTTACGAGCCTTGCGGCTTGAGTCAGATGTATGCCCAGCGCTTCGGTTCGTTGCCGGTGGCACGCAATACCGGCGGCCTGGCCGACACCATTGAAAACGGCGTAACCGGTTTCCTCTTCGACGAATCCACGGCCGAGAGTTATCAGGAAGCCCTGAGCCGCGCATTCAAGGTCTTTGCCTACCCCGATCTGCTCAACGCCATGCGTTGCCGTGCCATGGCCGCACCGTTCAACTGGTGCAAGGCGGTCGAACCCTACGCCGAACTTTACGAACAGCTAGTCGCCAAGGCGCTAGGAAAGTCGCACAAACAGTAAGAGGTTTTCATAGATGCCGTTACGGACCCTTGAAACCTGGCCCCACGGCGCAATGATGCTGGACGCAGAGCACACGCGCTTTGCCTTGTGGGCGCCAGACGCACGTGAAGTCAGTGTCGAACTGGAAGATGGACAATCCTTGCCGCTACTGCCTCAGGCCAATGGCTGGTTCGTGATCGAAACGCGTTGCCCCGCTGGCACGCGTTACCGCTACAACATTGATGGTGAACTGCAAGTGCCTGACCCGGCTTCCCGGGCACAGGCTGGCGACCTCCACGAGCACAGCGTGGTGGTCGACCCCCTCGCCTACCCATGGCAATACTCCGCCTGGCAAGGGCGCCCCTGGAACGAGGCGGTCATATACGAATTGCACGTTGGTGCGCTTGGCGGCTTCAGTGGCGTCGAACAGCACCTGGCGCGTCTCGTCGATTTGGGCATCACCGCCATCGAACTGATGCCCTTGGCGCAATTCCCCGGCGACCGCAATTGGGGTTACGACGGGGTCCTGCCCTATGCGCCCCAGTCCTCCTATGGCACGCCGGAACAACTCAAACACCTGATCGACACCGCCCACGGTCACGGCCTGGCGGTGATTCTCGACGTCGTCTACAACCACTTCGGCCCGGACGGCAACTACCTGCATCGCTACGCCAAGGGTTTCTTCAACGAAGACAAGCACACCCCTTGGGGCGCGGCCATCGACTTCCAGCGACGCGAAGTACGCGACTTCTTCATCGACAATGCGTTGATGTGGCTGATGGAGTACCGCTTCGACGGGTTGCGCTTCGACGCGGTACACGCCATCGAAAGCCCGGATTTCCTGCAGGAAATGGCGGAGCGCATCCGCCAGCAGACAGATCCGGCGCGGCATGTGTGGCTGACGGTCGAGAACGAGCACAACCAGGCCAGCCTGCTGCAGGAAGGCTTCGATGCGCAGTGGAACGACGACGGCCATAACGCCTTGCACGTGCTGCTGACCGGTGAGACCGACGCCTATTACGCCGAGTTCGCCGACAACCCCACGGAACAACTGGCGCGTTGTCTGAGCCAGGGTTTCGTGTTCCAGGGCCACACCAATCGCGACGGTGAAGCGCGCGGCGAGCCCAGCGGGCATTTGCCGACCAGTGCGTTCGTGTTGTTTTTGCAAAACCATGACCAGATCGGCAATCGCGCCTTTGGCGAGCGGCTGCACCAACTGACCCATCCCGAGGCGTTGAAAGCGGCGACTGTGTTGTTGCTGTTGTCGCCGATGATCCCGTTGATGTTCATGGGCGACGAGGTGGCCGCCGAGGAGCCATTCCTGTTCTTCACCAGCCACCACGGTGAACTGGCAGCGCTGGTTCGCGAAGGCCGCCGCAACGAGTTTTCCGCGTTCGACGCCTTCGCCGACCTGGAAAAACGGGAACGGATTCCCGACCCGAACGCACAGCAGACCTTCGAAGCCTCCCGTCCGAACCTGACGGCAAACCGGCAATCCGCCATCTACGAGCTGTATCGACAACTGTTGAAGATTCGCCATCAGCACATCATGGCCCACCTGGCGGGGACCCATCCGCTGGGTGCCGATGTGCTGGCGAAAGGCGCGGTGTCGGCGCGCTGGCAACTGGGCGACGGCAGTGAGCTGCGCATTGACCTGAACCTCAGCGACAAGCCGGTGGTCCACACTCAACAGGTCGGTGGCAGGCTGTTGTTCGAACACCCTGCGCAATCCGCCAGCCTGTTGGACAAGGGGCAACTCGCCCCGTATTGCGCGCTAGTCAATCTCAAGGCCGCAGCCCCTTTGCTACCCCCGGATGGAGAGCGCCAATGAGTGATGCGCAACTTGAAATACTGGCCAGCCGCGCCGGCCTGGCGGTCGACTGGATCGATGCTAACGGCCGCCCGCAGAAAGTCGCCCCCTCGGTATTACGCAATGTCCTGACCGGCCTCGGCCACCCGGCGGGCAGCGCACAGGAAATCGATGAAAGCCTGCATCAGTTGCAGGCAGTGCAACTGACCCGCCACCTGCCACCGATGCTCACCGTGGATTTCGGTGCCGCGCTCGACCTGGCGCATTACTTCGAGCCGCAGACTCCTTGTGAAATCCACCTCGAAGACGGATCGCGGCTTCATCTGAAACTCGACTCAAAAGCGATGTTGCCCGGCCTGGTGCCCGTGGGTTACCAGCACGTCAGCATCGACGGACAACAATTCACCCTGGCCGTGGCGCCCGCTCGTTGCTACAGCGTCGGCGATGCCGTGGACAGCCCGATTCCGCGAGCCTGGGGGCTGAGCGTGCAGCTCTATTCCTTGCGCCGTCCGGGCGATGGTGGTTTCGGCGATACACAGGCGCTGGAAGATCTGGCCCGTGTCGCCGGTGAACGAGGCGCAGAGGCGCTGGCAATCAGCCCGCTGCATGCGATGTTCAGTAGCGACACCCAGCGCTACAGCCCGTATTCGCCGTCCAGCCGTTTGTTTCTCAACAGTCTGTATGCGGCGCCCGGCGCTATTCTCGGCGAACGTGCGATGCGTACTGCCATTGACTCCACCGGCCTCGCAGCTGAACTGAAGCACCTGGAAGAACTGCCGCTGATCGACTGGCCGGTAGCCGCCGAGGTCAAACACCGCCTGCTGCAGGCGTTGTATGAAGGCTTCATCCAGGGCGAACACCCGCTGCATGCCGACTTCAGCAGCTTCCGGCATGCCGGCGGTGAGGCGCTGGAAAACCATTGCCGCTTCGAAGCCATTCAAGAGGCTCGTGCCGCCAAGGGCGAACAGCTCGACTGGCGCGAGTGGCCCGAGCAATGGCGCGATCCGCGCAGCGCCGCACTTGCCGATTTCGCCGAAGAAAACGCGGGACGCATCGGTTTCTTCGCGTTCTGCCAGTGGCTGATCAGCCGATGCCTGGAGCGTGCGCAAACCGCCGCCCGCAGCAGCGGCATGAGCATTGGCCTGATCGCCGATCTGGCAGTCGGTGCTGACGGGGGTGGCAGTCAGGCCTGGAGTCGCCAGGATGAACTGCTCGCGTCCCTGACCGTGGGTGCGCCGCCGGACATTCTTAATCGCAGTGGCCAGGGCTGGGGGATTTCCGCTTTCTCGCCTGAGGGACTGGTGCGCAACGGCTTCCGCGCATTCATCGAAATGCTCCGCGCCAATTTCGCCCACGCGGGCGGTTTGCGCATCGATCACGTCATGGGCCTGCAGCGGCTGTGGGTGATCCCTAACGGTGCATCGCCTGCCGATGGCGCGTACCTTTATTACCCGGTGGACGACCTGCTACGGTTGCTGACACTCGAATCCCACCGTCACCAGGCCATCGTTCTCGGCGAGGACCTCGGCACGGTGCCGGACGGGCTTCAGGAAAAACTCATCGCGCGCTCGATCCTCGGCATGCGAGTGCTGTTGTTCGAGCAGGACAACGCACACTTCAAATCGATCCTGGACTGGCCGGACAACGCCCTGGCGACCACCAGCACCCATGATCTGCCGACGCTCAATGGCTGGTGGCACGGACGGGACATCGACTGGAACGCCCGACTCGGCCTGACTGACGCCACCGGTGAAATCGAATGGCGCCAGCACCGTGAACGCGAGCGCGAAGGCTTGCGTCGTGTGTTCCAGGAGGACCCGCAGAACTTCCGTGAAGAGTCCCATGAAACCGATCAGGTGCTCGACGCCAGCGTGCGTTTCCTCGGCCATACCCGTGCGCCGCTGGTGTTGCTGCCGCTGGAAGATGCCCTGGGCGTCGAACAGCAGGCCAACCTGCCCGGCACCACCAACACACACCCCAACTGGTGCCGGCGTTTTCCCGGCGACAGCGAAGCGCTATTGGATGACCCGGACGCCGCGCGGCGTCTGGAATTGCTCGCCTGCGCGCGACTTCAGGCTGGTGAGCGTGACCAATGACTCAACTAACTATCCAACCGCTGCGCGCGACGCTGCGACTGCAATTTCATAAAGGCTTCACCCTGGATCAAGCGGTGCCCCTGGTGCCGTACTTCGCTCGACTGGGCATCAGCCACGTCTACGCCTCGCCATTGCTCGCGGCCCGTGCCGGCTCCATGCACGGATATGACGTGGTCGATCCGACGGCGGTCAATCCGGAACTGGGCGGCGAACCCGCATTACGTCGGCTGGTAGCGGCCTTGCGTGAACAGAACATGGGGCTGATCCTCGACATCGTCTCCAACCACATGGCCGTCGGCGGGAGCGATAACCCCTGGTGGCTGGACTTGCTGGAATGGGGACGACTCAGCCCTTATGGCGAATTTTTCGACATCCAGTGGCATTCCCCCGACCCGTTGATGGAAGGCCAGTTGCTGCTGCCTTTCCTCGGCAGCGACTACGGCGTCGCGTTGCAGGACGGCACCCTGCCCTTGCGCTTCAATGCGCAGCGCGGTTCGTTCCATGTCGAGCATTACGACCACCACTTCCCGATCTGCCCGTCCAGTTACGGCGAATTGCTCAAGACCGATGATGACTCGCTCAAAACACTGGCCGACCGTTTCACCACGCTGAGCTATCAGACGGACGCCCACAGCCTGGCGATTCCATTGAAGGCTGAGCTGAGCGAGTTGGCGAGCGATCCGGCTGTCCTCCAGCGCATTGAACAGAACCTCAACGCCTACGACTCGCTCACACCGGAAGGTTTCCAGCGCTTGCACCAAC
The DNA here is from genome assembly GCF_058145095.1 of Pseudomonas sp. MDV22-iso1. NCBI lineage: Bacteria > Pseudomonadati > Pseudomonadota > Gammaproteobacteria > Pseudomonadales > Pseudomonadaceae > Pseudomonas > Pseudomonas sp. MDV22-iso1. The sequence continues at coordinate 123,168 of NZ_JBYVMF010000013.1, forward strand.
TGCTGGAGCGCCAGAGTTATCGCCTCGCCAGCTGGCGCACCGCCGGGGACGACATCAACTGGCGGCGGTTTTTCGATGTCAACGAACTGGGTGGCTTGCGTGTCGAGCGTCCAGCGGTGTTCGAGGAAACCCACGCGAAAATATTCGAGCTGGTGGCCGAGGGCTTGATCGACGGACTGCGCATCGATCACATCGACGGACTCGCCGACCCTCGGGGCTATTGCCGCAAATTGCGTCGCCGTGTCGACAGCCTGTCGCCAGACCGGCACCTGCCGATCTACGTTGAGAAAATCCTGGGCGAAGGGGAAACCCTGCACCGCGACTGGTCGGTGGATGGCACCACCGGCTATGAATTCATGAATCAGTTGTCGCTGCTGCAACACGATCCCGCTGGCGCTCAGACCTTGGGTGATCTGTGGAACCGTTACAGCGAACGCCCTGCCGACTTCGGTCAGGAAGCAAAGCTTGCACGGGCGCAGATTCTCAACGGCTCGTTGGCCGGCGACTTCGAAAGCGTCGCTCAGGCCTTGCTGCAAGTCGCCCGGGACGACCTGATGACCCGCGACTTGACCCTGGGCGCAATTCGTCGAGCGTTGCAGGAATTGATCGTGCATTTCCCGGTGTACCGCACCTACATCAGCCCCCGTGGACGCTCCAGCGAAGACGATGTGTTTTTCCAGCAGGCCATGGACGGTGCTCGACAAACCCTGGGCGAAGCCGATTGGCCAGTGCTCGACTGCCTGGCGGGATGGCTGGGTGGCAAGCCGTGGCGTGAACGTCCGATCGGTCGCTCGCGCAAGATCCTCAAGCATGCCTGTGTGCGTTTCCAGCAACTGACCTCGCCCGCCGCCGCCAAGGCTGTGGAAGACACCGCGTTCTACCGCTCGGCCGTGTTGCTGTCGCGTAACGATGTGGGGTTCAGCACCGAACAGTTCAGCGCGCCGATCGCTGACTTCCACCAAGTCTGCGTCGATCGCCTCGAAGCCTTCCCGGATAACTTGCTGGCCACCGCCACCCACGACCACAAACGCGGTGAAGACACCCGCGCGCGCCTGGCCGTGCTCAGTGAACGCAGCGCCTGGTACGCCGAACAGGTACCACTCTGGCAAGCCCTCGCTCGCCCGCTGCGCAACGACGATCAGATGCCTTCCACCGGTGACGAACTGATCCTCTATCAAGCCATCCTCGGCAGCTGGCCGCTGGACTTGCGCAGCGATGATGGCCCGGCCCTCGAGGAATACGCCAAACGCCTGTGGCAGTGGCAAAAGAAGGCGTTGCGTGAAGCCAAGTTGCAAAGCAGCTGGAGCGCGCCCAACGACGCGTATGAAAGCGCGACCCAGGCATTTATCGAACGCCTGCTGTTAAGTCCTGACGGTGAGCTGCTGCGTTCTGCCCTGGGTAAAGCGGTTCAGACCATTGCTACGCCCGGTGCACTCAACAGTTTGGCGCAAACCTTGCTGCGCATGACCGTGCCGGGCGTGCCGGACCTGTACCAGGGCAACGACTATTGGGACTTCACCCTGGTGGACCCCGACAACCGCCGGCCCGTGGATTACCTCAGCCGGCAACAGTCGCTGGAACAGCCGCTGGACCTGACTGACCTGCTGGCGAACTGGCGGGACGGGCGGGTCAAGCAGGCGCTGATCACGAACACGCTGAACCTGCGGGCCGAGCACGCCGAACTGTTTGCCCGGGGTACCTATCAGGCGCTCGAAGTGGTCGGGAGCGAGGCCCACCGGGTACTCGCATTCGCTCGCGAACTGGCAGGTAAACGAGCCATCGTGATCGTGCCGATTCGCTGCGCGCCATTGCTGAAAAACGGTGCCGAACCGCGCATTGATGCGCAGCAGTGGGGCGACACGCGGGTCAAGTTACCGTTCGAGTCATCCGACGAACATCTGAAGGGACTTTTTTCCAGCACCGCAGTCACAAAAAACAGGGAGCTGAACATCAGCGCCGCGCTGGGGGATTTCCCGGTCAATCTCTTTATCCATTTTTCTACCCAAGCTTGAGTTCAGTTCAGGAGCATAGCGATGAGTACCGACGATAAACGCGTTCGAGAATTTGCCTATCAGATCTGGGAGTCGGAAGGGAAACCCGAGGGCCAGGAAGCCCGTCACTGGGAGATGGCTCGCAAGCTCGCCGAGGCGGAAGCCCTGGCCCCGAGCAAGTCGCCCAAAGCCGCCGGTAGCAAGGGTGCCGCCAGCAAGACAGCGAAGCCCAATGGCAAGCTAGACCAAAAGCTCGACATCAAGCCGGCGGCGAAGCCCAAGGCAGCAGCGAAGGCAAAGCCAGCTGCGGCGTCTTCGGTGATTCCGCCAGGCGAAAAAGCCGTCGAGAAAAAGCCGAAAACCACGAAAAAGCCAGCGGTCTGACGCCCGACATCTCTGACCTGAATGAACCTGTGGCGAGTTCGCTCGCCACACAGGGTTCGTTTTCCCTGAGAAAAACATCACTAACACCGCATTCCTCTGTGCGAGCAAGCCCCGTGGCGAGGGGATTTATCGAAACGTCGCACCGCCCCGTTGGACTGCGCAGCAGGCCTGAATTTTTTGAGCAGGATTGAGTTTTTTGGGGCGGCTTCGCCACCCAACGGGGCGGTGCGACGTTTCGATAAATCCCCTCGCCACAAGGCCCATCCCCACAAGGTCCACGATCCATCCCCATTTTGCAGGAGCAAATATGACCAGTCCGAAAAAACCCGCGACAGAACCTCATGCCGAGGCCTCGCGAATCCGTGAAGGCCTGCCCTTCCCGCTCGGTGCGACCTGGGATGGCCTGGGGGTCAACTTTGCCTTGTTTTCAGCGAATGCCACCAAAGTCGAACTGTGCATTTTCGATGACTCAGGTGAAGTCGAACTCGAGCGTATCGAGTTGCCCGAGTACACCGACGAGATCTACCACGGCTACCTGCCCGACGCCCACCCAGGGTTGATTTACGGCTACCGCGTGTACGGTCCGTACGACCCGGCCAACGGTCATCGTTTCAACCACAACAAACTGCTGATCGACCCGTATGCCAAGCAACTGGTCGGCCAGTTGAAATGGTCCGAAGCCTTGTTCGGCTACACCATCGGCCACCCCGACGCCGACCTCAGCTTCGACGAGCGCGACAGCGCGCCGTTTGTGCCCAAGTGCAAAGTCATCGACCCGGCTCACACCTGGGGCCACGACCACCGCGTCAGCGTGCCGTGGGACAAGACCATCATTTATGAGACCCACGTACGCGGCATCAGCATGCGTCACCCCTCCGTCCCCGAAAACGTACGCGGTACGTTTGCCGGGTTGATGGTTGATGACGTCCTTGAACACATCCGCAAACTGGGCGTGTCGTCCGTCGAGTTGCTGCCAATCCATGCGTTCGTCAACGACCAGCATTTGCTGCACAAAGGCATGACCAACTACTGGGGCTACAACAGCATCGCGTTTTTCGCCCCGGACCCGCGTTACCTGGCCAGTGGCAAGATCGCGGAATTCAAGGAGATGGTTGCGCACCTGCACGAAGCCAACCTGGAAGTGATCCTGGACGTGGTTTACAACCACACCGCCGAGGGCAATGAACAGGGCCCGACCCTGTCCATGCGCGGCATCGACAACGCCTCGTACTACCGCTTGATGCCAGACGACAAACGCTACTACATCAACGATTCGGGCACCGGCAACACCCTCGATCTGAGCCACCCCTGCGTCCTGCAAATGGTCACCGACTCCCTGCGTTACTGGGCCACGGAAATGCACGTGGACGGTTTCCGCTTTGACCTCGCGACGATTCTGGGGCGCTATCACGACGGTTTCGACGAGCGTCACAGCTTCCTGGTGGCCTGCCGCCAGGACCCGGTGCTGCGCCAGGTGAAAATGATCGCCGAGCCTTGGGATTGTGGTCCCGGTGGGTATCAGGTCGGTGGCTTTCCACCGGGCTGGGTCGAATGGAACGACAAATTCCGCGACACCGTGCGTGCCTTCTGGAAAGGCGACGACGGTCAGTTAGCCGATTTCGCCAGCCGCATGACGGCCTCCGGCGAAATGTTCAACCAGCGGGGTCGACGCCCGTATGCGTCGGTGAACTTCATCACCGCCCACGACGGCTTCACGCTCAATGACCTGGTGTCGTACAACGACAAGCACAACGAAGCCAACGACGAGAACAATCAGGACGGCAGCAACAATAACCTGTCCTGGAACCACGGCGTCGAAGGCCCGACCGACGATCCGGAAATCAACGAGCTGCGTCAGCGGCAGATGCGCAATTTCTTCGCCACGCTGCTGCTGTCCCAGGGCACGCCGATGCTGGTCGCCGGTGATGAATTCGCCCGCACCCAGGACGGTAATAACAACGCCTACTGCCAGGACAGCGAAATCGGTTGGGTCAACTGGGATCTCAGCGAAGACGGCAAAGCGTTGCTCAAATTCGTCAAACGCCTGATCAAGCTGCGCCTGGCTTACCCGATTCTGCGTCGCGGACGTTTCCTGGTGGGCAATTACAACGAGGACATTGGCGTCAAGGACGTGACCTGGCTCGCGCCCGATGGCAATGAAATGACCATCGAGCAGTGGGAAGAAGCCCACGGTCGCTGCCTCGGCATGCTGCTCGACGGCCGCGCCCAGGAAACCGGGATTCGCCGCAAGGGTGCGGACGCCACGCTGTTGCTGGTGGTCAATGCTCACCACGACGTGGTCAATTTCACCTTGCCGGAAGTGCCGGATGGCGGTTTCTGGACCTGCATGATCGACACCAACCAGCCCTCGATCCGAGGTCAGGAGCGCTTCGAGTTCGGCCATGAGTATTCAGTCACCGGCCGCTCGTTGTTGCTGTTCGAACTGCAGCGTGAGGAAGAAGAGTGAAATGGACCTCAAGACGTTTCTTGATCGGCAGGCAACGGATCATGCCAACGCGCAGGCACTAGGACAGTGCCTGCGCGAGCTGGTCGAAGCCGGGCTTGATCAGCTTCCATTACCCGGTAGCGGCCAGACGCTGGAGCGTTTTCAGCGTCTGGCCGAAGTTGGCGGGCATGATTTGGGACTGTGCAAGTTGTTCGAGGGGCACACCGACGCACTGGCGATCCTTGCGCAACTCGGTGCATTTGCCCCGCCTTCCAGCACCTGGGGCATGTGGGCGGCCGAACCGCCCAACGCGCGGGTAAGTGTGGCGGTGCAAGGTGCATCGGCAGTGCTCAGCGGTCGCAAGGCCTGGTGTTCGGGTGCGGGGGTGTTGAGCCACGCGTTGCTGACCGCTTGGGACGAGCAGGATCGCCAGCAATTGGTCGCGGTCGCACTGGATCAACCCGGCGTGACGGTCACGGATCAAGGCTGGCAGGCGGTGGGTATGGCGGCGACCGGGAGTGTCGAAGTGCTGTTCGATGGCGCGCAGGCGCAAGCCATCGGCAACCCCGGGGACTACCTGCAACGCCCCGGTTTCTGGCAAGGCGGCGTTGGTATCGCGGCGTGCTGGTATGGCGCCGCTTGCAGCCTCGCCGAACGCTTGCGCACCCATTGCGCTCACCGCGAAGAACCCCATGCCCTCGCCCACCTGGGTGCCGTCGACAGCGCGTTGTACAGCGCGGCTTCAGTACTGCGGCTCAGCGCATCGACCATCGACGCCGCCCCCCACGACAATGCCGAACTGTTGGCCCGGCGCGCTCGCGCCGTCGTGGAAAACGCCGCCGAGCAGGTCATCCATCACGTGGGCCGCGCGTTGGGTGCTGCCCCGTATTGCAAGGACCCTCAATTTGCCCGCCTAAGCGCCGATCTGCCGGTATTCCTGCGGCAAAGCCATGCCGAACGCGATCTGGCGGCGCTAGGGCAAACAATCATCCAAGGGACCTGGACGTTATGAAGACCAATCCAATCGTCGGTCAGGGCACGCCGCTGCACCTGTGGCAGACCTCTCGCCACCTGGCACAGCTGGCCACCGTCGATATTCTGGAACTCGTCCCTGAAGGCGCTCGGGCGGTCATCATTGCGCCGCACCCGGACGACGAAATACTCGGCTGCGGCGGCTTTCTGCAACTGCTGGCGCAGGCGGGTCGGGCGTTGCAGCTGATCTCGGTCACCGACGGCAGCGCCAGCCATCCAGGTTCCGAGCGTTGGTCGGTGGAACGACTCAGCACGGTGCGCCCACAGGAATCCGTCGAGGCTCTGCGCCGGCTGGGTCTGCCATTGCACAGTTTGAGATGGCTGCGCGGCGGGTTTGCCGACAGCCAGGTGGCGGCTCGGGAGACGGAACTGGTCGAGTTCATCCAACGCCATCTGCGCGCCAACGATGTGGTGTTTACCACATGGCGCGAGGATGGCCATTGCGACCACGAAGCCGTAGGCCGCGCCAGTGCCGAAGCAGCGCAACGGGTCGGGGCTACGCTGCACGAACTGCCGGTGTGGACCTGGCATTGGGCGACGCCCGAAGACAGCGGCGTGCCGTGGCATCGGGCGCGAAAAATCCTGCTGGACCCGCCGCTGGTAGCGCGCAAACGTCACGCCATCCATGCATTCGCCAGCCAGCTGGAAGGTGATCCCCAGGTCGGCTTGCCGCCGGTGCTGGCGCCGTTTGTACTGGACCGGTTGCTGCAACCTTTTGAGGTGGTGTTTTTATGAGCGTAGAGGATCGCTATTTCGACGGGCTGTTTGCCGGCAACGATGACCCCTGGGCGTTCCGCGACCGCTGGTATGAACAACGCAAACGCGCAATCACCCTGGCGGCATTACCCCGCCCCCGGTACCGCGCCATTTTCGAGCCTGGCTGTGCCAACGGTGAATTGAGCGCCGATCTTGCGACGCGCTGCGACCGCCTGTTGTGTTGCGACACGGCCAGCGCGGCGGTCACGCTGGCGCGTACACGTCTGAGTTTGTTTGACCATGCCGAAGTGCGTCAGGGCCGCTTGCCCAATGACTGGCCGGAAGAACAGTTCGACCTGATCGTGCTGAGCGAGGTGGGCTATTACCTCGACGCCGAAGACCTCAAGCAGCTGATCGAAAAGGCCGGGCGGTCCCTGGCTGCCGATGGCCAGCTCCTCGCCTGCCATTGGCGTCCGCCCATCGATGGCTGCCCGTTGAACGCGCGGCAGGTGCATGACTTGCTGCACGAACAGTTGCATTTGCCGCGCCTGGTGCTGCATCAGGAGGCGGATTTTCTGCTGGAAGTCTGGAGCCGCGAACCCCGTTCCGTGGCGGCGCTGGAGGGCCTGCGTTGATCGATCGGATGGACAGCGCGAAATAAAACGTACCGGATAGAACATCGGGGCGACGAATCGCCAGACATGAGCAATACTCTTCCCGCGGCAATCCAGGGTACGGAGCGCCGACATTGTTCATACACCTACAACAAGGATGTCATTGCGATGAAATCTGCCTCCACCAGCGAAAACAGCCCGCCTGCACAGATCTGGAACAGCGCCCCGCAACTGGACAACATTCCCGTCATCAATACCGAAACCCTCGTCCCACCGGGCGCGCGAGCAGTGGTCATCTCGACCCACCCCGGCGATGAAGTGATGATGTGCGGTGGCCTGTTGCAACTGCTCAGTGCCTTGAGTCATCCCTTGCAATTGATCTCGATTTCCGACGGCAGCAGCAGCCAGCCGGGGTCGCAACAGTGGTCGGAGAAGCGCCTGAGTGTGTTTCGCTCCCAGGAAAGCGTCGAGGCGCTGCGCCGGCTCGGTTTGCCCATGCACAGCCTGAAATGGGTGCGCGGCGGGTTCACCGACAACGCCCTGGCCGAGCAGGAAGCTCAATTGACCGAATTTATTGCGCGTTACCTGCGGCCCGGCGACGTGGTGTTCAGCACCTGGAGCGAGGACAGTAACCGCGACCACGACACGGTCAGCCGTGCCAGTGCCAAGGCGGCAAAAATGGTGGGTGCGACGTTCAATGAAGTACCGATTCAGGCGTGGCATCGGCCCCTGCGGGATCGCGAACAAATCCCCTGGCACCGTGCGCGCAAAGTCCGCCTCGACAGCTGGACCGTCGCGCGCAAAAGCCACGCCACTCACGCCTATGCGAGCCAACTCAACGGTGAACCCGCCATCGGCCTCGCCCCCCTGTTGCCCAGGGTGCTGCTGCAACGCATGCGATTGCCGTACGAGATTGTGTTTGTCTGAACGTATCGCTAACGGCCAATTTCGTACAAATCCTCTAGCAACTCATCAGGTTCACGCAAATCCTCTGTAGCAGCTGCCGAAGGCTGCGTCCGACTGCGAAGCGGTCGCTTTCCGGGCGACGAGGTGTCCACTTGAAAATCGGGGGCCGCTTCGCGCCCCAACGCAGGCTTCGCCAGCTGCTACAGGGCGCGGGGTGTACGTGGGCTCCGTGTTAATTTGAAATTCATGACATGCGCTGAACTGCTCGGCCCTGCATCAGTCGCATACATATGAAGCCCGACTCAGAGGTATGAACGTGACCAGTGATCCAACGCGGCAGGCGATCGATTCGGTGCCGTTGAACACCCCGCAGGCCGTTCATCGGCTACGCGTATTGACGGTCAATACCCACAAAGGATTCACCGCACTCAATCGACGTTTCATTCTTCCCGAGCTCCGTGAAGCCGTGCGCAGCACCTCGGCGGATCTGGTGTTTTTGCAGGAAGTGGTCGGCGAACACGAGCGCCATTCCTCCCGGTTCAATAACTGGCCACAAACGTCGCAATACGAATTCCTCGCCGACAGCATGTGGAGCGATTTTGCCTACGGTCGCAACGCTGTTTATCCCGATGGTCACCACGGCAACGCATTACTCTCCAAATACCCCATTCGCGAGTACCGCAACCTCGACGTCTCGATCACCGGCCCCGAGCGTCGCGGCTTGCTGCATTGTGTGCTGGACGTACCGGGACACGCCGAAGTCCACGCCATCTGCGTGCACCTGAGCCTGTTGGAAAGCCATCGCCAGCTGCAACTGCAACTCCTCTGCCAGTTGCTCGAATCACTGCCTGACGACGCGCCGGTGATCATCGCAGGCGACTTCAACGACTGGCAATTGCAAGGCAATGCCGCCCTCGCCCGTCGTGATTACTTGCATGAAGCCTTCGAACGCCATCACGGTCGTCCGGCAAAAACTTACCCGGCACGGTTTCCTCTCCTACGCCTGGATCGGATTTACCTGCGTAATGCCAGCAGTCATGAGCCGCGAATACTGGGGCACAAACCCTGGACGCACTTGTCGGATCACCTGCCGTTGGCAGTAGAAGTACATCTCTGATACGCGGAAATTAATCAGCACGACCTGTCAATTGTGTCAGTAGTTTCCTGTTGAAACTCTTGATAGGTTGTTGTAAATGCTGATGACCACGCGGGAGACGAGAATGGATTTTTCGACAGCACGGCCCAAGTACCGCTTTAGCGTTTGTGCTGTTCCCCTCTGTTTTTGCATCGGCTGGTCGGTGAATGCCCAGGCCGCTTGCACACTCACTCCCTCCGCCGGCAATGACAATTACGTCTGTGACAGCGCCACCAGCGGACCGCTGACCGACCTGCTCGGCAACAACACCCTGACCTTTCTTGCCAACGGCACCGGCCGCATCAATGGCAATGTCGCCTTCGGTGCCGGCAGCGACACCGTGGAAATGAACTCCGGCACCCTCGCCGGCACGCTCGACCTGGGCGATGGCGTTGATCGGCTGCTGATCACCGCCGGGCAAATCACCGGCGCCGTCAGCCAGGGCAATGGCATTGATGACTTCGTCATGAGTGGCGGGAGCATTCAGTCCCTGGCACAAGGCGATGGCCGTGACACCTTCCTGATGACCGGCGGCGCCATCGTCGGCGCGTTCGAGGACGGCGACGTGGCGAAAATGACCGCGGGCAGCATCGGTCGCGTCGACATGAAGCTCGACAACAATATTTTTGACCTGTCGGGCGGGCAGATTCTCGGCAACCTGGTGACGGCCTTCGGCACCGATACCATCATCGTGTCCGGTGGCAGAATCGGTGGCAACGTCAGTGTCAGTGGCGGCAACGACAGCATCACTGTGACCGGTGGCGAAATTGCCGGCGAGATCCGCGCCAGTGTCGGCGATGACGTGCTGAACTGGAACGGTGGCGGGATTATCCGTTCGGCGATCCTGATGGGCGAAGGCAATGATCGTGCGACCTTGGGCAATCTAACCGAAAGCACCCTCGCCCTGACCCCGAGCATGGATGGCGGTCCGGGCAACGATCTGCTGACCTTCGACCAGACCACGACGGCCGGCGCCGCCCGGTACATCAATTGGGAAACGGTCAACCTGAACAACAACTCACGACTGGACCTCGATAGCAGCAGCTTTGCGCTGGGCGACAGCACCAGCGGTACCGGAGTGTTCAACATTGACGGCAGCAGCACGCTGACGTCGACCCAAGGCAGCATCACAGCCTTAACGGCAGGCCAGCTCGCCACGTTGAACAACGCCGGCACCCTCGACCTCACCCGTGCCAACACCCGCACCAACGACACACTGACCGTGCAAGGCAATTACGCTGGCAACGGCGGCAAACTGTTGCTGCAAAGCGTGCTTGGCGATGACAGCTCGGCCAGCGACAAACTGGTGGTGAATAACGGGACTTTGACCGGCAATACCTTGATCACCGTTACTAACCTGGGCGGCGCGGGCGGATTGACGCAGCAAAACGGTATTCAGCTTGTGGAAGCCCAAGGCACGGCGGTCAGCAGCAACGGCGCTTTCGCACTGAACGGCGGCCTGATCTCCGCCGGTGCGTTCGATTACCGCCTGTTCAAGGGTGGTGTCACGGCAGGCACGGAAAACAGTTGGTACCTGCGTTCGGCCGTCGTTGCGCCACAAGTCACGACTGTTCCAAATCCCGACCCGGAATTACCGCCCATTGTTGTTCCCGTGGTCGCGGTGCCGGTCGCGGCGCTGGCGCCTGAAGGCAATCCCGAACTTCCACCCTTGCCTGCCGCCGTGCCGGGCGCCGAACCCATCGCTTTGTATCGTCCTGAAGTCCCCAACTGGTCAGTGTTGCCGCCGGCGGCTGCGCAACTGACCCTGATGGCGCTGGGCACTTTCCATGATCGCCAGGGCGATCAGCGACTGCTTACCGAAACCGGTGCGTTTGGCGCTGGCTGGGGTCGGGTGTATGGCAAGAATCTCGACCAGACCTGGGCGGGCACCGTGTCGCCTCGCTTCGACGGTTCGATCAGCGGCTTCCAGGTCGGCAATGACCTGTACAGCTCACAGTGGTCCGGCGGGCAGACGCAACGCACCGGGTTCTTTGTCGGGCATACCCAGATGAAGGGCAATGTCGATGGATTCAACGAAGGCTTCGAAGGCAAGCGCGCCGGCAAGATCGACCTTGAGGGCGACAGCTATGGCCTGTACTGGACGCTGACCGACCCCAAAGGCTGGTACATCGACACAGTGTTGATGGGCACTCGACTGGATGGCGACAATCATTCCGAACGCGGCCTGAAAATCGACAATCGTGGCCATGCGCTCACAGTTTCCGCCGAAGCGGGCTACCCCATCGCCGTGGCTGGCAACTGGGTGGTGGAACCCCAAGCGCAAGTCATCCACCAGAAAATCTCCCTCGACAGCCAGGATGACGGCGTATCTCGCGTTTCGTTCGATTCCGATGGTGCCTGGACCGGTCGCTTGGGCGCTCGGCTCAAGGGCCGTTACGACGTCGGGGGACGTCCGATGGAACCCTATCTGCGCGCTAACCTGTGGCACACCTTTTCAGGCAGCGACACCGTGACCTTCGACGACGTCGATCAGGTCACTACCGAACAGAAGTCCTCCTCCGCCGATGTCGGCCTGGGCGTCATCCTGAGCCTGGCTTCGACCGTGAGTGTTTACGCCGGCGCAGACTACAGCAGCAATATTGACAGCCAGGACCTGCGTGGTTTGTCGGGAAACGTGGGGCTCAGGGTTAGCTGGTAACCATCATTTAAACGCTCTGGCGCGGGTTTTTTTGACGATGTCATGTACAAACAAGTACTTAGATCAGTGCCGTAAATCAGTCACTTGACAGCGTTAAATTAACCCTACCATTTATCGGCCATTTTCTTGACGCAACGTCAGGGGTCTTCTTAGCTACACGGTACTACCCCCGGAAATACCACCAGGTTCAAGCCTCCAGACACCCGCATACACGGGAGGTCAGAGGCTTGCCCTACTCCATTCGGTCGCCCCTCATTCGGGGTAGGAGAGACGCCAAAGCGAGATAGCGCATGCGATTGCAAGGTAGACCACCATGAGAACTTCACTCACCCCTCAAGAGATCAAAGTCACGTTTTGCACCGTTTCAAGCTCAATCCTGCTGTGTTCATCCATGGAGGTGAAGGCAGGCTCTGCCGAAGATGAAACGCTGCCCTGGTATCGCCAGGACGTACCGGTGCTGTCACTACCCGCTATTTCCATCACCGCCCCCTACCCAGGCCACTTCAGCCCCGCTGACGATGTGCGAAGTTCACGCCTGACGATTGAAGACGCAGCACCCTCCGCCTGGGATCAACTCTACGGCCAACCTTCGCGCCAGGCGCAAACCGACTATATGGCCCAAGGCTCGTCCCTCTCTGGCGGTACCGAATTCAAAGGCCCGGCGATCCTGACGCTGCAAAGTAGCAGCGGACATACCCAGCGAGTCGGGCTGATCGGCGGCACCACCCAGTTCCAGGGCAACAGCAACGGGTTGTTGACCAGTCGCGCCCTGGCGGATCCCGCTACCGACACCCTCAACCTGCAAGGCCAGAGCCTTGGCGCGTACTGGAGCCTGACCGGCCCACAAGGCTGGCACGTGGATTTATCTGCCAGTGGTGGCCGGGTCAACGGTTTCAGCCGCAATGAACAGGGCGCCCGGCAGATGACCGAAGGCAGTGCAGTGACGTTTTCGGTTGAGGGCGGCTTTCCGATCGGCGTGAGTGAGAACTGGGTGGTCGAACCCCAGGCCCAGTTGATCAACCAGCGCATTACCCTGGATACGCCCTATGGCGGATCGGGCAACGCGTCATCCAGCGACCTGACGTCGTGGAGCGGCCGGGTCGGTGCGCGATTGAAAGGGAGCTACGACATCAATGGCCTGGGCGTGGAACCTTATGTTCGGACCAACCTGTGGCACACGGTGTATACCGGCAACACGGTGACCCTCGATCAGGTCGACAAGATCAGCAGCAGCCGTAAATCATCGACGGTGGAGTTGGGGTTGGGTCTGGTGGCGAAGGTGACACCGGTGGTGAGCCTGTACGTCAGCGCCGATTACAGCAGTGATGTGGATGAGAACGATTTGAACGGGTTGATCGGCAGCCTGGGCGTGCGGATGCGCTGGTGAGCGGTTGACATTAAAGAAAGATCGCAGCCTGCGGCAGCTCCTACATTGACCGTGTGTTAACCCGATACTGTAGGAGCTGCGGAAGGCTGCGATCTTTTGATTTACAGTTCCGGCCGCAGAATCAACACCGCCAACGGCGGCAAATTCAAGCCCAGCGACAGCGGCTGCCCATGGCTCGGTTCTTCTTCTGTAAACGCCCCGCCACCGTTGCCGTAGTTGGAACCGGCGTACATCGCCGCATCACTGTTGATGACCTCGGTCCAGCGACCGGCAAACGGTACGCCCACGCGATAACCCTGACGCGGCACCGGGGTGAAGTTGGCCACCACCAATACCGGACGCCCGTCCTTGCTCCAGCGCAGGAACGCATAGACGCTGTTGATCGCATCGTCGCCGATCAACCACTGGAACCCTTGCGGCGCGTCGTCCTGATCGTGCATCGCCGGTTCTTCGCGATACAACCGGTTCAGGTCTCCCACCAGCTTCTGCACCCCTTTGTGCTCGGAGTACTGCAGCAGGTACCAGTCCAGTTGCTGATCGTGATTCCACTCGCGCCACTGGCCGAATTCGCAACCCATGAACAACAATTTCTTGCCCGGATGCGACCACATGAAACTCAGGTACGCGCGCAGGTTGGCGAATTTCTGCCAGCGATCACCCGGCATCTTGTCAATCAGCGAATGCTTGCCGTGCACCACTTCATCGTGGGAGATCGGGAGGATGAAACGCTCGGACCACGCATACACCAGGCCGAAACTCAGCTCGTTGTGGTGATGCCCGCGGTACACCGGGTCCTGCTGGATGTAATGCAGTGAGTCGTGCATCCAGCCCATGTTCCATTTGTAATCGAAACCCAGACCGCCCTGTTGCGTGCTCTGGCTCACACCCGGCCAAGCAGTGGATTCTTCGGCGATCACCAGCGCACCCGGCGCTTCGAGGTTGACCACGTCATTAAGGTGGCGCAGGAAGTCGATGGCTTCGAGGTTTTCGCGACCGCCATGCCGGTTCGGTACCCACTCGCCAGCCTTGCGCGAGTAATCGCGATACAGCATCGACGCCACTGCATCGACACGCAGGCCATCGACGTGGAAATGCTTGAGCCAGTGCAACCCCGACGCCAGCATATAACCGTGCACTTCGGTACGGCCGAGGTTGTAGATCAGCGTGTCCCAATCCTGATGGAAGCCTTCCTGTGGGTTGCCGTACTCATACAGCGCAGTGCCGTCGAACTGGGCCAGGCCGTGGGTATCGGTCGGAAAATGCGCCGGAACCCAGTCAAGGATCACGCCGATATCCGCCAGGTGGCAGGCATTGACGAAGGCGGCGAAATCATCCGGCGAACCGTAGCGGGCACTCGGGGCGAACTGCGAGAGCAGTTGATAGCCCCACGAACCACCGAACGGGTGTTCCATGATCGGCATCAGTTCGATGTGGGTGAAGCCCAGTTCCTTGACGTAAGGAATCAGCCGTTCACCCAATTCATGCCAGGTGTACTGACGGGCCACTTCACCCAGATCGTCCAGCTCGCACTGCCAGGAACCGGCGTGCAATTCGTAGATCGACAATGGCGCGCTCGGCTTTTGACGCTCGCCCCGCGCCTGCATCCACTCGTGGTCCTGCCAGTCAATGTTCAGCGGTGAGGCGACTTTCGACGCGGTGTCCGGTGGCAGCGAGGTTGCCAGCGCCATCGGATCGGCCTTGAGCGGCAGAATGCCTTGGGCACCGAGGATCTCGTATTTGTAGGCTTCACCAGCCTGCATGCGCGGGATGAACAACTCCCAGACACCGGTAGGATGACGCAGGCGCATCGGATGACGACGGCCGTCCCAATTGTTGAAATCGCCGACCACCGACACCCGCTTGGCATTCGGTGCCCAGACGGCAAAGCGCACGCCATCGATGCCATCAACTGTCTTCAGCTGCGCACCGAGGCAACTGCTCAGGTCGCGGTGATTGCCCTCGGCAAACAGGTACAAATCCATCTCGCCCAGCAACGGGCCGAAGCTGTAAGGGTCTTCCGACAGCTGCTCGCCTCCAGCCCAACGGGTGCGCAGCACATAGGGCTGAGCGCGGTCGAAATGGCCAACAAACAATCCAGGGGTCTGGGTCGCTTCAAGGTTGCCGAGTTCTTCCCCGGAGTCCTTGGCGATGACCTGCACGCTCAAGGCGTCCGGCAGATAAGCCCGAATGTATTGCCCGCCGGCGCCATCGCCGTGGGGGCCCAGAATTGCAAAAGGGTCGTGATGCTCGGCGCGTACCAGCGCGTCGATGTCCCGCGTCCCGGGCAGCAGCGCTTCTTTAGCGTGACCCTGTTCCTTGTTCGAGAAACTCATGACTACTCTCCACCAAGATCGGAAAAGGGTTTAAGCCCACTCAATAATCCATATAAACCATGCAACGGCACGGGCAGCCAGGTCGGGCGATTCTCCGCCTCATAGGCCACCTCGTACGCGGCCTTTTCCAGACCGAACAACGCCAGCGCAGCATCCTCGCCTTCAGGATCTTGCCACGCATGAGCAAGACTAGCTGCCGCTCGCCGATAGGCGTCGATAAATGCGATTTTTGCCTCACTCAAATAACGCTCGGCAACCCGCGTGCGCGCAGCTTGCGCAGTTTCGGTGTTGTCGACGTTATGCACATTGATCGTCATCGCCGCTGCGTAATCGAAGGAACGCAACACGCCGCTGACGTCTTTATACGGACTGTGCTTGCCCCGTCGTTCATGCAATGGCCGCGCCGGTTCGCCTTCAAAGTCGATCAGGTACGCATCGCCCTTGATCACCAACACCTGACCCAAATGCAAATCGCCGTGGACGCGGATGCGCAAACCACCGGCCGACTTTTTACCCAGGTCCTGGACATGGCTAAGGATCGCCTTTTTGTTGTCCAGTAAACGACTGACCAACGCTTGGTCTTCGGGGTTCAGTTCGTTTTGATGCTCCTTGAGCAACTTCAACGAGTGCTCAACTTGAGCCGCGACATCCTTGGCCGATGCGAGGGCCTCTTTCTGCGTGGTGATGTGCGGCGCGAAGTCCGGGTCGTCGGTGGGCGCGGCCAGCACCTGGTGCATTTCGCCCAATCGCTGACCCAGCATGCCGGCGAAATCTTCCAGCTCCCCAAGCGCGTTGTAATGTTGTTCCTGCTCGGAGATGGCTTGCGCCAGTTCGTCGCGCAACGCCCGTTCCAGGTTGTTCTGGGTCCATTCCCAGGCGTCGCCCTGATTGCTAAGAAAACCCTGGGCGATCATCAGCAGCGTGTCTTCACCCTGAGCATCGCGGCGAATCACCGAGCCCAGCAGCGGCGAAATATTGCTGAAGCCGGCATTGGTCAGGTAAGCGCTCATCTCCAGTTCCGGGTGCACGCCGGAGGCGATTTTACGAATCAGCTTGAGCACCAGGCTCTTGCCGACCACGACCGAACTGTTGGATTGCTCGGCAGACAGGTAACGCACCTCGGACTCTGCATTGAGCCCCAGTTTGGCCAGTTCGGCAGTCGGTTCGAAACGGATCTCCCCGGCTTCCGAGGGCAAAACCGAATTGCTCTGCATGCCTTGCAGGACCGCACGAATGAAGTTTTCCAGGGCGAACGCATCCGTGATGACGCCGACCTGACGGCCACGCCGTACTCGAGACAGCGCCAACTGTTGCGGCAATGCCGGCCCGACCTGATCTTCGGCGATGAAGCCGAACGGCAGTTGGTAGCGGCTGGTCTGGCCATTGCTGGTGACATCGATTTCGCTGAGCAACACCGGGTGCTGCGCATCGCCAAAGCGCACGCCGTAGGCCAGCTTCACCTGTTCGATGGCGGCATCTTTGCCGGCAAACCAGCGACGGTTCTGCAGCCAGCTAGGCAGAATGCCTTGTTCCAGGGTGTCCCGGGCCGGCGCGTCGAGCAGCTCTTCCATGCGGTGTTTGAGCACCAGCGTAGTGAAGTCCGGCAGGCTTTGCGCCGGTTCGACGTGCCAGCTGGGCATCTGATTCTCCGCGGCCAGGCCGAACCAATAGAAACCGTACGGGGCCAGGGTCAGCAGGAAATTCAACTGGCCAATCGGCGGGAAGGCATTACCGCCAAGCATTTCCACCGGCACCATGCCGACGTAGGCCGACAGGTCCAGCTCCGCCGCTTGTGCACTGCGCGAAACGTTGGCCACGCAGAGGATGATTTCGTGCTTGCCATCCTCCCCGGTGAATTCACGGGTGTAAGCCAGGATCCGCCGGTTGCTCGGCGAGAGCATTTTCAACGTGCCGCGACCAAATGCCTTGGACTGCTTGCGCACAGCGAGCATGCGGCGGGTCCAGTTCAGCAGCGAATGCGGGTCGCCGGCCTGGGTTTCGACGTTGACCGACAGATACCCGTATTGCGGGTCCATGATCGGCGGCAGCACCAGGCTCGCCGGATCGGCGCGGGAGAAGCCGCCGTTGCGGTCAATCGACCATTGCATGGGCGTGCGCACGCCGTCGCGGTCGCCAAGGTAGATGTTATCGCCCATGCCGATTTCATCGCCGTAGTACAAGGTCGGCGTGCCGGGCATCGACAACAGCAGACTGTTCAGCAGCTCAACACGACGACGGTCGCGTTCCATCAGCGGCGCCAGACGTCGGCGGATACCCAGGTTGATCCGCGCCCGACGGTCGGCGGCGTAGTAATTCCACAGGTAGTCACGCTCTTTGTCGGTGACCATCTCCAGCGTCAGTTCATCGTGGTTACGCAGGAAAATCGCCCACTGACAGTTGGCCGGAATTTCCGGGGTCTGGCGCAGGATGTCGGTGATCGGGAAACGGTCTTCCTGGGCCAGCGCCATGTACATGCGCGGCATCAACGGGAAATGGAACGCCATATGGCATTCATCGCCATTCTGGCCTTCAGCGTCGGTGTCACCGAAGTACAACTGCGTGTCTTCCGGCCATTGATTGGCCTCGGCCAGCAACATGCGGTCCGGGTAGTTGGCGTCGATCTCAGCGCGGATCTGCTTGAGGACGTCGTGGGTCTCGGGCAGGTTCTCGTTGTTGGTGCCGTCGCGCTCGATCAGGTAAGGAATGGCGTCCAGGCGCAGGCCATCGATGCCCATGTCCAGCCAGTAACGCATCACCGACAGCACGGCTTTCATGACTTGCGGATTGTCGAAATTCAGGTCTGGCTGGTGGGAGTAGAACCGGTGCCAGAAGTACTGGCCAGCCACGGGGTCCCAGGTCCAGTTGGACTTCTCGGTGTCGAGAAAGATGATGCGGGTTTCGTCGTACTTCTGATCGTCATCCGACCACACATAGAAGTCCCGGGCTGCCGAGCCTTTCTTGGCTTTGCGAGCGCGCTGGAACCAGGCGTGCTGGTCCGAGGTGTGGTTGATGACCAATTCGGTGATCACCCGCAGGCCGCGTTCATGGGCCTCGGAAATGAACCGCCTGGCATCGGCCATCGTTCCGTAGTCTGGGTGTACGCCCCGGTACTCGGCGATGTCATAGCCATCGTCGCGCCGAGGGGACGGGTAGAACGGCAGGAGCCAGATGGTGTTGACGCCGAGGTCGGCTATGTAATCGAGTTTGGCGATGAGGCCGGGAAAGTCGCCGATCCCGTCATTGTTGGAGTCGAAAAAAGACTTAACGTGTACCTGGTAGATCACCGCATCCTTGTACCAGAGCGGGTCCTTGATAAAAGTGGCTGCCTTGGGTTTCTTCGCCATTTGAAACTCCTGTTGAATTCAATAAAGCCACTGCAGCGCAGCGCTCGCAATACACCGGCGTACTCTGTAGGAGCTGCCGAAGGCTGCGATCTTTTGACTTTGACTTTAAAGATCAAAGATCGCAGCCTCGTTGCACTCGACAGCTCCTACAGGAGGTGCGGCGGTGTAGTTACGACGTCGAAATCCGCCAAATCCCGAACGGCTGGTGCGCCGGGTCGATGCGCATGAACTGATACTTGCCGTACCAGGTCCAGCGATGGCCACTCATCAAGTCCTCGCCCTGGGTATGGGCGTCGTCAGGCAGGCCCATCTCCCACAGTGGCAACTCGAAGTTCGCTTCCTGCACGTTATGCGGATCAAGGTTTACCGCTACCAGAATGAAGTTGCTGCCGTCAGCGCTGCGTTTGCCGAAATACAGAATGTTGTCGTTCCAGGCGTTGTAGATCTTCAAGCCCAGGTGCGTCTGCAGCGCCGGGTTCTGCCGGCGAATCCGGTTCAGCTGGGCAATTTCGGCAATGATGTTGCCCGGGGCATTGAAGTCCCTCGGACGGATTTCATACTTCTCGGAGTTGAGGTATTCCTCTTTGCCCGGCACCGGCGCCGATTCACACAGCTCAAAGCCCGAATACATGCCCCATAGACCGGAGCCCATGGTCGCCAGCGCTGCGCGGATGAGGAAACCGGCGCGACCGGATTCGTGCAGGAACGCCGGATTGATGTCTGGCGTATTGACGAAGAAGTTCGGCCGGTAGCACTCGCGCCACGGCGATTCGTTGAGTTCGGTCAGATAAGTCGACAGCTCGTACTTGGTGTTGCGCCAGGTGAAATAGGTGTAGCTCTGTGAGTAACCGACCTTGCCCAACCGCGCCATCATCGCCGGGGTGGTGAAGGCTTCTGCGAGGAAAATCACTTCCGGGTACAGCGCTCTCACGTCTGCAATCAACCATTGCCAGAACGGCAGCGGTTTGGTGTGCGGGTTATCGACACGGAAGATCTTCACACCCTCCTCGACCCAACCCACCACGATGTCTCGCAGTTCGACCCACAGGCTCGGGATCGCGTCAGCGGCGTAGAAATCGACGTTGACGATGTCCTGGTATTTTTTCGGCGGGTTCTCGGCGTATTTGATCGTGCCGTCCGGACGCCAGTTGAACCAGCCCGGATGCTGCTGGAGCCACGGGTGATCCTGGGAACACTGGATCGCGAAATCGAGGGCGATTTCCAGCCCGTGATCCGCCGCCGCTGCAACCAGCCGACGGAAGTCCTCGCGGGTGCCCAGCTCCGAATGAATGGCCTCATGACCCCCTTCAGCACTGCCGATGGCGTAAGGGCTGCCCGGATCGTTGGGACCGGCGGTCAGGGAGTTGTTCGGACCTTTGCGGTGGCTGCGACCGATGGGGTGGATCGGCGGGAAGTACAGCACGTCGAACCCCATGTCCTGGATCATCGGCAGCCGCGAATGCACGTCATTAAAGGTGCCGTGGCGTGCCGGATCGTCGGTGATCGAACGGGGGAACAATTCATACCAACTGGCGAATTGTGCCAACTCGCGTTCAACGTCCAGCGGGTATTCCGGGCTGAGGCTGACGAAGGCACGGTGATCGGCCTGGGCCATCAAGTCAGCGCTACGCTGGTGCAGAAACAGCGCGACCTGCTCGGTTTCGAGCAGACCGGACAGTTCATGATGCAGGGCCGCCAGCGCTTCGCTCAGTTGTCCTTCCGAACGTTCGGCCGCCTGTTGAACGTGCGTGCGACCTTCCTGCAGCTCAAGGCTGACCGGCACCCGTGCGGTGTGCTTTTTTTCCAGCTCGTAACAGAAGCTGGCGAACTGGTCGATCCAGGCTTCGATGCAATAGACATAACGGCCCTGGCGTTCCACGCGAAACTGGCCCTGCCAACCGTTATTGCCGAGCTCGCCCATGACTGCGGACTGCCACTGCTCGTCGCCTTCGGCGCGCCAACGCACCCGTACAGCCATCTTGTCGTGACCGTCGGCAAATACCTTGCTGGTCACCACCACGTCCTGCCCGACCACGGCCTTGACCGCGAACTGGCCGCCATCAAGGATCGGCATGGTGTCTTCAATGGCAATACGCGGCAGCAATAAAGCCTGCGACAGCGGAATGTGCGGGTTGTAGCTCAACTCATTAGGTTTTTCGATCGTCATCGAGCATCTCTCCTTTACGCCCCATGGACGCTCTTGTGCTGGGTCGACGTTCGCGCAAAGCGCTCAGCCCTGGAATGAACTCACTAAGGTTCCGAGCGACCTGCGCCGCTAAAGTTCACGCTGATTCGCTTGGCTGATTACGGGAATCAATTCATTTGTCCGGTGGTCAACAGACTTAAGCACGACTCACGCCATGTGCCACTGGAGCTTGAACGATGAATATTCCAATCCCTGCTGAAACGCCCGATCCGAATATCGACAATCCGACGATCCCCCCGACCGAGCCTGAGCCGGTTCCCGAACAGGAACCGCCTGGAACCATCCCGCCACCACGGGAAGATCCGCCAGAGACTATGCCGCCTGTGATTGTCGGTCCTGACGTATAGGCGCTGGTAGGAGCAGGTAGGAGCTGGTTGGAGCATGTAGGAGCTGTCGAGTGAAACGAGGCTGCGATCTTTTGATCTTGCTTTTAAAAAACAAAGTCAAAAGATCGCAGCCTCGTTTCACTCGACAGCTCCCACCAGTTCCTCCCTGCTCCAACCAGTTCCTACCAGTTCCTACAGAGATTCACGCATTCGCTGAGTCCTACGGTTCATCACGTTCCTTATCCTCATCCTTATCCAGCAGCTTCACGATCCGCGGCATCACGCTGAAGATCGCCAACGCCAATAACGTACTGAGCACCGCTGTCGATTCACGCCCCAGCCCCGCGGCTACTCCAATCGCAGCGGTCATCCACAACCCGGCGGCGGTGGTCAGGCCCTTGACGTGGCCTTCATCGCCTTCGGTGTTTTTCAGGATGGTGCCGGCGCCCAGAAAACCGATCCCGGCAATCACCCCCTGCACCACCCGGCTCATCGCGTCGGCCTGAGACCCGGACATTTGCGGCACCAACACAAACAGTGCCGCGCCCAAGGCCACCAGCATGTGGGTGCGAACCCCGGCGGCCTTGCCCTTGTGCTCGCGTTCAAACCCGAGAATGCCGCCCAACAGCGCAGCAATCACCAGTCTCACGGTAATTCGTGTCAATTGTGCGGCGTCGCCGATGTCGGCGAATTCCGCTTGCAGGGTCACCCATACTTCATGCCACCACGCGTTCATGCGGCTGTCCTTGTGAATTGGTCTAGACGATGGACCGCGCCGACCATTAATCGGTTGCACCGAACGATGCCGACGACTGACGCCCTAATGCTAGAGAACCCCCGCAGAAAAAAGGACATCACCATGACCGTGCGCATCGAAAACCAGACTTGCTTCTTCACCCTCGAGAACGGCGAGGAAATTCGCCTGTGCCCCGACGTCACCGTGATCACCGATTCCGAAAAAGCCATGTCGGCGGTGGAGCTCAATGGCCAGCGCGTTTACATCACCGAAGCAGAAGCCGACGCATTGACCGTAGCAGGCGCAGTGGATGGTCGTAAGCATTTGAAGGCGACCGACAGTGATTCGGTGATTTAGCTGACGCTGATCAACAACGCCCGCAGACGGCTGATATAGGCGTCGATGTCCCGCTGTGGCGGATGCTTCAACTTGTCGCAGGGAGCGGATCAGGGCTCATCTGATCCGCTTTTTATTGCGATACCTGAGTCTGTTATGCAAACAGATCGACGCTCATAGTGCTCCGGCCTGATGGAGGCTGATGAGCGAAAGACCATGAGCGAAAGAATTCCCGTCCGAACCGTAGAAAGTATCGCGCCTGTACAGACCTATGAGCCCTCGCGTCCAAAGATGAAGGCCAGGTCCAGCGACAACCTGATCCACACCCGCAGCTTCACCGGACTGTTTCGCAACCTGCGATTGACCGGTGCTGGCTTCCTGTTCTTGCTGTTCTTCGGCACGGTGTGGTTGAACTGGGGTGGCCGCCAGGCGGTGCTGTGGGACCTGTCCGAAAGCAAATTCCACATCTTTGGCGCGACGTTCTGGCCGCAGGATTTCATCCTGCTGTCGGCGCTGCTGATCATTGCGGCGTTCGGTCTATTCGCAATTACGGTATTTGCTGGCCGGGTGTGGTGCGGCTACACCTGCCCGCAGAGCTCCTGGACCTGGATCTTCATGTGGTGCGAGAAGATCACCGAAGGCGAACGCAACCAGCGGATTAAACTGCAGGCCGCGCCCTGGACGCTGAACAAACTCATGCGCCGCTCGGCCAAGCACACGCTGTGGCTGGCGATCAGCCTGCTCACGGGCCTGACATTTGTCGGCTACTTCACCCCGATCCGGCCACTGGCCGAAGAGCTCCTGACGCTGCAAATGGCCGGTGTCAGCCTGTTCTGGGTGCTGTTCTTCACCGGTGCCACCTACATCAACGCCGGCTGGTTGCGTGAAGCCGTGTGCATGCACATGTGCCCGTATGCGCGGTTCCAGAGCGTGATGTTCGACAAGGACACCCTGACCATTTCCTACGACGTCGCTCGCGGTGAAAACCGTGGACCGCGCAAACGCGAGGTCAAGCCTGCCGACGTCGGCCTGGGCGATTGCATCGACTGCCAGGTGTGCGTGCAGGTCTGCCCGACCGGCATCGACATCCGCGATGGCTTGCAGATGGAGTGCATCGGCTGCGCGGCGTGCATCGACGCCTGTGATTCGATCATGGACAAAATGGGTTATGCCCGTGGACTGATCAGCTATACCTCCGAGCACGAGTTGCAAGGCGGCAAGACGCACTTGTTGCGCCCCAGATTGATCGGTTACACGGCGGTGCTGCTGGTGATGATCGGCGCCCTCGCCCTCGCGCTGGTCGAGCGGCCCATGGTATCGCTGGATGTGAGCAAAGACCGGGGCCTGTTCCGTGAAAACAGCCAGGGCCAGATCGAAAACATCTACAGCCTGAAGGTGATCAACAAGACCCAGCAGCGTCAGGATTACCGGCTGACCCTGGTCGATGGCGATGGCTTCCAGCTCCAGGGCAAGACCGAACTGAGCCTGGCGCCCGGCGAGATCGTTGATGTGCCGGTGTCGGTGGCGATGACGACAGAACGCCCCAGCAGCAGTTCGCAGAGCATCAGCTTCAAGATTGTCGACAGCGATGAACCGCAGATTTATAGCGTGGCCAAAAGCCGGTTTGTAGCGCCGATGAATCGGTGATCCCTTAACATGCAGACGCACGATCCCCTGTGGCGACGACTCGACAAGCTCCCTCGCCACAGAGGACCGCGTCATATGAACAATTTCAATTCGGGCATTCGATGAAACGCTACGAAAAATTCGCCGACGACATCGCTGAACTGATCCGCTCCGGCGTTCTCGGCCCCGGCCAACGGGTGCCTTCAGTGCGCTACGCCAGCCAGACCCATGGTGTCAGCCCTTCGACGGTGTTCCAGGCGTACTACCTGCTGGAGCGCCGCGGCCTGATCCGCGCCCGGCCGCGCTCTGGCTACTTCGTCAACGCCCATGCACCCAGCCCGTTTTCCGAGCCGGTGATCAGCAGTCAGGTCAACGAATCCACCGAAGTCGACGTCAGCGAACTGGTGTTCTCGGTGCTCGACTCGATCAAAGACCCGAACACCGTGCCCTTTGGCTCGGCATTCCCCAGCCCGGCGCTGTTTCCGCTGCAACGGTTATCACGCTCCCTGTCCAGTGCGGCGCGGGAAATGGACCCGCGCATGGTGGTCACCGACATGTCGCCAGGCAATCCGCACCTGCGCCGGCAGATCGCGCTGCGCTACATGGTCGGCGGCCTGATGCTGCCCATGGAAGAACTTTTGATCACCAATGGCGCCCTGGAAGCGTTGAACCTGTGCCTGCAAGCCGTCACCGAGCCCGGCGACCTGGTGGCCATCGAGGCGCCGGCGTTCTACGCGTGCCTGCAGATCCTTGAACGCCTGAAACTCAAAGCGGTGGAAATCCCCGTGCACCCGCGCGACGGCATCGACCTCGGCGTCCTTGCGCAGACCCTGGAACGGCATCCGATCAAGGTGTGCTGGTGCATGACCAGTTTCCAGAACCCCATGGGCGCGACCATGCCCGAGGCGAAGAAACAGGAACTGGTGGAGTTGCTGCGTCGTCATCAGGTGCCGTTGATCGAGGACGATGTCTACGCCGAACTGTATTACGGCCAACACGCGCCGAAGCCGGCCAAGGCGTTTGATACCGAGGGCCTGGTGATGCACTGCGGCTCCTTTGCCAAAAGCCTCGCGCCTGGTTACCGCATCGGCTGGGTCGCGGCCGGGCGTTACGCGCAGAAAATCGAACGGCTGAAACTCATGACATCGCTGTGTGCGTCGATGCCGGCCCAGGCGGCGATTGCCGATTACCTGCAACACGGTGGTTACGACCGGCATCTGCGCAAACTGCGCTATGCGCTGGAGGAGCAACAAAGCGCGATGCTCGCCGCCATTGCCCGTTATTTCCCGGCGCAGACACGGGTCAGCCAGCCTGCAGGCGGGTACTTTCTCTGGCTGGAATTACCGGCACAAATGGATTCTTTGAAGTTGTTTCAGATGGCGCTGGCGCAAGGCATCAGCATTGCGCCAGGGCCGATATTTTCGCCGACCCAGCGCTTCAGGAATTGCATCAGGCTGAACTATGGCAGCCCTTGGGATGAAGCGGCCGAGAAGGCGATGGAGACGTTGGGACGGATCGTGCGGTCCTTTTAACGGCAAAAGATCGCAGCCTTCGGCAGCTCCTACATGTACTCAATACCCTGTAGGAGCTGCCGCAGGCTGCGATCTTTTGATCTTCAGGACCTAACGCCCACCGCCCAGATCGACAAAGGTCCCCGTCGCATACGAAGCCTTGTCCGACAGCAGCCACACAATCGCCTCCGCAACCTCATCCGGGCGCCCGCCCCGGGCCATCGGAATGCCTGACTCCAGCTTGCTGACCCGATCCGGATCGCCACTCAACGCATGGAAGTCGGTATAGATATACCCCGGCCGTACGGCATTTACTCGAATGCCCTCACCCGCGACTTCCTTGGACAGGCCGATGGTAAAACTGTCCAGCGCGCCTTTGGAGGCGGCGTAATCAACGTATTCGTTAGGCGAGCCCAGGCGCGAGGCCACCGACGAGACGTTAACGATACTGCCGCCCTGCCCGCCATGCTTGGGCGACATGCGCAGGATCGCGTGCTTGGCGCAGAGGATCGGCGCCAGCACGTTCGTCTTGAGAATTTTGAGAATGCGAAATTCGGACATTTCGTCGACCCGGGATTTGTGCCCGACAGTACCGGCGTTGTTCACCAGCGCGGTGACCCGGCCCAGCTCGTTGTCCACCCGCTGAAACAGGCCGATCACTTCATCTTCGTTGCTGACGTCGGCACGTACTGCGATGGCTTGAGCGCCGAGGGCGCGCACCTGTTCGAGCACGTTATGCGCGGCTTCTTCGTCAGCCTGATAGTTGATGCAGATCCGGAAGCCCTGTTCGGCGGCCAGAAGCGCTGTCGCGGCGCCGATGCCTCGGCTCCCACCGGTGATGACGATGACTTTGTCCATGCTGTCTTTCCCCATTTGCAAGCTTAAGCAGTCGGGGCCAAGAATAACCGGCATTCGCAGGATTTGCATAAACCTTGTAGCAGCTGTCGAGCCTGCGAGGCTGCGTTCGGCGACGCAGTCGTCGTCAATCAAGCTCATGCTCCTGAACCATCGCGTAGCCTGATCTCACGACGACAGCGTCGCAGGCTCGACAGCTGCTACAGGATTAAGTGTTAACCGCTGCCAGCTGTTCGCCACGCACAATGTCCATCATGAACCGCTCAGCCGGCAGCGGATGTCCGAGCAGGTAGCCCTGCAACGAATCACACCCCAATTGCGTCAGGAAATCCTGCTGCATGTCGGTTTCCACCCCTTCGGCAACGATGCGCAAACCCAACGCCTGGCCCAAGGCGACGATGGCCGACACGATCGCCGCATCATCGCTGTCGCGTTCCAGATCGCGGACAAACCCACGGTCGATCTTCAGCTCATTGGCCGGCAGGCGTTTGAGGTACATCAGGCTTGAATAGCCAGTACCAAAGTCATCGATGGAAAGGTCGACCCCCATTTCCGACAACGCCTGCAGCACGGTCATGCTCGCGTCGGCGTCGCTCATCGCCGTGGTCTCGGTGATTTCCAGGGTCAGGCTGTTGGCCGGCAAGTGGTGGGTGGCCAGGGCCTTGGCAACGCTCTGGACCAGACCGACGTGGCAGAACTGCAGCGCAGAAAGGTTCACCGCAATGCGCCAGTCGGTGTAACCGAGCACGTACCATTCGCGCATTTGCCGACAGGCTTCGTTCAATACCCACTCGCCAATCGGAATGATCAGGCCGGTCCGTTCCGCGAGCTCAATGAACTTGTCCGGCAACAGCATGCCCTGAGTCGGGTGTACCCAGCGCAAGAGCGCCTCGGCGCCAACCGGCCGGCCATTGGCGGCGTCGAACTTGGGTTGGTAATACAGGCTGAACTGCTGCTGTTCCACGGCAGCACGCAGGTCTTGCAGCAATTGCAGCTGTTTGCGGGCGTTACTGTTCATGGACGCGTCGAAGAAGCTGTAGCCGTTTTTTCCAGCGCCTTTGGCGTGATACATCGCGGCATCGGCGTTCATCAGCAACTCCTGAGCCGTTTCACCGTTACCCGGATAGATCGCAATGCCGACGCTGGCGGAAATCTGTAAATCGTGTTCGGCGACATGGAACGAACGCCCGATCAACCCGACCTGCCGTGCTGCCAGATTCAACGCGTCATTCTGTTCGGCCAGTTGCACCAGCAGGAGAAATTCGTCGCCACCAATCCGTGCCAGGGTGTCGTGGCTACGCAGGTCCTCGCGCAGGCGAGCCGCGACTTCGCGCAACAACTGGTCGCCCATATGGTGGCCGAACGCATCGTTGACCGGTTTGAAACCGTCCAGATCGATAAACATCAGCGCAAAACAACCGCCCTGTTCGCGGACCATCAGCATCGCCTGGTCGATCCGGTCGGCGAGCAAGACCCGATTCGGCAGGCCGGTCAGGGGATCATGCAGGGCCAATTGAGTCAGTTCGCGGTTGGCTTCGGTCAGCGAGTGGGCAAGACTCGCGGTGCGTGCTTCCATCCGCGCATCCAGAATCGAGGTCAGCAAGGCAATGCTCAACACTGCCAGCGTGGTGATCAGCACCAGGTTGTCGAGGCCCTTGCTGTTCAGGCCGTTGACCGCCGCACCGCAGAAACTGCCGTCCGGAAAACGCGCCGCAGCCATGCCGGTGTAGTGCATGCCGACGATGGCGATGCCCATGATGATGGCCGCGCCACAGCGGATCAGAGCGACGTAAGGGGTGTGCTGGCGCAGTCGGAAGGCGATCCACAACGCCGCTCCCGATGCGCCGACGGCGATCAGCAGCGAGGCCGTGAAGAGTGTGGGGTCGTAATCGATACCCGGCTGCATGTGCATCGCCGCCATGCCGGTGTAATGCATGGCGCTGATCCCGCCCCCCATGATCAACGCGCCGAACAGCAGTTGCCACGCGGGCAGTCGGGGTTGACTGACCAGCCACAGGGCAAAGCCGCAGGAGAGGATTGCAATGAGCAACGACAGCGACGTGAGGGTGACGTCGTAACCCAGGTCAATGGGCAGCTTGAACGCGAGCATGCCGATGAAATGCATCGACCACACCCCGACGCCCATCGCCAGCGCACCGCCCGCCGTCCATAAATGCACGGCCCGGCCCTTGGCCGTGGCAATACGTTCGGTGAGGTCGAGCGCAGTGTAAGAGGCGAGAATCGCTACAAAAAGCGAAATGACGACCAGCGTGGGCGAATAGCTTCCGATGAGCATGTGGCTTCTCTGAATCCCCTCCGTACCGCTTCCCTTCTCGGAGGCTGAAAAGTGGCGATTGTACGGATTCCAAATGAGAACGCACTCACAAAATGAGCAAAATGCCAGCAGTCCGATGAAACGCTTGTTTGATTTCCAGAGAAGGCTCTAAACCGCACCCAAATTCACCGTAGGAGCTGTCGAGTGAAACTAGGCTGCGATCTTTTGATTTTGTTTTTTACAGACAAGATCAAAAGATCGCAGCCTCGTTTCACTCGACAGCTCCTACAGGTTTCTACAGGATCCTGCTCCGCTTCTACATTGGTTCGGTGTGCCCGTCCCACCCGCCGCCCAGCGCTGCGATCAGTTGCACACTGGCGATCAGACGACTCTGCAGCAGATCGAGCATGCTGCGTTCGTTGTTCAGGGCCGTGGCTTGAATCACCACCACGTCGAGGTAGGCAATCAAACCGGCCTTGTACTGGTTCTGGGTCAGGCGCAGGGACTCGCGGGCTGCGTCCAGCGCTTGCTGGCGCACTGCGGATTCGTTTTCCAGCACCTTGAGCTGGACCAGGTAATTTTCCACTTCACGAAAGCCATCGAGCACGGTCTGGCGGTACTTGGCCACGGTCTCGTCGTAGGCGGCTTCGCTGCGATCGACTTCCGCCGAGCGCTGGCCGCCGTCGAACAGGGTCATGGCCAGTTGCGGGCCGACCGACCAGAAGCGGTTCGGTACGCTGATCCAGTTGGAGGAAGTGCTGCTGCTGTAACCGCCATTGAGGCTCAGCGTCAGGTCCGGGTAATAGGCCGCCTTGGCCACGCCGATGTTGGCGTTGGCCGCCATCACTGAACGTTCGGCGGAAGCAATGTCCGGTCGCCGTTCCAGCAATTGCGATGGCAAGGTCAGAGGCACTTCTGGCAACACAGGAATGTTCCGGGATTCTGCCAGGCTGAAGTCAGCCGGAGGCAGCCCGATCAGTACGGCAATGGCGTTTTCGAACTGTGCCCGCTGCCAGATCAGGTCGATCATGTCAGCCTGGGTGCTCTTGAGCTGAGTCTGGGCCTGCGCCACCGCATCCTTGCCAGAGACGCCTGCACGGTACTGGTTCTGAGTCATTTTCAGCGAGCGCTCATAGGCCTCGACCGTGGCTTCCAGCAGGCGTTTTTGCTCATCGATGACTCGCAGTTGCAGGTAGTTCTGCACCAGCTCCGACTGTTGGCTCAAACGCATTGCCGCCAGATCGGCAAAACTCGCCTGGGCGTTGGCTGTGTCAGCTTCGAGCCCGCGACGCAGCTTGCCCCAGACATCCGCCTCCCAACTCACACCGGCCTGCGCCGTGTAGGTGTCGCGAATACCGCTGGAAGAACTGCTCAGGCTCGAACTGCTGCTCCCCGTGCCCTGGCTGGAGCGGTTCTTGCCAACGGTCAAGTCCACGGTCGGAAAAAACGCACCGCGCGCGCTGCGCACCAAGGCCTGGGCCTGACGGTACTGGGCTTCGGATTGAGCCACGGTCTGGTTGGCGCTGTTGAGTTTCTCGATCAGTGCGTTGAGCTGCTGGTCGCCGTACAACTCCCACCAGGCACCCCGCGCCAGGGAATCACTGGGATTGGCTTGCCGCCATCCGGCGGCTTCCTTGTATTGCACCGGTGCCGCTGCTGGCGGGCGCTGATAATCCGGGCCGATGGCGCAGGCACTGAGCATGCCCACGCACAGCGCCAGGCTCAACAATCGCGAGCCTCGGGCCGTGATCACGGGTGCAGCCAGGGAGAAAAGCGAACGGTCAGTCATAGCGGAGTTTCCAGAGCAGCATCGGTACGCACCCCACGCCAGTGGTTGAAGCGATGGCGCAGTTTGTCGAGATAGAGGTAAACCACCGGGGTGGTGTAAAGGGTCAGCACCTGGCTGAAGATCAGCCCGCCGATAATCGTCAGGCCCAATGGCTGACGCATTTCCGCCCCTTCGGCGCGGCCGAGCAGCAAGGGCAAGGCGCCAAGGATCGCCGCCAGCGTGGTCATCAGGATCGGCCGCAGACGCTGCAGACAAGCGCTGCGAATGGATTCCAGAGGCGTCATGCCTTGATGTCGCTCAAGCTGCAACGCGAGGTCGATCATCAAAATGGCGTTTTTCTTCACCACGCCGATCAGCAGGAACAGCCCCAGCAACGAGATCAGGCTGAATTCCCCCCCGAGCGCGTAGATTGACAGCAGCGCCCCCACCCCGGCGGACGGCAAGGTCGACAGAATGGTCAGCGGATGAATGTAGCTTTCATAGAGCACGCCAAGCACCAGGTACACGGCGACCAACGCGCCGAGAATCATCCAGGGCTGACTTTTCTGGGTGGCGGCAAAGGCATCGGCAGTACCGGCCATTTTGACGATCACGTCTTCCGGCATACCCAGTCGGGCGATTGCGCGCTCAATGGCGGCCGTGCCCTGCTCAACCGTGGTCCCTTCAGCCATGTCAAAAGAAATGCTCTCGGAGGCGAACTGACCTTCGTGGCTGACACGATCGTCTTCCAGGCTGGCTTCATAATGGGCAATGGTCGACAGCGGAATCCGCGCACCGTCGGCGGTGATCACCTGCACCTGCTTGAGGGTAATCGGGTCCTGGGCGTATTTCGGATTGACCTCCATCACCACCTGATACTGGTTGAGGCTGTCGTAAATCGTCGAGATCTGCCGCTGGCTATACGCGTTATTGAGCACCGAGGTGACCATGTCCATGTCGACACCCAGGCGCTTGGCCTGGTCGCGATCAACGATCAGCGTCACTTGCTGGGCGCCACGGCCTTCGCGTGCGTCGATGGCCGTCAGTTCCGGCAGGGCCTTGAGCGCTGTGACGACTTTCGGGTACCACTCGCGCAACTCGCCCAGGTCGGCACTTTGCAGGATGTACGAATACTGCGACGTGGTCTGTTCACGGCCACCGCCGAACTGCAGGTCCTGATCGGCCATGAGCATCAGCTGCGCACCTGCGACTTTGGGCATCTCCTTGCGCAGCCGTTCGATGACTTTCTGCGCGGAGAGGTTGCGTTCCTTGATTGGCTTCAATCGCACCAGCATGAACGCGTTGTTGGTTCCGTTACTGCCCCCGATGAAGCCCGCCACGCTTTCCACCGCCTCATCTTTCAACACGGCGCGCCGGAATGTTTCCATCTTCGGCTGCATTACGCTGAAGGACAAACCGTCGTCGCCCCGAACGAAACCAATCAGCTGCCCGGTATCCTGCTGCGGCATAAATGTTTTAGGAACAACGATATACAGCGCAATGTTAACGCCGACTGTCACGAATAAACTGAGCAGTGTCAGGCGTCGATGACGCAGTACCCAGTCGAGGCTGGTCGCGTATTTGCCAACCATCCATTCGTTGGTACGCCGACTCCAGCGTTGCAGCCGGTTTTCCTGACCCGGCGTGTGCGGCTTGAGCCAGCGGGCGCAGAGCATCGGTGTCAACGTCAGCGAAACCACCAGCGACACCACGATGGACGCAGCCAGGGTGATGGAAAACTCGCGGAACAGACTTTCGATGATCCCGCCCATGAACAGGATCGACAGGAAGACCGCCACCAGCGAGACGTTCATCGACAGCAAGGTAAAACCGACTTCCTGCGCCCCGAGGTACGCCGCTTTCATCGGCGGGACGCCGTCGTCGATGTGGCGGGAAATGTTCTCAAGCACCACGATCGCATCGTCCACCACCAGGCCGGTGGCAAGAATCAACGCCATCAGCGACAGGTTATTCAACGAGAATCCGTAGAGGTACATCACCGCGAACGTGCCCACCAGCGACACCGGTACCGCCAGCGTCGGAATCAGCGAGGCGCGGAAATTACCCAGAAACAGGAACACCACCAGAATCACCAGCGCCACGGCGATCAGCAGGGTCATTTCCGCCTCGTGCAGCGTGGCCTTGATGACGGGCGAGCGATCCATCGCCAGGTTCAGTTTGACGCTGGCCGGCAATACGGCCTGCAGCGCCGGCAACTGCGCCTTGATCTCGTTGACCGTCTCAATGATGTTGGCGCCGGCCTGACGGTTGATCACCAGCAATACAGCGGCGTCATTGTTGAAGAAACCGCTGTTGTAACGGTCTTCGACGCCGTCGCTGACCTTGGCCACGTCCTTCAGGCGCAAGGCTGCACCGTCCGCGTAGTGAATGATCAGCGACTCGTAATCCTTGGCTTTTTCCAGCTGGTCGTTGGCCTGGACCTGCCACAACCGCTGGCCGTCCTCGACCGAACCCTTGGGGCGACGGACGTTGGCATTGGCGATGGTGTTGCGCACGTCATCCAGCGCCACGCCGTATTGGTTGAGCGCCTGGGGTTCGAGTTCTATACGCACCGCAGGCAGTGAGCTGCCGCCAATCTGCACTTCACCGACGCCCTGCACCTGGGACAGGCTTTGGGAAAGAATGGTCGAGGCCAGGTCGTAGAGCTGGCCCTTTTCCAGAACATCGGAGGTCAGCGACAGCACCATGATCGGTGCCTGGGACGGGTTGACCTTTTTGTAGGTCGGCATGCTGCGCATACCGCTAGGCAGCAAGTTGCGCGAGGCGTTGATCGCCGCCTGCACTTCACGGGCCGCGCCGTTGATATCGCGATCAAGGTCAAATTGCAGGATCACCCGGGTCGAACCCTGGCTGGAGCGACTGCTCATGGTGTTCACACCGGCAATCGCACCAAAGGAACGTTCGAGCGGTGTGGCCACGGTCGACGCCATCACCTCCGGACTCGCCCCGGGCAGGCTGGCCTGGACCACGATCACCGGGAAGTCCATTTGCGGAAGCGGTGAGACCGGCAACAGGCCGAAGCTAACGCCCCCCAGCAGCATGATCGCCAGGCTCAGGAGCATGGTCGCGACCGGCCGCTTGATGAAAGGTCCGGACAGGTTCATGGCTGCTCTACCGCTTCCACAGGCTCGGACTTGTGGCCCCAGCGACGCCCGAGGCGATCGAAATACAGGTAGATAACCGGGGTGGTGAACAGGGTCAGCACCTGACTCACCAGCAGACCACCCACCATCACAAGACCCAGTGGCTGACGCAGTTCTGCGCCGGAACCGGTGGCCAGCATCAAGGGTACGGCGCCGAACAACGCCGCCAGTGTGGTCATCAGGATCGGCCGGAAACGCAATAGCGCGGCTTGATAGATCGCGGTCTCAGGGTCCAGGCCCTGATTGCGTTCAGCGTCGAGCGCGAAGTCGATCATCATGATCGCGTTCTTCTTCACAATACCGATGAGCAAAATGATGCCGATGATCGCGATCATTCCCAGGTCATTGCCACTCAAAAGCAACGCCAGCAAGGCGCCGACAGCGGCCGATGGCAAGGTCGAGAGAATGGTGATCGGGTGAATGTAGCTCTCGTAAAGCACGCCCAGCACGATGTACATCGTCACTACCGCCGCCAGGATCAGCAGCAAGGTGCTCGACAGCGACGCCTGGAAGGCCTCGGCAGCCCCCTGGAACTGCGTCTGCACGCCCAGTGGCATGCCGATGTCCTTCTGCACCTGCTCGATGATCTCCACCGCATGACCCAGCGCCACGCCAGGGGCCAGGTTGAAAGACATCATCACCGCCGGGAACTGACCGATGTGCGTGATGGCCAACTGCGCTTGACGCTCTTCGATATGCGCCAGGCTCGACAGGCGCACCTGGCCGCCATCGGTGGTCTTGACGTGTATCTGGTTCAGCGCGTCCGGGCCGATTTTCTCACCCGACTGCGATTGCAGGACTACGCGGTACTGGCTGGCCTGGGTGTAGATGGTGGAAATCTGCCGCTGTCCAAACGCGTCGTACAAGGCATCGGTAATGTTGGCAACCGAAACACCGACGCGCGACGCGGCATCGCGGTCGATCACCAGGTAAACCTGCAACCCCTTGTCCTGCAAATCGCTGGCAACGTCGGTCAGTTCTGGTTGTTGCGCCAGGGCTTCGACCAGACGGTTGCTCCACAGGCTCAGCAACTCCGAATCCGGTGACGACATGCTGAACTGATACTGGGTGCGGCTGACCCGGTCTTCGATGGTCAGGTCCTGTACCGGCTGCATGAACAGCCTGATGCCGATCAGCTTGTCTACTTCCGGCTGCAGGCGAGCGATGATTTCGGTCGCGCTCAGGTCCCGCGCGCTGTGCGGCTTGAGGTTGATCAGCAAGCGGCCGCTGTTGAGCGTGGCGTTGTCACCGTCGACGCCGATGTAGGACGACAGGCTTTGCACCGCAGGGTCCGCGAGAATGATTTTGGCGAGGTCCTGCTGACGCTCGCTCATGGCCGCAAAGGAGATCGACTGCGGCGCCTCGGAAATCCCCTGGATCACCCCGGTGTCCTGCACAGGAAAGAAGCCTTTCGGCACGATCAGGTAGAGGAACACGGTCAACGCCAGCGTGCCGATAGCCACCAGCAACGTCAGCGGTTGATGCTTGAGCACCCACTGCAATTTGCGCCCGTATGCCGCGATCATCCAGTCGATGACCGCACCACTGGCCCGATAGAAACGGCCCTGTTCTTCTTCCTTGGGTTCACGCTTGAGCAACCGCGCGCACATCATCGGCGTGAGGGTCAGGGACACGACCAGGGAAATCAGGATCGCTACCGCCAGGGTGATGGCGAATTCGCGGAACAGGCGCCCTACTACGTCCGCCATGAACAGCAGCGGAATCAGTACGGCGATCAACGAGAGCGTCAGGGAAATCAGGGTGAAACCGATCTGTTTGGCGCCCTTGAGCGCCGCATTCAGCGGTGTTTCACCCTCTTCGATGTAACGGGAAATGTTCTCCAGCATGACGATCGCATCGTCCACCACGAAACCGGTGGCGATGGTCAGGGCCATCAAGGTCAGGTTATTGACCGAGAACCCTGCGAGGTACATCACGCCGAACGTACCGATCAGCGACAGCGGCACGGCGACCGACGGAATGATCGTGGCACTGGCTCGGCGCAGAAACAGGAACGTCACCATCACCACCAGCGCGATGGCGATCAGCAACTCATGCTGTACGTCTGTTACCGAGGCGCGGATGGTTTGCGTGCGGTCGGTCAGGACCGTGACCTCGAGGCCCGCTGGCAGGTTATCGGTGATGCTCGGCAGTAGCGCCTTGATCCGGTCGACCACTTCGATGACATTGGCGCCGGGTTGGCGCTGGATGTTCAGCAATACCGCCTGGTTTTCGTTGGCCCACGCGGCCAGCCGTTCGTTCTCGGCGCCGTCGACGATTTCCGCCACATCCTTGAGCCGCAACGGTGCGCCGTTGGCGTACGCGAGGATCAGGTTGGCGTAGTCCTTTGGCGATGTCAGCTGGTCGTTGGCATCGAGCATCGAGACCCGGGTCGGGCCGTCGAAGTTGCCCTTGGGCTGGTTGACGTTGGAGGCGCCGATCAGGGTGCGCACATCGGAGAGGTTCAAGCCATTGGCCGCGAGCGCCTCCGGGTTGACCTTGATCCGCACCGCCTGGCGCTGGCCACCGGCAATGCTGACCATGCCGACACCGCTGATCTGGGCAATTTTCTGCGCCATGCGCGTGTCGACCAGGTCATTGAGCTTGGGCAACAGCATGGTCTTCGAGGTGATGGCCAGGGTCAGTATCGGTGTATCCGCCGGGTTGACCTTGTTGTAGACCGGCGGTGCTGGCAAGTCCTTGGGCAGCAGGTTGGTGGCGGCGTTGATCGCGGCTTGTACCTGTTGCTCGGCGACATCCATGTTGATGTCGAGGCTGAAACGCAGGGTCAGCACCGAAGCGCCGCCGGAACTGGTCGACGCCATTTGTGTCAGGCCGGGCATCTGGCCGAACTGACGTTCCAGCGGTGCCGTCACGGCACTGGTCATCACATCGGGGCTCGCGCCGGGATAGAGCGTCATCACCCGGATGGTCGGGTAGTCGACCTGGGGCAATGCCGACACGGGCAACAACCGGTAAGCAATGATGCCGGCCAGGATAATGGCCAGCATGCTCAGCGTAGTGGCTACCGGGCGGAGGATAAACAGCCGCGAGATGTTCATGCGCCGCCCTTTTTCGCCTTGTCGACTGTCGCGTCAGGCGCACTGGCCGCGGACTTGCCTTGCAGGTGTTCGGTCGGCGTAGCCGGTACGTCCTTGCTGTCGTTGACCACTTCCACTTCGCTGCCTTCCTTCAAGCGGTCGGTGCCTTCCAGGACCACGCGATCCCCGGCGGCAAGGCCTTCGGTGATCACCGTGTTGTCACCGTCGCTGACACCCACTTTCAACTGGCGGATCGTGACTTTCTTCTCGCCATCCAGTGCGTAGACAAAGGTGCCGTTGGTGCCGAACTGAATCGCTGCCGACGGTGCAAGCACGACGCCCTTGAGGGTGTCGGCCAGCAAGTGGACGTTGACGAACTGGTTGGGGAACAACGCTTGATCGCGATTATCGTAGCGGGCCTTGAATTTCAGGGTGCCGGTGGTGACGTCGATCTGGTTATCGAGACTCTGCAGCACGCCGGTGGCCTGCAACTTGGTGTCGCCACGGTCCCAGGCTTCGGCAGGCAATTTGGCGCCCGAGCGATAACGCTCCAGCACCACGCTCAAATTGTTTTCGGGCAAGGTGAAGGCAACGCTGATGGGTTGAGTTTGCGTGATGATCGCCAAGGCGGTGGTGTCATTGGCCGCCACCAGATTACCCACGTCCAGTTGACGCAGGCCGACACGACCGGCGATTGGCGCACGAATCCTGGTGAATTCGAGATTGAGCTTGGCGTCGTTGACCGCCGCCTGATTGGTCTTGACCGTACCCTGATACTGGCCGACCAGTGCTTCGGCGGTGTCCAGAGTCTGCTTGGCGATACTGTCTTCGCGGAACAGGCCACGGTAGCGTTCAACGTCGACCTGGGCGTTTTTCAACTGCGCCTGGTTTTGCAGCAAGGTGCCTTCAGCCTGCAACAAGGCATTCTGGTACGGCCGTGGATCAATCTCGGCCAGCAGATCGCCGGCCTTGACCATCTGCCCTTCCTCAAAGGAAATCTTGATCAGTTCGCCGCCGACACGACTGCGCACATTGATCGTGTTGAGCGCGGTGACCGTGCCCAATGCCTTGTAGTACAGCGGGAAATCGCCCTTGACCGCAGGCGCCACGCGCACAGGAATCGGTCCGGTCGCCCCGCCGAAACCGGGACGCATTCCGCCTGACTTGCCCGTTTTCCCGGCGGCGACCTTCTGCTCTGCGGCCACCTTTTGGTCACTGCCTGCCGGCCAGAATTTCCAGCACACGCCTGCGACAATCAACAGGACAAGCAGGCCGAACAGCCAGCGACGGGGACTACGGGAAGAGGATTGCATTGAATGATCAACCATTGGGCGCGTGGGCTTCTTTTACGGGAGGCTGAACGATAAGCACTGGCGGGTATTAAGCAAAGCGGCTTTACCGGCAATTTACCTTCGGCTTACGTAACAGGATGTTTGGACAAGACACTGAATCACAAATGAAAACGGCCTGGGCACAGGGGGCGTTCTCACTGAATTTCCCCACCGCGCCGGGTCTGCTGTTGTGCAGGGCAAGGCGCGAGAAGCGTAGTTTGGTCATTCCAAATAAGCTTCGAGCAACGCAGCCCTGCACAACAGCAGCCCCGGCCCTTCGGGTTGTGCCTTAAAGCGGGCCAGCCTGCGTTGCAGGCCTTGGAAAGGGAACAACCATTACCAGCGGCCTGCGCCTTGCCTGGCCCGCTTTAAGGCGACAACGCGGCGGGGAAATTCAGTGAGAACGCCCCCTCAGGCCGTTAACAATTGTAAGCGCGAACTTATTTCAGAACAGCAAGTGCAGCTTCGTAGTTCGGTTCGTCAGCAATTTCCTTGACCAGTTCGCTGTACAGAACGTTGTCGTTTTCATCCAGTACAACCACGGCACGTGCGGTCAGGCCTTTGAGTGGGCCATCAGCGATTGCCACACCGTAGTTCTCGATGAATTCAGCACCGCGCAGGGTCGACAGGTTCTGGACGTTTTCCAGACCTTCGGCGCCGCAGAAACGCGCCTGGGCGAACGGCAGGTCAGCGGAGATGCACAGCACGACAGTGTTGGCGACATCATTGGCCTGGGCGTTGAACTTGCGCACCGAGGTCGCGCAGGTCGGAGTGTCTACGCTTGGGAAAATGTTCAGCACTTTGCGCTTGCCGGCCAGGCTGGCCAGGGTCACGTCGGACAGATTACCGGCCACCAGGGAGAAGGCTGGCGCCTTGGAACCGGCTTGTGGCAGTTGACCGTTGACTTGAACCGGGGAGCCTTTGAGGGTGACTTGAGCCATGAACTGAGTCCTTCTGAACGTTGATAGAGAGAATTCGAAGAGGCAGAAGTTAACCATGAAATGGGCCGGCGACCTATGCCCAGATACAAATTGTGAGGTTCTGTCGTATGAATTGGATACAACTTCTGCCGCCGGACATTTTCGTGGCTCACCCTGTCGATTTGGAAGGCCGCCATTCGACTACTCGTGAATCCAGCCAACCCTGCGGAGAAAAGCCATGCGATTCATGATCATTGTAAAAGCCAGCGTCGACTCAGAGGCGGGAATAATCCCCAGCGAAGAACTGATGACCGCCATGGGCAACTACAACGAGGAACTGGCCAAGGCCGGCATCCTCATCGATTGCGACGGCCTGCAGCCCAGCAGCAAAGGTGCCCGCGTGCGTTTCTCGGGTGAGCAGCGCACGGTGATCGACGGGCCGTTTGCGGAAACCAAGGAATTGATTGCCGGTTACTGGATATGGGAGGTCAAGTCGAAGCAGGAAGCCATCGACTGGGTCAAGCGCTGCCCTAACCCGATGCCGGGCACCGACGCCGAGATCGAGATTCGTCCGGTGTACTCGGCGGAAGATTTCGGTGAGGAGTTCACTCCGAAACTGCGCGAGCAGGAAGAAAGAGTGCGGGCTCAGGTCAAGAAGTCCTGACGCCCGGAGCAAGAGCTCAGAACAACCTCCCCCGCCGACATTGCCCCCTGTGGCGAGGGAGCTTGCTCCCGCGAGGTCGCGAAGCGTCCTGAATAAGTACGCATGTAATGCAACAGAGAAATCCGGGTAGCTAAAGGCTTCGCGACTGCTGCACAGCCTAGCCGTAGCGAGCTCCCTCGCCATAAATATTGCGCCCAGGAGGGCAGCGTCACTGTTTCAGAATCCAGATGACATGAGTAACTAACAGTTCTGATAGTAGACACCGCTTGCACAGAAGACGAACCTTTCGCCTTGCGATCAAACATAGGAACTCAACCCATGTCTTTGCGCCACGAAGCCGTACTCTGTCGTTATCACTATGATCCGCTGGACCGAGTCGCTAGCACTTCATCTGAAACAGATACCTACACTCATCGCTTTTACTGCAAAACCCGGATCACAACAGAAATCGAGGGTTTGTCAAAGCGGTCGGTTTTTCAACACCATGACCAACTTCTAGCTCAACAGCATAGCCACGGCCTAACAGTAAAAACCACTTTACTTGCCACTGATCAGCAACGGTCGGTACTGAGTGCCGTTGACGCCAAGCTGCCCGAACCGATTGCTTATTCGCCTTACGGCCATCACCGCTCCAACAGCGGTTTACTGAACGTGCTCGCGTTTAACGGTGAACTGCGGGATCCCATTACCGGGTGCTATTTACCAGGCAACGGTTACCGGGCTTTCAATCCGGTGTTGATGCGATTCCACAGCCCGGACAACTGGAGCCCCTTTGGTGATGGCAGCTTGAATCCATATGCATACTGTTCAGGGGATCCGGTGAATCGAATAGATCCAACTGGTCATGCATCTCTATTGGCTTTATATGCGAAATACGTAGATAACTTGCGCTCAACCCAGGTTGGTGCGCTCGTACCACAGCCTTCGGCAATCACGCAGCCTCTACCGTTACCAGCATCGAGGCCAGCAACTGCTTACGACATGTTTAATGGAATCATTGACGGCGTTGGCAAATTTCCGCTTAGTACCGAGCAAAGCGCAGTGCTAAGAAGATCGAAAGAGCTGTCACGAAGTAAAAAACTTTCGAACCGGATCATCCCAGGCCGTATGGAAACCGCGGAAACCGCCGCCAGAAAATTCGATTTTTACAATCGCCCCGAGTTCAGCTTCAGCGACGGCGTGCCCCAGGTCGGTGAGATTCAACTCCTGCCAAACGGTGCAGAAACTTACCTGCACACACTCCATTTCGATGCTTCGATCAGTCATTACACCTACCAATTGCGGGTCTCATCGGGGGCGCAGAAGCTAGCAGCGGCCACCAAGCTGCGAAGTTCAGTGATCAATCGCGCCGCCTATATCGTCAGGCATTCAACAGAAGCATTGATAGATGCCCCTGTGCGAGCCCCAAGAGGGGCTTCCCCTGTGAGAGGTTCCTTTGGAACCTGAGTCAGCACAGTCGCATGAAGAAATGTCTGGGCTTTTAACTACTTCCCTCATCACTCCCAACCCACTGATCCGCATTAACTTTTCAGTACAGAAAAGATAAACGCGAAATCGGCCACAATCCGAAAGAACTAATTCCTTCGACTGGATAATCACTGATTAACTGCCGTGGAACGCAAAGGCTGTGGCCTCCCGCCATTCATATTGTTCGCGGGCATCAACGTCATCTTCGGCAAATAAGCGCTTTCATACGCAAGGTGCAATTCGCGCACCAGGTTTCAGCCTGTTGACGATGTTTGTCAGTTGCGGTGTCGGTGCCACAAACCTGGCCACGAATCGAATATGCGCCGTGGGTACGCGCCAAGGAAATCACCCGTGTTCTGCCAGCGTTGCTGGACTTGTGCATCGCGCCGCCGCTGGTGAATGTTGATGCCCGTTTTATAGAGCGCATGAACACCCATCAGCAACGCCTGATGAAATTCTATCGGGGGAGTTTGCATGCTTATGAGGGTGATCGTGATGCCTGGGCCAGGGACGCCCGGGAAGTGATGCGCGGGGATGGGGGAATCCGGATTTCCGGTGGTTCATGGGGGAGTGATGCAGCGCGGGCGATACCGCCATCGCGAGCAGGCTTTGCTCCTAACCTGTGGGAACGAGCCTGCTCGCGATGAGGCCATCAGCCCCGATACATTACTTGGACTTGAGCTTCAGGTAAGACTGATGCAGATCCGCAGCCCAACCATCGAGAACGCCTTTGACGTCATCGGCTTTCATGACCTGGGAATCGTTTTCCAGCGGTTTACCGGTGCCTTTGCGCACCACCTGGGCGATTACGTGGTTGTCGCTGCCATCAAGAAACACCGCTTCAGTGGCCAGGTCGGTTTCCTGATCACGAATACCGCTGGCCGTGCTGACCGCTGCGGCGACCAGTGCGATCGGGATCACTTCATACGGCTTGAGGCCTTCGGTCGAGCTGCTGACGGCAGTGATGGCGGCACGCACCACGATCACACCAGGACCTGGGCCTGCGGCCAATGGCAAGGATTTGCCGATTTCACGCTTGAGGGCTTGATCGTAGTAGCTGGTAATACCGTTGAGGGTTGCCTGAGGGATTTTCACGGTTGGCTGAGGCTTTGGATAAAGCTGGGTCGGCTCGATGTAAACGCTGTTGAACTTGTTGACGTCCAGCTTGGGATCTATCCAGCGCATCACCGTGGCACCTGACGGTGACTCGGTTTCCTTGAGTTGGCTGTAATCTTTGAGAAAGCCCGAGTACTGGTCGGGTTCAACAACTTTGCTGGCACAGCCTACAACTCCGATCGAGGCAATGCACAGCGTGCTCATCATTAACGCTAGCTTCATGCGGTAACTCCTGTAAGTAAGCGCACAACATTACGGGTAAGAGTGTTACAGGTATAGACACAGCAACAGATGTTGTACGAAAAATCACCCTGGCTGTTTAACGGCGTACGTACGCCTACAACCGTTATTTGACGGTCGCCGGTCATCCGGCAAAGCTGCACTGAGCTTGAACGCGCGTCTGAAGGCAAACGCGCATGGGCTGCAGAAGTCGGGCCCAGCCGCAACCGGTCGCACTGGCGCCAGCGAAGACGGTCGATAAGCAGCAGTGTCAGGGCTGTCACAGCGAGCAGGTCAAGGATTGGCCAGGAACGAACGCCGTTGTTGACGCCGTGGTTGAGTGATCCGGTGAAAGCGGTACGCATCGCCACCGCACGGGATCTGCTCAGTGCTTCTCGCGATGGATTGGGCAGCGCGCAGGTCAGTTGGGGGCACCTTCGTCTCAAGACTGAAAAACCATATCAGCGAGCGGCAAAACGCCGCAGATGTGCCTTTTAATCTGATCCGTATAAATGACGTTTTTCTGAGTCTGTTTTGTTTCGGGCAGGGTTTCTACAGTGCAGGACCTGTCAGGCCGGGTGGCCTGGCACTACTTTGCAACCGTGGAAGCAATGACCATGAGCACAGCAACAACCGGCCAGGCCTATAACTACAAGGTCGTGCGCCAATTCATCGTGGCAACCATCGTCTGGGGTGTCGTGGGGATGGCGATGGGGGTGTGGATCGCCTCGCAACTGGTGTGGCCCGAGATGAACCTCGACCTGCCATGGACCACCTTCGGCCGCCTGCGACCGCTGCACACCAGCCTGGTGATTTTCGGTTTCGCCGGCAGCGCACAATTCGCCGCCAGTTATTACGCCGTGCAGCGCACCTGCCAGGTACGCCTGTTTTCAGACAAGCTGGCAGCGTTCACATTCTGGGGCTGGCAATCGGTGATCGTGGTCATGCTGGTCAGCCTGCCCCTGGGCTACACCACCACCAAGGAATACGCCGAAATCGAATTCACCGGCGCGGTATGGATGACCGTAGTCTGGGTCGCGTACGCCATTGTGTTCTTCACCACTGTGGTCCAGCGCAAGACCAAACACATCTACGTAGGCAACTGGTTCTTCGGCGCCTTCATCGTGGTCATTGCCATGTTGCACGTGGTCAATCACCTGTCGATTCCAGTGGACTGGTTCAAGTCCTACCCGGTGTATGCCGGGGCCACCGACGCTATGGTCCAGTGGTGGTACGGGCATAACGCGGTGGGCTTTTTCCTGACCACTGGATTCCTCGGGATGATGTATTACTTCGTACCCAAGCAAGTGAATCGTCCGGTGTACTCCTATCGGTTATCGATCGTGCACTTCTGGGCGCTGATCACCCTGTACATCTGGGCCGGTCCGCACCACCTGCATTACACCGCACTGCCGGACTGGGCGCAGTCGCTGGGCATGGCGATGTCGCTGATCCTGCTGGCACCAAGCTGGGGCGGGATGATCAACGGAATGATGACGCTGTCAGGCGCCTGGCATAAGTTGCGCACCGACCCGATCCTGCGTTTTCTGGTGCTGTCCCTGGCCTTCTACGGCATGTCGACCTTTGAAGGTCCGATGATGGCGATCAAGACCGTCAACGCCCTCTCCCACTACACCGACTGGACCATCGGCCACGTGCACGCCGGCGCGCTGGGCTGGGTCGCAATGATCACCTTTGGCGCGGTTTATCACATGGTCCCGAAGGTCTTCGGGCGCGAGCAGATGCACAGCACGCCGCTGATCAACACGCACTTCTGGCTCGCGACCATCGGCACGGTGTTGTACATCGCCTCGATGTGGGTCAACGGCATCACCCAAGGGTTGATGTGGCGCGCGATCAATGACGACGGCACATTGACCTACTCGTTCGTCGAAGCGCTGCAGGCCAGTCATCCGGGGTTCGTCGTGCGGTTTGTCGGTGGCGTGTTTTTCCTGAGCGGCATGCTGCTGATGGCTTACAACGTGTGGCGCACGGTGCGGGTCGCCGATGTGGCGATGGCTGAACGCGAAGCGCAGATTGCCTGAAGGGAGCAACCGCAATGTTCGAGCTAATGA
Organism: Pseudomonas sp. MDV22-iso1; assembly: GCF_058145095.1. Classification (NCBI taxonomy): domain Bacteria; kingdom Pseudomonadati; phylum Pseudomonadota; class Gammaproteobacteria; order Pseudomonadales; family Pseudomonadaceae; genus Pseudomonas; species Pseudomonas sp. MDV22-iso1. The sequence continues at coordinate 167,731 of NZ_JBYVMF010000013.1, forward strand.
TGAATGGCGTAGCGGTGATCGCGCTCTGGCTGGCGGTCGAGTATTGCTTCAAGCGCCAGACCGCGCAAAGCCTGCAGGATGCGAGCCTGATTCCGTTTGCCGATGACCCGGAGGTGGCGCGGCGGGTGGAAATGGCGACCGGGTTGAAAGTGAAAGCGGTCGCGCCGGAAGAGGCGAAACCAGGCTGGATCAACCTCGATATCTAATCCACCCACAACCCCTGTAGGAGTGAGCCTGCTCGCGATAGCGGTGTATCAATCAATCAATTTGGTAACTGACACAACGCCATCGCGAGCAGGCTCACTCCTACAGAGGGAGGTGCCATGTTTCCGGTTATCAGCCACGTTCGCGAGGAATCAGGCTCTGCAGCTGCTGCGCCAAAAAGTCAGCATCGAAAGCGAACGTATCCGGGTCTTTCAAGCCATTGGTCTTGCGCCATTGCCAGCTAGCGGACGGTGGCAGGCAGACCAGCGAAATGCTGCCGTAGCGCGCGGCCGTCAGGCCCATGACCGCCAAAGAAATCTGACCGCCCGTGCCCATGACATCCGGGACGAATTCCACAGGCTTGCCGGCGATGACAATGCTGAGTTTTTCAGTCTTGAAAATCGACGTTTCGACCGGAACGCTCGGCCCGAAGGCGACATATGCCTCGCGTTTGACTTCCAGCAAGTTCGGCGTCTGAACCGGTTCCAGCCATTGCTGGATCTGATCGAACACTTCACCAATGCGCGTTGCCCACACAGCCGATTGCGACTCAAACAGTTGTTTCTTGTGCGCTTCGCTTTCTGCGTATTGGCGAAGCATCTCACCCAGTTGCTTTACGTCGTCCATTGCGGTGTTCCTTTGGTTGAAGCAGTGCTGCGGACTTTGAGCATGGCAGATGCGCGCTAGCGATGTTTGACTAAAAGCCTGAACGGCATTTTGCGGTGGATCTGAATGCCGATCCACGGCACTCTGGTTTTCTTCAAACCCACAGGAATACACCATGCACACAATCGGCCTTATCGGCGGCATGAGCTGGGAATCCAGCGCCGAGTATTACCGTCTGATCAACCAAGAGGTTCGCGACCGGCTGGGGCCGTTGCGTTCGGCAAAACTGCTCATGCACAGCGTCGATTTCGGCCCGGTCGAGCAGGCCCAGCATGCGGGGCGCTGGGACGATGCGGCGGCGATTCTGGTGGACGCGGCGCAACGGCTGCAAGCGGGTGGCGCTGAGTGCGTGGTGCTGTGTACCAACACCATGCACAAAGTCGCAGGGCAGATTCAGGACGCTATCCGTATTCCGTTCCTGCACATTGCCGACCCGGTTGGCCAGGCTGCCGTCAACATGGGCGCACTGAAGGTTGGTTTGCTGGGCACGGCGTTCACCATGGAACAGGACTTCCTCAAGGATCGCCTGATCGCTCAAGGGCTGAGTGTGCTGGTGCCCGAGACGGGTGAGCGCCAGGCCGTGCACCGGATCATCTATGACGAGTTGTGCGTCGGCGTGATCAGCGAGGCCTCACGCAAGGTCTATCAACAAGTCATTGAATCCCTCACCCGACGTGGGGCGCAGGCCATCATCCTTGGCTGCACCGAAATCGGCCTGCTGATCAAACCCGAACACAGCACCCTGCCCTTGCTCGACACCACCGAACTGCATGCACAGGCGGCGGTGGCGTTTGCATTGGGCGACTGAATCAACGGGTGCCAGGCATGTGACGCAGGCGCGCCATGCTCAAGGCATCCACATAGACGCCGTCACGCACGGCGTAGTCGCGCAACAAGCCTTCGGTCTCGAAGCCGAACTTGCGATACAAGCCGATGGCCGCTTCGTTATCGCTGTAGACCGAAAGCTCGACTCGTCGCAGGTTCATCCAGTTGTCGGCGATATCCAGCGCGGCAGTCAGCAGTTTTGTGCCGATGCCTTTGCCTTGCCACGCCGACGCGACACCCATGCCGAGGCTGCCCGCATGGCTGCGCCGAATCCGCGAGTACTGTTCAAGGCCGAGATTGCCGATGACCGTGCCCTGATGCAGCGCAACCAGCTGCACCACGCGCTCATTGTCCGACGCCAGGCGCTTGCGCCAGACGTCGACGGTCTGAAACGGCATCTGCAGCACCTGGCGCGTGACCACCGGGTCGTTGTAGAGGGCGGTAATGCCGTCGAGGTGCGTTTCGTTAAAGCGTTCGAGGGTGATGACGGAGTCGGAAAGCGACATGGGTGATTCATCCTTGATGCAGACATGGCTGCTTACTCTATAACGCCATCGTCGACTGTGGCGAGATCCAATGTAGGAGCTAGCCTGCTGGCGATTAGCGGTGTGCAGGCAACATGGATATCGACTGGCAGACCGTAATCGCTAGCAGGCGAGCTCCCACAGGGGTGTTGTGTTCAGGCTTGGAACCATTCACGTCGTTCGTTGAAGGTGTTCTCGATCAGCTCGACGAGCATCTGCACATCAGGCTGTCCTTGCGACTCGGTATTGACCGCCATCCACACCTGGCGCTCCATCGGTTGTTCGAACAACCCGGGCAATGCGACCAGCCCTCGGTCAAGCTGACTCATGTAGTGCGGCACAAGCCCGATGCAGGCGCTGGAGCGGATCATCTCCAGCATCAGCTCGTAGGCGTGCACGCGCACCACTGCAGCCAGGCGTTGATCCACCAGGCTGTTCCAGGGATTGAACGCATCGAGCTGGCGGTCATGCTGCCATTGCACCAATAAAAAATCGGCCAGGTCATCATGACTTTCCGGCCTCGCCGCAACCCGCGAATAGCGCTTGGAGATGTGCGGCACGTAGCCCAGCCGCGCCAGACGCTGCGGCTCACCGACGTTAAAACTGGGCCCGGGTAGCGGCGAGTCGGTGCCCGCCAGCCACACCACCACATCGGCACTGATCGCTTGCAGTGACAGCTCGCTATCCAGAGTGACGATATCCAGTCGAACGCTGGCGTTACGTCTTACCAGCGAGATCAGGTCACGGCCGAGGATGTCATGCAGGATCGGTTCGGCCACGGCCAGACGTATCAGGGGCTGCTCGATCACCGGTAAGTCGCGCTCATGGGCCAAGGCGATCAAGTGCGCCTGAAACTCCAAACCATCGCGACTCAACGACACGCCATTGTCCGAGGGATTGAACAGCGAACACTGCAGCTGCGTTTCCAGCTGCGCCAGTTGCTTGCGCAATTGGGTCGCCTTGATGTTCAGGCTGCGAGCCGCTTGTGTGAAGCAGCCACAACGGGCGCTGACCCGGAAAGACCGCGCCAGCACGGGATCAATGTAGCGGGTGCGGGTGGTTTCGATCGTTGGCATCGCTGACTCCCTGTCGATCTGTCGGTGAAAGCTTCATCTTGCGCACTATTGATGAATTCACTGTGACAGGTGGGGGCATCAACGCATCAGGCGCTGGGGGTTTGTCTGAAGCTCACGGCCAGGCGATTCCAGCTGTTGATCGCGGTGACGGCAACGGTCAGGTCGACCATTTCACTTTCATTGAACTGCTCACGGGCCTGAGCGTAGACATCGTCCGGCACGTGGCTTTGCGAGAGTAAGGTCACCGCTTCGGTCCAGGCCAGTGCGGCGCGCTCGCGGGGATTGAAGAAACCGCTGTCGCGCCAGACCACGACTGAATACAGCCGGCGATCGGTCTCCCCCAAACGCCGGGCGTCTACCGAATGCATATCAGTGCAGAACGCGCAGCCATTGAGCTGCGAGGCACGGATCTTGATCAGGTGCAGCAAGGGCTGTTCGATACTCAGGTTACTGGTCAGCGCTTCCATGGCGATCATGGCTCTCATCGCTTTGGGTGATGCGCTGTAGTAATCCAGACGGGAATTCATGGCGAGCCTCGAGTATCGATGGATACGCTTTACGGTAGGCGCTCAAGGAGGACGATTACAGGTCCAATTATGCGAAAAAACCGTGGACCACCCTGGCCTCAGACCAATCCTCGGTTTTTCGCCCACGCAACTACTGCGCGAGCCCTCATGCAGGTAATCTGGCGCGACGCACACGCGCTCAACAGCTCCGGGAGCCCCGCCGGTATGGAACTTCATGTTGTCATCAATGGCCGCAAGGACCTCACCGGCCAGCTCTATACACAGCTGCGTAGCGCCATTGAATCCGGGCGCCTGGCCGCCGGGACACAACTGCCTCCCAGCCGTTTGCTGGCGGAACAACTGGGTATTTCGCGCAAGACCATTTCTGATACCTACGCGCAACTGACGTACGAAAACTTTCTCACCGGTGTGATCGGCAAAGGCACTTACGTCAACGCCAGACCGTCAAAAGTCACCCGCAAGCAAAGCCACTCGGAACTGGCCAGTGCCGAGGTCATCGAGTCCTGGCGCAACCTGCCGGTGTTTCTGCGTCACCCGACCCTGGAAGGCTCGCTGCGCTACGACTTCATCGGCGGCGCCACCAGCAAGGGACAGTTTCCCCAGGACGACTGGCGTCGCTGCACCTCCCATGCCTTGCGCCAGATGGCCGGCTCCAAGGGTTTGTACAGCCTGCCTGAAGGTTTGCCGGCGTTGCGCAATGCGATTGCCCGGCACATTGCGTTTTCTCGCGGGGTCAATTGCCAGGACGAAGACGTGGTGGTGTGCAACGGCGCGCAACAGGCGCTGGACTTGATCTCACGGGTAATGACTCGCCCCGGCAACATTGTGGCCATGGAAGATCCCGGCTATCCGCCTGCCCGCCTGTTGTTTGGCAGCCACGGCGCTACCGTGATCGGCGTGCCGGTAGATGCCGAGGGTATCCAGGTGGACAAGATTCCGCTGGGAACGCGACTGATTTATGTGACGCCGTCTCACCAGTTCCCGCTGGGTATTCCGATGAGCCAGGAGCGGCGGATCGCGTTGCTCGAACGGGCCTATGAGCTGGGTGCAATCATCATCGAGGACGATTACGACAGTGAATTTCGTTACGAAGGCCGACCTACCGACTCTCTGCAAAGTATGGATGAGCGGGGTATCGTCGCTTACGTCGGGACATTCTCGAAAACCCTGTTGCCGGAACTGCGCCTCGGTTACGCCATTTTGCCACCGGCGATTCTTGAAGCGGTGATCCGCGCCAAGCAATTGACCGATCTGCACACGTCCACCCTGCCCCAATGGGCGCTGGCCAAGTTCATCGCCGAAGGCTGCCTGCTCAAGCACATTCGACGTTGCCATACGATTTATGCCGGGCGGCGCGAGCGGATTCTCACGCGCGTGGCCACCGACCTTTCTCCTTGGCTGGAGGCGGTGCCTTCCACGGCAGGTTTCCACATGGTGGTTATGTGCAAAGTGCCTATCGATATGCCTTTACTGATCGAACTGGCCAAAAAAGTTGAAGTCGGGCTCTATTCGATTGAAGGCTTTTATTATCAGCAAGCGCCACAGGCCGGACTTCTCATGGGGTTCGGAGCCATCGAAACCCTGGACATCGACACCGCCCTGGACCGCTTGCGCGACATTTTGCAGCAACTGGCCTGACGCATTGGTGTGGGGGTTTATCCGGCGATTGGCTATTGGTGGTCCGGGGGTGCAAGCCTATCCTGCATAGGCGTTATCCCTCAGTGAGCAGGATTCGTCCGGCCTGATTCAGGAGTGTGAGCAATGTCCAATGATGTGATCAACACCGTACAGGTGCAGGCCGCCCCCGGCCGAACGGAAGAGCTGGGCAAGCAACTGCAAAAGATTGTCGAAACCCTGCGCGAACTTCCGGGCTGTGATTCCTATATGGTCGACCGCTGCCCAGAGGACAGTAACCGCTGGAGCGTCAGTGCACGCTGGCAATCGGAAGCGGCCATGCAATCGCATTTCAACTGCCCTGAAGTCCAGGGTTTCATCGGGCTGATTGACAGCCAACTGGCCAATGCCGTGGATTTCAACAGTTTTCCGATTCGCTGAAAACAAGATCAAAAGATCGCAGCGTGCCGCAGCTCCTACGGGGGAACATATTCCACGTA
>NZ_JBYVMF010000014.1:0-172955 GCF_058145095.1 Pseudomonas sp. MDV22-iso1
AGCGTCCTCTGACGCCAGGTGAAATCGCCATGGCAGGTACTGTCTTCAGGGATGCCATTGATTACACCAAAGTCAACGTGCATCACGGCGGGTGGTGGTTATTCTTTGGATTTCAGAATACCGCCGTGACGCCTAATGGTGAGATGTACTTTCCGGAGAGCACCAAGTATTACAGAGAGGATTTTTCAGTAACTGGTAGAGGTCGGGATAAAGCGTTGTTTATGCACGAGATGACGCACGTCTGGCAGTACCAACTGGGTTATCCCGTGAAGCGACGGGGTCTGACTGTTACAAGTCAGGGGGCGGCTGCGTATATATACAATTTGGTGTCTGAAAGCGTGTTCTCGGATTTTAATATGGAACAGCAGGGTGAAATAGTATCTGATTATTATATGATTTGTGTCGAGGGCGATCCAGGCGCCGTATGGAATTACGACAACAGGAACAAGAATCCCGTAATGCTCGCTTCAGTATTGGAAGGGTTGTTGCTCACTCCTGCTGATAAAAGTCATCTCCCAGATGATAAAAACTTATGAATATCGTTTCCGTTTTTACAGTTGTTGTATTGATCACGGCTGTTACTGCGGCCAATGGCACTCCTTGGGGCGCAGCTGAAGACGCAGTTATTCGACTTCAAGAAGGTAAACTTGCTCTATGCCTGCCGGGAAAACCGACGCAAGGAACTAGCATCAGCTCAATACTTATCTCTCAAAATAACGCAAAGACTGGGGGGCGAGTGACTGTCTGGGACATTGAGTTAGAAAAAGGCAGTGTTCCTCTGTATTTGGAATCAGGCGGCTGTATTTCGTATGGTACTAAATTGTCAGGATATAAAGAGTTGGTCGCTCCGAGGCCATTGAGTGCTGGGGATACGTACTATTCTCGTGTGAATGTATATGTTGAGAACCCAGTCAGAACCAGTACTTTGTTTTACGATGCAGTTTTCTGCGTGCAAGAAAAATCTCCGGGTTTGTTTGATTATCTTCAATATCAATACATGTCAGATGGGTCGACGATAGTGCCTTCTTGTGGAGTGGGTTTGTGATGGGCGAGGTACGACCGAGTCTTAACTTGTAGGGCGTTTCGCTCCTGGGTGGAAGTTTTTCAAACTCGTAAACGGATCTTGATCCCGGCCCGAACCGGATCACTGATGTACAAATTTCAATAATTAATTTACGCAAGTCAGTAGGGAAGATTATGGACGACACTCTGCACTACACGGACACCCTCAACCCCCGAAAGGACGTTACCTGCGTCGTACAGAAACGGGAATGGATCGAGTTCCAGTTGCTGGACGAACAGGGCGAGCCGCTGGCGAATTTGCCTTACCGAGCGATCAATGAAGCGACCCTCACGGGCCACTCGCCTGAATACACCGGTCAAAGTGATGCTCAAGGGCTCATCCGCATTGACGAACTGTACCCACTGGCGATCACTCTTTGGCTGGGCGCCGATGCTCTGGCGGAGCAACTGCAAACCCGCCGCCTGCGTGCCGAACGCCCCGAACCGGCGAGGCCGATCATCGGCGATCGCACCCCACTCTATAGCCCGCAGCGTTCGGGTTTCTCCCCCATTGAGAAAGAGGCTCAGGCAGTCGGGCATATTTACCATTACCTGCGCATCGGTCAGTTGTGCGATCAACAGCCGACGTTCGACCCGCCCCTGGCCGACCGAAATCAGCTGCCGGCCTACCATTTCCCTGACGCAAAGTTTGGCGGTTTTACCGTCGGCGATGACCAGCTCGAGCGTCGTCATGTGCTGGAGGTCTGTCCGTTTCGCGCGTGGTCGCTGGTGTTGCATCATCAGCCGGAGTACAGCCTGGCGAACGCCTACAACCTGGGGCTGATGAGTATTTTGGCGTACAGCAAGCTTCCTGAGAAAGAGCGGGGATCTGTTAAGGAATTTTTTGAACAGCAGTGTCTGGACCTGTCGCGTACACCACGGGTTTGGGATGACAGTGCGAATTGGCCCTGCCTCGTCAACGATGTGCCCTTCAATGATCGATATGTGAGTGTAGAGCCGCTGGACACTACCAACGCTCAGCCTCCGGAGGGTGATACTCAATTGTTTTACGCCATCAATGCCGCCCAGGTATTGGTGGCCTGGCGTGGCACCGAAATGGGTTTTCCTCACGCGCCTGATCTGGCCACGGATTTGACTTTTCGTCCGGTAAAACCGGAAGTGGCTGCGAATTGTGAACCCAAGGTGGCCTGCGCTGACCTGACCGCAAAGGGCAGTGTGCACTTGGGATTTCGAGATGCGTATGAAGTGGCCAGGAGAATTTATGCGGGGGACCTAGGCAAGACGATCCTTGAAGAGACTCAATTTAAACAACTATTCATTTGCGGCCATAGTCTAGGCGGTGCCCTCGGCTTGATTCATGCGGCATCTCTGAAAGAACTAAATCCACTGCTCTACACCTACGGCATGCCTCGCACCTTTACCCTCAATGCCGTGCGATCTCTCGGTGAATTGCGGCATTTTCGCCATGTTAACGATACCGACCTGATCCCAAGCGTTCCCCCTGAGGCAGCTCTGGATAACTATCTGTATGACCTGTATGGGCCCTTGGGCACCAGCCTTGGGTTTACTTGGTCGATACTTCAGATGACGGCCAGCGCGCTGGTCAAGCATGGCGACCCCTACGGCCATCACGGCGAAATTGTTATGTTCTTCAGGGCCGAGCAGCACCGGGAAGAACGCGGTTCGCATTACCCTGCCTATCGCAGCAAGGACGGGCTCGGCGCGCCTTACCACACCACTATCGCCAGACGTCTGCCAGAAATATCCAAGCTCTTTCTGGTGCCCGGTCTGAGCCCGGACGATAACCAGCAGGCCGAGCAATCACAAGAGCGCCTCATCAGCTCTTTGAACGCCGAAAACCGGGCCCGGTTTTTCCCGGCTTACAGCAACCCCAAGGCAGGTCGATTGCTGGGAATCCGCCATCACTTCATGGGGAAATACCAACCCTACCTGTACAGCCAATTACTGGAATCGATTAATCCCGAGCGCTCACCCTTGCTGAAACAGCAAGAGGAAAGGCAACGGTTCGAGCAGCAGATGAATAACTATTACGGGCACATTCCCGATGATGAGTTCGCCCGCAATCGCGTGTTCCTCGACCTGCAGAACCTGATGGTCCAAGCCTTGCTCGTCACGCAGCTTGCGGAAGGCGGCGCCGAAGCTTTAAACCGTTTCGACGCTGTCGCCGAGCCTGACGCCTATTACACCAAAACCTATGGTTGAGCTTGTGAACAACGCCAAGGATAAGACCATGATCAAGACGACGCCCGTTGCATTCGTCACTCTGTTTGTCAGCCTGAGCGGCTGCGCGAAGGATTACAGCCTGGCACCGCCCCCGGACAGCGAACAGATCACCGTGACGGTAAAGGTGCCAAAGGAACTCACAGCGGAAACCATGCAGGTGATGTACCGATCAACCCTTTGCACGTTCACCGATTACACCGCCAGTGGCAGGCCTTATCAGCGCGACGGACACCAGAGTGTCGATATACAACCAGTGCGTCAGGGCCAGAGCGATCTGTACGAAGCGAAGCTGGCGGTGGATGGAGGCGGGGTGTGTCGCTGGCGATTAAGTAATGTGACCTTTGGCGTAATCTATGAAAATCCCACGCACTTTGGCGAGAACGTGACATACGGCGCTGGTGGTGGAGTCGTAGTCGTATTCGATCACAATAATTCGCCACGCGGTCAGACCGGAATAGAGCTTGATGGAGATCCAATAATCAAGAAGGACTATTACCCTTGGCTGGGTGAGACATTTATCGGAGCATATAAAAGAGACATTAGCTTGTTGAGCGAAAGTAGAAGCTACTACTTTAGTTACCAAGCCATACGCGCTCGAAAAGTGCACTTCGAGCCCATACTGCACCGAAGTTTTCTTGTCAGATCGGCAGGGCCCAAGGTTAAGAAAAAGGGTAATTATGCGACGTTTATTTACCCTGATGGAAGCGTCGAGACCGTCGCCCGGGCTACACCCGACTTCCGCAAACTGCAGGCCATCCGTTTCGCTGCGGAGGGCAAACAATGAGGCCAACTCTACCTGCCGCATTTATCACTCTGTTTTTCATCCTGAGCGGCTGCGCGAAGGATTACAGCCTGGCACCGCCCCCGGACAGCGAACAGATCACCGTGACGGTAAAGGTGCCAAAGGAACTCACAGCGGAAACCATGCAGGTGATGTACCGATCAACCCTTTGCACGTTCACCGATTACACCGCCAGTGGCAGGCCTTATCAGCGCGACGGACACCAGAGTGTCGATATACAACCAGTGCGTCAGGGCCAGAGCGATCTGTACGAAGCGAAGCTGGCGGTGGATGGAGGCGGGGTGTGTCGCTGGCGATTAAGTAATGTGACCTTTGGCGTGATCTATGACGATCCCACACGCTTTGGCGAGAACGTGACATACGGCGCTGGCGGCGGCGTGGTGGTGATCTTCGATCACAACAATTCGCCAAGAGGGGGGGCTGATATTGAAATTGATGGAGATTTAACAATCAAGGAAGACTACTACCCATGGATAAGTGAGGTCTTCCTAGGCGGTTATAGAAAGCGGATTAGCTTGGTCGGCGAAGGCGATATCTATCTTATGTATCAGGCATTACAAGCACGACGTGTGCATTTCGAACCTATCTTACACTCCAGTTTTCTGGTTCGTTCGGAAGGAACGAAGGTACATAAAATCGGTAGTTTTATTAAGTTCACCTACCCCGATGGCAGCAGTGCGGCTGATGGTCGCTCAGTCCCCAATTTTCGCAAACTGCAATCCATTCGCATTGCTTCGGAGAGCAATAAATGAGGCCTGTTTTTCCTTCTGGGTGCGCTCTTAGTCCGAACGACAAACGGCTAGCCGAGCAATCACGAGAGCGCCTCATCAGCTCCTTGAACGCGGAAAACCGGGCCCGGTTTTTCCCTGCCTACAGCAACCCTAAAGCAGGTCGATTGCTGGGAATTCGCCATCACTTCACGGACAAATACCAGCCATCTAGTTTTACAAGGGCTCGGCTTTCACAAGGTAAGTGCATCAAGACTTCCCTGGTGATGGATTTCAATACCCCAATTACAAGCCGGGATGCGTTGGGTAAGCGGCCGATAATGTTCCGGCGACAGCTGTTAGAAACCGCGAAGAATGAACGATGACCGAGTAAGAAAATACAGATGTAAAAACCATTTTCAAAAACAAAAGAGAAATAAACATCATGTCTCAGGGATTTGTTTCGCTCGGCGATAGCACCACCCACGACGGAGTCGTGATATCGGCCTCATCTACGACGTATGCGCATGGTAAACCGGTGGCACTTGTGGGCGATGAAGTCCGTTGCCCGATACCTGGCCATGGGGTCAATGCCATTGTGGAGGGTTGCGAAGACTGGTCCGAAAATGGTCGTGCGTTAGTGGTCGATGGTTGTCGCAGTGAATGTGGCTGCCGGATGATTTCGAGCGCTACCGATTTCGTGGTGGGCTGAGCCATGGGGTGGGATCGTCAGTTACCCCCTATGGTGGAAGCTCCAGTACCACCCATGGTGGGCCGTTGGGTATTGGCGGGAGCTGTAGCAGTGTTTGCCAGCGTGCTGCTGTTCTTGCTTTATGCCTCCGAGCAGGTGCCGCAATTGCAAGCACTGAATATTTGGGCACTTTCTGTCTCGCCGATACTTGTCTGGGTATTGGCCTTCGGTGCACGTGCATACAGTCATGGTGGAGCTGTGAATCATCACCGTTTTTTTGAGGATGAGGTTCAATCGATCCAGCAGGCCTGGGCGGAGTGGGCGCATCGTTATCTGGCTGTACATGCCAGCTGTGTGCTGCTTCCGGACGATATTTGCGCCAGCGTGCTCACTCGCCCCCCGGTCCATTCACCCATTCGTACAGGAGAGGCGCGGCGCGTTGCGGCGTTGCCCGCGCAGAAGGAGGATCGTGCGCAGGCAGGGCTTCAGTTGTTGCTCGCTGCTCTTAAACCTGTATTGCAGACCATGTCCGCTGAGCAGGAATTGCGTGTCACCTTATTGAGTGATGTCGACCCAAGGAGTTACGAATCGTTGCGCGATGTTTGGCGGCGGAACTGGGCCAGCTTCGCACATCAGGTACAGCCAGGGGTGGTGACCCTTGCGGAGGAATTATCGTATGACTGGCTGGACGAAAAGATCAAGACGGCCAGCCCAGCCTTTGAGTTGATCATCGTTGTACAGGTACATGGCGAGGCAATGTATTCCGATGGGCTGGCGGCAATGCTGTTGTGCCCGGACCGATTGGCGCCTGCCTGGAAATTGCCAGTGATGGCGTGTCTTTTTCGTCCAATGCCGTTGAACATCGACTCGCTGAAGAGTGAGTTGCCGCTGTTTCTGAAAGCCCAATCAAGTGCTTGTCGGGCGACTGGTCTGCTGGCTGATCGTGCCGACTGGCTCGCACTGGTTGGCAAAATCATTACGGGCAGCGGTGCTTGCGGTGTTTCGCTGAAGGCGGAGCAGCAATGGATTCAGGAGTCTCTGTGCGGCTTGGCGGGGCCGCTTGGTCATTGGCTGATGTTGGCACTCGGGGTAGAAGTGGTTCGTCATAGGCATCAGCCTCTGATGGTACTGGCAAAGGAAAATTCAACGCATTGGATCGGCACTGTCGGTACGGGAGAGTTGGTATGAACACAGGGAGTAATGCTTGGCGCCGTGCGGGTATTTCGGTGTGGATCATTGCACTGATAGCGGCATTGGTGTGGATGATATGGAGGTATGGTGAACGAGTAGGACTGTTGGAGAACCACCACAAGTTAACGGTGCTTTTACTCATTACCGGCATCGCATGTCTGGTGTATCTGGCGCCGCGTATATTGATGCATCTCAAATGGCAAAACCATCGCGAGCAGGGACTGGCAGATAAGGTCTATCCTCAGCCCGATGCACCTTCGTCGTTGCCAAAAAAATCTACTTTTACGTACTTCGAACTGCGCAAATACCTACGCAAAAACCACGGCCCCCTCTGGCGCCAAAAAACCCGCATCCTCCTCATCGTCGGCGAACCCGAGCAGATCACCGCCATTGCCCCCGGCCTCACCCAAACCCACTGGCTCGAAGGCCAAAACGCCGTCCTGCTGTGGGGCGGTAGCGTGAAGGATCCACTCGACAATGGGGTCCTAAAACAATGCCAAAGCCTCACTCGCTGGCGGTCACTCGACGGCGTCATCTGGGCCTTGAACACCAGCCAAACCACCGACGCCATCGCCATGGGCAACGGCATACGCCATCTGCAACACCTGGCTCGTGACGTGCGCTGGCAGCTCCCGCTGCACCTCTGGCAAGTGTGCGAAACCCCATGGCTACAGACCGCCCGCCAGACCCAACCCGTCGGTTGCCTGTTGCCAGGACGCGTCACTTCGATCGAGCTGGAAACCCGCCTCGATGCATTGGTCGATCCCCTGCGCCGTGCAGGCCTGGGGCAGATGCACAGTCAGATGAACCATGACTTCCTGCTGCGCCTGTCCCGCGATCTGCAGGTTGAGGGCATCCCGCGCTGGCGTCAGGCGCTTGCGCCTATGTTGGGTGCGTTCGCCCGTGGTGTGCCGTTGCGCGGGCTGTGGTTCAGCTTGCCGATGCCCCAGGCTGAAAACCCCGGCAAGCACTATTGGCCCGTCGATCCGGCCTGGCAGGGCGTGCTGGGTGATACATCGACCCACCCTCGTCGCCAGGGCTGGCCTGCCTCGCGAATCGGTTATGCGCTGGTGCTTGGTCTGGCGTTGATGTGGGGCGCGGGGCTGCTGTTGTCCTTCATCAGCAATCGCGCGCAGATTGCTCAGGTACACAGCTCGCTCGCTGCGTTGCAGCAGTCAGAACAAGGCGACGCGCAACTGCGCGCACTCAATGAGCTGATGCGCGAGCTGGCTCGTCTGGATTACCGCGCCGAGCACGGTACGCCCTGGTATCAGCGCTTTGGCCTGAACCCTAATCAAGACCTGCTCAAGGCCTTATGGCCGGCGTATGTCGAGGCCAATAATCGCTTGCTGCGCGACCCGGCCGCAGCCAATTTGCAGCGCCAGCTCAACGCGCTGATCAAGCTGCCGCCGGACAGTCCCGAGCGCGCCGATCGTGCCCGTGATGCCTACGATCAACTCAAGGCCTACCTGATGATGGCGCGTCCGGAAAAAGCCGAAGCGGTCTTCCTCGCGAAAACCCTCAACGACGCCGAACCCCTGCGTTCCGGAGTTTCCCCAGGCCTGTGGCGAGGCCTGTCCCCGACCCTGTGGCAGTTTTACGCAGAGCAGTTGCCCGCGCATCCAGCCTGGCGCATCGAAGCCGATCCGACGTTGGTGGCGCAGGCCCGGCGGGTGTTGCTCGGACAGCTGGGCCAACGCAACGCCGGGACTCACCTGTACCAGAAGGTTCTTGAATCAACCGCCAATCACTACCCGGACATGACTCTGCCGCAGATGGTCGGTGACACGGACGCCCAAGCGCTGTTCACCAGCCGGGCCAGTGTTCCGGGGGTGTTTACCCGTCAGGCCTGGGAAGGGCAGGTGCGTCAGGCCATCGACGCCATTGCCGAGGCGCGTCGTGAGGAAATCGATTGGGTGCTCAGCGACAACCACCGCGACCTCGCCAGCGAACTGACCCCCGACGTGCTCAAGGCGCGCCTGACCGAACGTTACTTTCAGGATTACGCCAGCGCCTGGCTGGATTTTCTCAACAGCCTGCGGTGGCAGCCGGCCGACAGCCTGGGCGATGTGATCGATCAACTGGCGCTGATGAGCGATGTCCGCCAATCGCCGCTGATTGCCCTGATGAATACCTTGGCTGTTCAGGGCCAGGCGGGCATCCGGGGGCCGGCGCTGGCCGAGTCGTTGATCAAGTCCGCGCAGCAATGGGTCGCCCAGGACAAGGTGCCGCAGATCGAGCAGTCAATGCCTGGCGCAACCAGCCCGCTGGACGCCACCTTCGGGCCGCTGCTGGCGCTGCTCGGCAAAGAGGTCGACGGCAGCAGCGAGCAGTTGAGCCTGCAGGCGTTTCTCAATCGGGTGACGCGGGTGCGTTTGAAGCTGCAGCAAGTGAGCACCGCAACCGATCCGCAGGCCATGACCCAGGCCCTGGCGCAAACGGTGTTTCAGGGTCAAAACGTTGACCTCACCGACACCCAGTCCTATGGCAGCCTGGTCGCCGCCAGCCTCGGTGCGCAGTGGGACGGGGTCGGTCAGACGCTGTTCGTACAGCCATTGGAGCAGGCGTGGCAACGGGTCTTGCAACCCTCGGCGGCGAGCCTCAACAGCCAGTGGCAGCGTGCGATCGTCCGTGACTGGCACAGCGCCTTCGCCGGTCGTTATCCCTTTGCAGTCACCACCAGCGATGTCTCCTTGCCAATGCTGGGCCAGATGATCCGCGCCGATTCGGGGCGCATCGAACAGTTTTTGCAGCAACAACTGGGCGGTGTTTTGCGCAAGGAAGGCAGTCGATGGGTGGCCGATTCCCGGCACAGTCAGGGGCTGCGTTTCAACCCGCAGTTCCTGGACGCGATCAATCAGCTCAGCCACCTTGCCGACGTCCTCTACACCGACGGCGGCATGGGCCTGAGCTTCGAACTGCGGGGCAAACCCGTTCGCGACGTGGTGCAAACCACCTTCATGTTGAACGGCGAAACACATCAGTACTTCAATCAGAAGGAAAGCTGGCAGCGTTTCAGTTGGCCGGGCTTCAGCGACCATCCCGGCACGAGCCTGACCTGGATCAGCGTGCACGCCAACGAGCGCCTGTTCGCCGATTACGAGGGCAGTTGGGGGTTGATCCGTCTGCTGGAACAAGCCCAGGTCACGCCCCTGAACGACAGCGATAGCCACTACCGTGTGCGCCTTAAAGCCCCCGATGGATTGGACCTGACCTGGCACCTGCGCACCGAACTGGGCGCCGGACCGTTGGCGTTGCTCAAGCTACGGGACTTCACCTTGCCGCAGCAGATATTTCTCAGCGAGGGCAGTGCCACAGAGCCTTCGGCGAAAAACGGGAGGGCCGGATGAGTTTGCGCACATTGATAGCCCGATGCCTGGGTGAACGCGATGCCCTGTCACTTGCTCAAGAACAGTCGAATCGCTGGGCATCCTGGCTGGAACCCATCAGTGACAGCTCGGCTGTCGGGGAGGATCCGGGGTACGACGATGACTTCCAGCTGGTGCGTGAAGAGGTCAACAAGCTGTCTGGCGCCGACATTGATCAAGTGGTGCTGCTGGCGCGCAAGCTTCTGACTCGGCGTTGCAAGGACCTGCGCGTGGCCACTTACTATTTGTGGGCACGCTTGCAGAAGGACGGTGAGACCGGTTTAAGCGATGGTCTGAGTTTGTTGGCTGCCCTGATAGAGCGCTACACCAGCGACGTACTGCCTGCGCGACCGAACAGTCGCAAGATGGCTCTGGAATGGCTGACCAGCGGCAAGGTGCTGGACAGCCTTTCGCTGTACCCGGAAGTCGTGAAGGACGAGGCAGAACGCACGGTGGCCGCACTCGCCTGGCTGGAGCGCGGTCTGCTGGCCTGGCCGGAGGATCAACGTCCGGAACTCGGTGCACTGTACGGTGCGTTGTCCGCCCGACTGGCGCAGTCGGGCGGCGTGGATGCGCTGGTTCCGCAAAACACGGCCAGCCATGAGTCGAACGCGCAAGCGACTGCGACGAGCGCTACGGCCATCAAATCCGGAAGGGATCTGCTGGACAGTGGTAGGGCCTTGTCCGGTTACCTTCGCGAGCAGCCACAAGGTTGGCTGGCGGCCCATCGTTTGATGAAGAGCCTGCGCTGGGACACCGTGCATCAGGTGCCGCCCCAGGACGCTACCGGGATGACGCGCCTGACGGCGCCCCGTGGCGAATACCGGGCACAACTCAAGCGACTGTACCTGCAACAGAGCTGGAATGAATTGCTTGATCAGGTCGAACGAATCTACGCCGAAAGCGTGAACCATTTCTGGCTGGACCTGCAGTGGTACCTGTGCCAGGCGCTGAGCAAACAGCCGGCGCCGCAGGACAGTTGGGCCGATATTGCCAAGCGGGATCTGGGCATGTTCCTGGAGCGCCTGCCGGGTCTGGAGGAGTTGAGCTGGAGTGACGGTACGCCTTTCGCCGACCAGACCACCCGGGAATGGATCGTGCAGCACGTTAGCGGCAATCGTCCCCAGCAGTGGTTGCCTGCACCGGCAGTTGCTCCCGCGAGTGCGGATGCAGATGTGCTGTCGCTGGAGGGTGAGGCATTGGCTCAGGCAGACAGCGACGGGGTGGAACACGCGCTGGCCTGGCTGGCCGCGCGCCCTGGCATGCAGACCGGACGGCAGCGGTGGTTATTGCGCCTGTTGATGGCTCGGGTGGCCGAGCAGTGTGGCAAGAGCGATCTGGCCATCCATCTGCTGGGCGAACTGGAGGTCACGGCTGATCGCCAGGCGCTGGCCGACTGGGAGCCCGAGCTCAATTTCGAAGTCAAGGCGCGCCTGCTCAAGCTGTTGCGCCTCAAAGCGCAGCGCAATCATGCCGACAAAACCACACTGGGCCGGCGCACGGAGTCGCTGCTCGCGGCGCTGGTGGCGATTGATCCGGTACGCGCTGCAGTGCTCTGCGGTTAACTCTCTTTCATCAGGATGATTTCTTTGAGCATGGACAATCTGACACTGCGTTACTTCGATGCCGAAATGCGCTACCTGCGTGAGGCCGGTCAGGAGTTCGCTGAAGCGTTCCCGGACCGGGCCGCGCAGTTGAATCTGGACAGGTCAGGCGCACGCGACCCTTATGTGGAACGTCTGTTCGAGGGCTTCGCTTTCTTGATGGGACGGTTGCGCGAAAAACTCGACGATGACCTGCCCGAGTTGACTGAAGGTCTGGTCAGCCTGCTTTGGCCGCATTACCTGCGCACCATTCCGTCGCTGTCCATCGTTGAGCTGGCCCCGGAACTCGCACAAATGAAACGCAGCGAACGGATCGCGACAGGCTTTGAAGTGCTGTCGCAACCCATCGGGCCCCGGCGTACCCGATGCCGCTACACCACCACCCAGGACCTGATACTGCAACCACTCGCGCTTGCGTCCGTGCGGCAGGCTTACGAGCCCGATGGCCGTTCGTTGTTGCGCCTGCGTTTTACCTGCGGCGCGTTGACCGACTGGAGTGAGATCGACCTGAGTCGCCTGCCGCTGTACCTGAACGCCGATGCCCCGTTGGCGAGTGCGCTGCATCAGGCGTTGACCCTCAACACCCAGGCGTTGTTCGTGCGCTGGCCGGGGCAGCTGGATCGTCAGCCACTCAAAGGTCATTTTTCGCCCAAGGGGTTTGCCGATGAGGATCGCTTGTGGCCAAAGGGGGAGAGCGCTTTCAGTGGTTACCAACTGCTGCTGGAGTATTTCACCTTCCGCGAGAAGTTCATGTTCGTGACCCTCTGTGGGCTGGAACATCTGACGATTGTTCCGGGAACCGCCTGGTTTGAACTGGACGTGGTGCTGGGCGAGCCGTGGCCTCATACCTTCAATCTCAGCGCAGAACATCTGCGGCTGAATACTGTGCCGGTGATCAATCTGTTCGCGCTGGAAGCCGACCCGATGGCCCTGGCACCCCTGCAAACCGACTACCTGCTCAGACCCATGCGACTGCAGGACGGTCATACCGAAATCTATTCAGTGGATCGAGTGACCTCATCCAGGGATGCCGAGCGGCAGGACTATGTGCCCTTCAGCAGTTTTCGCCACAAAGGCGGAATGTTGCGTGACGACGCACCGGAGCGGTACTTCCATACGCGGCTGAAGCGGGGAGCCAACGGCCTGCATGACACCTGGCTGATTCTGGGAGGCGAGGGTTTTGACAAGGATCGACTGGACGGCAAGGAAAGCCTGTCGCTGCGCCTCACCGGCACCCACGGCCAGCTTCCGCGCAAGGCCTTGCAAAGCACATTGCTGGACACGCTGGTGCAGTCCTCGCAGATCGGTTTGCGGGTGCGCAATCTGTGCGCGCCTACTTTGCCGTGCTACCCGCCCAATCACGACCGTTTTCATTGGCGAGTACTCAGCCACCTGGGGTCGAATTTCCTGCCGATGCTCGACAACGCCGAAGTGCTGCGAGGCACGCTGGCGCTGTACGACTGGACGGACAGTGAGCTCAATCGCCGCCGCCTGGCAGCCATCGTCGAGGTCAAGCACCACGTGGTGCAGCGCTTTGAAAAAGGCTTTTTGCTGCGTGGGGTGGACATAGAAGTCACGCTCGATGCCCATGGCTTTTCCGGCGAGGGCGACATCAGCCTGTTTGGCGAAATGCTCAATCGCTTCTTTGGTTTGTACGCCGACATTCATCTGTACAACCAACTCACTCTCATCCTTCAACCTTCCGGAAAATCCCTGCGATGGAACGAGAATCACAGTCAGCGTATTCCCGGCTAAACGCCAGCGGATTACTCGAGGCGCTGGAGGGGCGGGTGGCTGAGGCCAATGTGTATCGCTTCTGTCAGTTGCTGGAACAGGCATTACCCGATCACCCGCCACTGGGCAGTACCACTCACCCGGCGGACGACCCGGTGCGTTTCCGACCCGACCCGGGGATGGGTTTTCCCGCCGGTGAACTCAAGGGTATCGAAACCGACGTGAACCATCCCCAGCGTCCGGCCACGGTACGCACGCGCCTGCTTGGGCTATACGGTGTGGACTCGCCGTTACCGACGACGTTCCTGGACGACATCGCCCAGCGTCGCGAAGGTCATGAGGCACTGGAGGCGTTCCTCGATATTTTCAACCATCGGATCTTCACCCAGTTCTATCGGATCTGGCGCAAGTACTCGTACCCGGCCGCCTTCGAAAAAGGGGGCGCCGATGCGACATCGCAATGCCTTCTGGGCTTGATCGGCCTTGGTATTCCCGGCACCGCCAAGCAGATCGCAACGCCTGTATCGCGTTTTCTGGCGCTGCTGAGTGTGATGCGCCTGCCCACCCGTAACGCCGAAGGCATTATTGCGCTGGTGACGCTGTTGGCACCCGCCACTCAAGCGAAGGTGACGGCCCATTGGCCGCAGAGGATTTCGCTGGCTCAGCCAGCCAGTCTTTCCACGCTCCGTCCGGTGAGTCTGTCCCAAGGCACGCCGCTGGGCAGTGTCGGGCACGACGCCAACAGCCAGCTGCTGCTGTCGTTGTTCACCCACGATCCGGACGAGGCGTCTGGATGGTTGCCAGGTGGGCAGTTGCACGCCGATCTGCTGGTCCTGCTGCGTGTCTATCTGGGCTGGCGCTGCACCGCCAAGTTGCGCCTGTCGCTGCCAGTCAGCAGCCTGCCGCATCCGAGGTTGGGGCGAGCATCGGTACAGCTCGGAATGACCGCGGTATTGGGACTGGGCTGCGCAACCCGAACCGGCGCCGAGCACGACACCGTCACGATCAATCTGGGCCGATACCAAGGTCTTCGAGATAATCCACACAACAGGGAAACACACCATGTCGCGTACCGTTTTTAACCTCGTGGTACTGGCTGTTATTGGCACATGGCTCGGTGCTTGTGGTGTGACCCAAACCGTCTCGGATGCCAGCACGTCCACCGCCAGAGCGATTTTCTACAAGCAGGTCACGACCTTGCACCTCGATTTCAGCGGGCGAGCCGCGATCAATACTGACGCGACGGACATGAACGCGCTGTCGGTACCGACCTTGGTGCGCGTGTATCAGTTGCGTGACGGGAAGGCCGTGGAAAAGGCCTCCTATGACAATTTGCTGAGTCATGACGACCGGGTGCTCAGCGCGGATCTGCTGGACAAACGGGCCGTGGTCGTCAAGCCGGGGGAGGGAGCGCAGCTCAGTGTGCCCCTGGACAAAGACACGCGTTTCGTCTCGGTGGTCGCTTTGTTTCGCCACCCCGATAACCAGATGAATACGTGGCGCGTGACCCTGGCCCGAGAGGAGCTGGACCCCGATCTCGCGCGGGTCATCGAATTGGGTGACAACCGATTGACCTTGCGACCGCTGGCCAGGGAGTAGCCGATGACCCCGCTCAATCCTTCACTCTACGAAACCTTGCTGCAGAACTTCGATGGGGAGCTGGACCTGCATCAAGTCGCCGAAGAGGATCAATACACGCTGTCGGTGCTGGACAATCTGCAACGCATCCTCAATAGCCGGGCAGGTGCGCTGGACCACCTGCCGGATTACGGACTCCCGGATATGGGCCACATTCTTCAGGGGTTACCCGCTGCGGCACATGGGCTGATGAAGACCCTGGCGGACACCCTCATCCGTTATGAACCTCGCCTGGTTTCAGTGGACATTGAACTGCTGCCGCAGCTTCAGCCGGGTCATCTGGAATACGCGCTGGACGTGCAGCTCAAGGGCGGTCAGCGGGTAACCTTCGGCACCACGCTGGGCGCCGAGGGCAAGGTTCTGGTGCGCCACTTGAAGCGCCAGAGCTGGGTCCCACAATCGTGAACCTGTAACGGAAGGGAAGCTGTATGACGGTGTTGTTTGAAATGCGTATTCGGGTCGGCGGTGATCCACGCGGCTCCGCCGAGTTTGGGGCACTGCGCGATGAGTTGGCCAAGTTGAACCATCCGGCGTGTCCGGACGTGGACTGGGCGAGGGTCGAGCAGCTGTGCCTGACGCTGTTCCAGCAGAACGGCGGCGACCTGCAAACAGCCGCGTCCTTCGCGCTCGCGCGCAGTCATCGCTATGGTCTTGAAGGCATGGCCCAGGGGGCGTCGCTGATAGAAGCGCTGGCCTGCGAATGGTCGACCCTATGGCCGCCGGTGCCGTCCGTGCGCCTGGATATCCTGGCCTGGCTCATCGCGCAACTGCAGTGGTTGTTGCGCAGCCTGGAGATCGATGGGCGAAGCCTGCCTGCGCTCCTCCAACTGGGCACTGAGCTGCAGCGGTTGCACCAGCGCCTGGATCATCAGGTGCACGCCCCTTTGGTTGCGTTACAGGCGCTGCGCCAACAGATCGAAGCCCTGATATTACGGATGCAGGGACACCCCGTATCGGGCGTCATGACGCCGTTGCCGACGAGAGGGTCGAGTCCGGCATTGTTGATGCCCGTTGTCGTTGTGCCAGCGACCCCGATGCCCGAGATGAAATCTTCGAAGCGTCGCCTCGTGATTTGTCTGTGTGCCGGGGCGGCCTCGATCCTCTTGGCAAGTGGACTGTGGTGGCAGACCTCGGGCGCGAACAAGGAGGGCTCGCCCGGTCTCATCAGCCTGTTTAAGCCGGAGCAAACCGTTCCCACGCCGGTGCGTCTGAACAGCCTCTCGCTGTTCAAGGCGGGCAGCGCCGAGTTCAACCCTGACTCGACCAAGGTATTGATCAGCGCCCTGGTCGACATCAAGGCCCAGCCCGGCTGGCTGATCGTGATCACCGGGCATTCCGATGCCAAGGGCAGCGCTGAAAACAATCTGCAGTTGTCCCATGCGCGTGCATCTGCCGTACGGGGCTGGATGCAAACCATGAGCGACATCCCCGATAGCTGCTTTGCGGTGCAAGGGCTCGCGGCGAGCCAACCGATCGCCAGCAATGACACCGAGCCGGGCCGTGCGGCCAATCGGCGTGTCGATATCAGCCTGGTGCCGCAAGTGGGGGCGTGCGGGCAGGCGGTGGAGCCCGGTTTTAACGCGATGTCGAGTGGATAACTGCGCGAAGCTGATTATGCTTAGGAAACCTTGCAGCGATGCGAGGCCGTCAGCCTGTTCGCTTGCTTTACGCAGTCCGTAATCCGATGACATCAGCCCCAGGGCCTGGGTGCGGCGAGGGTAGTGAGGTACTCCGGCCTACAACAAGAGATAGACGGAGAACACTCATGGCCGCAATCGACAACACCACCACGGGCAGTGCGCCCAAGCACAGCATCACCAAGGAGGAGCGCAAGGTTATCTTTGCCTCTTCCCTTGGCACGGTGTTCGAGTGGTACGATTTTTACCTGTATGGCTCACTGGCCGCGATCATCGCGAAGCACTTTTTTGCCGGGGTCAACGAGACAACGGCTTTCATCTTCGCGCTGCTGGCGTTCGCGGCGGGGTTCGCCGTCAGGCCCTTCGGTGCGATCGTGTTCGGTCGGCTGGGGGACATGATCGGGCGCAAACACACCTTTCTGATCACGATTGTGATCATGGGTATCTCCACGGCCATCGTCGGGTTCCTGCCGGGATACGCGACCATCGGGGTCGCGGCGCCAATCATCCTGATCACCTTGCGGCTGCTGCAAGGCCTGGCGTTGGGCGGGGAATACGGCGGTGCGGCGACATATGTGGCCGAACATGCACCGAAAGGTAAACGAGGCTATTTCACTTCCTGGATTCAAACCACCGCGACACTTGGCCTGTTTCTGTCGCTGCTGGTGATCCTCGCCTGCCGGACCGTACTCGGCAACGAAGCGTTCGAGGCCTGGGGCTGGCGGATTCCGTTCCTGCTGTCGATCCTGCTGTTGATCGTCTCGGTGTACATCCGCCTGCAACTCAGCGAGTCGCCGGTGTTCCTGAAAATGAAGGCCGAAGGCAAAGCCTCCAAGGCACCGCTGACCGAGTCCTTCGCACGCTGGGACAACCTCAAGATCGTGATCATGGCATTGCTCGGCGGCACGGCGGGGCAGGCAGTGGTCTGGTACACCGGGCAGTTCTATGCGCTGTTCTTCCTGCTGCAGACGCTGAAAATCGATGCGCAGACCGCTAACCTGTTGATCGCGGGTTCGCTGTTGATTGGCACGCCGTTCTTCGTGATCTTCGGCAGCCTGTCCGATCGCATCGGCCGCAAGGGGATCATCATGGCTGGCTGTATTCTGGCGGCGTTGACCTACTTTCCGATCTTCCATGCGTTGACCCAATACGGTAACCCCGACGTGTTCGTCGCGCAGGAAAGAAACCCCGTCACGGTGATCGCCGACCCCGACCAATGCTCATTCCAGTTCGACCCGGTGGGCGAGGCCAAATTCACCAGCTCCTGCGACCTCGCCAAGACCTTGCTGGCGAAACGAGCCATCCCGTACAAAAACGAGAAGGCTGAGCCAGGAACGGTCGCGCAAGTGCGCATCGGCGACAAGGTGATCCCCAGCTTCGATGGCGCCAGCATGCCGGCTGCGGACTTCAAGACCCGCAACGATGCGTTCACGGCCACGTTAGGCGCGGCACTCAAGGAAGCCGGTTATCCAGAGAAAGCCGATCCGGCGAAAACCAACTACCCGATGGTGCTGCTGCTCCTGACCATCCTGGTGATCTACGTGACAATGGTGTACGGCCCGATCGCCGCCTGGCTGGTGGAGCTGTTCCCGACGCGCATCCGCTATACCTCGATGTCGCTGCCGTATCACATCGGCAACGGCTGGTTCGGCGGCTTCCTGCCCACGGTGGCGTTCGCCATGGTCGCGGCGACGGGGGATATCTACTACGGGTTGTGGTACCCGATTGTCATCGCCGTGATGACGGCCATTCTGGGCACGTTCTTCCTGCCGGAAACCAAGGATCGGGACATCCTTAACGACTGACGGCCGGGCCCTCTCTCGCGAGGGAGAGGGCCTCTGCTGCGTCGATCGGTACCCCGTTATGAACGAATACGGTCCACCCTACTCAAAACAGTGCCCACCCCGGCATGACTGGACTTCAGTCAGACAACACCCCAATAGACGCCGCGTTCATCGGCGAAGCCAGCCTGGATGGCGGCGCGTCTCGACTCTCTCTTACAAGGAAGCAAGAACCTCATGCAGCAATCCTCATCTGCGTCTACACCGGCCACCGGTGCGTTAATAGCGTCCTTCCGCCATGGCAAGGGTTTCCCGATTTTCATCCTGGTCGTCGGTCTTGTCATGCTGGGCATGGCGTGTTTCGTGCTGTACCTGAGCACGATTCTGCCTGCAGGCAGTTCCGGACCTGTGAGTGTGACCTCCAGCCGCGGCACCCACCTGGATTTTTCCAGCCCGCAAATGATGATGTATTTCGCCAGCGCATTCCTGGCGGTGATCGCCGCGGGCCTTTTTGGCCTGTTTGTCTGGCAAAAGCGCTTACGTCAGGGCAGCTATGAAATCTACGAACAGGGCATCGCGCACATCATCGGTGCGAAGAAGGACTACGTTCCTTTTGTTCAGATCGAAGACCTTTATCTCTTCAGCTCCGGGCAGGCGGCGATCAGCGGCCTGATCACCAACCTGGCGTACCGGCGCAATGCAAACGAGCCGTTTCACCGGGTCATTCATTCCCTCAAGGGTTTTCTAGACTTCCAGCAGCGGGTGCGTGAGCTGCATGTGCGCGAACGCCTCCCTGCCGTCATGCAGACCCTGGAAGGCGGCGGGGTGGTGACTTTCAAGTACGTACCGAGCAGTGCGGTATGGGGCAAGCGCATGAAAGGCAATTTCCTTGATGTGGAAACGCAGCCAATCTTGATGACGCGCGAGTTCCTGGAGGTGCAGGGTCGCAAGGTGCCAATGTCGAGTTTGCGCACCGTGGATTTGAGTGTGTGGAGTGAGTTGGTGGTGATCAAGGACGAGGCCGGGAATGAAGTGCTGTCGACAGTCTGCACCGGGATTCTGAGCCACGACCTGTTCCTCGCCACCCTGGACGCGATTCTGGATGACGCGGCGTCCAGCCGCGCCGAGCCTGTCCCGGTGTTGCAGGATTGACAATCCAGCGCGCCAAACAACACTATCGAACCATGAACGACACACTCAGCATGAACATGATGTGCACTTCCATGACTGCCTCTGACGGACCATGAGTTCACGCGTGCTTGTTACCTGACGTAGTAACCCAAAGGCCCCGCCAGAAATGGACGGGGCTTTTTAATGCGCCGTCCGCCACTGGCTGATGGAGATCGAAATGTTGGACATCAAACGAGCCCGGTACGACGACTGCGGGACAGCCTTCGACATTCGCCTCAAAGCGATACGGCATCAATGCATCGGCGCGTATACCCCGGAACAAATGCAGGCCTGGACAGCCGGGAAGGCCGAGGACGGCTATTGCGACCTGATGGAAAAGCACTTCTATCTGGGGTGCATCGAGGGCGAGCCGGTAGCAACGGGAATGCTTGACCTGAAGCACAAGGAAATCGGCGCGATCTTTGTGCTTCCGGGGTTCATGCAGCAGGGCATTGGCAAGCGGATGCTTGATTTCCTGGAGTCCCTGGCTCGGGAGTTAGGGCTGGATGACGTCATCCTGGACGCTACGTTGAACGCGGCTGACTTCTACCGGCGATGCGGCTACGTGGGAGAGCAGGTAGCGATTTACCAGTCACCGTCGGGGCTGCAACTGGCGTGCGTGCCGATGGTGAAGAGACTTTTCGATCTCCCCTCGACCCGAGCGGTTAACCCGACTTTGTAGAATCTGGCGAAGCCCGTGGTGAGGGGATTTATCCCCGTTCGGCTGCGCAGCAGTCGTAGAGATTTCAGGGCCGCTCCGCGACCCAACGGGACGGTGCGACGTTTCGCTAAATCCCCTCACCATGGGCTTCGCCAGCTGCTACAGGGTCCTGGCTGATACACGGACACCCAACCATTCGTTTAATCGATAACCACCATCAAGAAATGCATCTTCAGTATTTCCATCAAGAGAGGAAGATAACCACATACCGAACTCGCCTTTGAAGGAACCTGTGCGATGAGACTCTCTTCCCTGCTGGCCATTGCCGCCATTCTCACTGGCAGCCTCGCTGCCGCTGCACCTGTCTACGCTGCCGGCCCGTCCTGCCACTTTCCTCCCGTTGCGAACAGCTCAGCCGATCTGCGTCATGCCCGGTCGGTCGGGGTGATTTACAGCGAAAACACCCTCAACACGATCGAATACCTGGAGCAGTACCACGCGGTCGCGGTGAATGGCGCGAGGAACCCTCAGCTCGACTCGCGTATCAGCAGCGCGTTCGTCAGAAGCTCCGAGCCGACCATGGCGATTGACTGGTTGATGGAGTCGTTGCAGAAGGAGTTCGCATCGGTCAAGGTCTACGACAGCCTGGACGCGGTCGTGCAAGCTCATCCGGACGTGGTGGTGATGCTGGATTCGTATAGCCGCCTGGTGTCCAAGCGTAACCCGCAGGTGCAAGCGCGATTCCTGGCGAAGTTCTATGACTCGAACCTGCAGTACATCGGCCAGGCCGAAGGCTCACGGGAAAAGCAGATGCCTTCGCTTTGGGTTCACGGCAAAGCGGCGCCGGAGATTGCAGCGCAAATCGATCAGCAAACCGAGTTGCAAGTGAACGCCTTGAAGCAGTTCGATACCTCGCTCAAGGCGTTGGTGAGCGCGGGTGATGTGGCTCAGGTCGCGACTAAATAGGCGACCTAGCCACACATTAACTCGCGTCAGTTCTTGATCACGTACCCATACGCACGGATACGCCCTTCAACTTCCTTCAAGTAAACGCCTTGAAGTTCCGGGGTAAAACCTGGCAACGCGTTAATCCCTTCTTCCAGCGCCAGGAAGTACTTGAGCACCGCGCCGCCCCAAATTTCCCCCGGCACGACGCAGAGCACGCCCGGCGGGTAGGGCAGCGCACCTTCGGCGGCGATGCGTCCATCGGCATCGGCCAGCGCCACCAACTC
This sequence comes from Pseudomonas sp. MDV22-iso1, assembly GCF_058145095.1. Classification (NCBI taxonomy): domain Bacteria; kingdom Pseudomonadati; phylum Pseudomonadota; class Gammaproteobacteria; order Pseudomonadales; family Pseudomonadaceae; genus Pseudomonas; species Pseudomonas sp. MDV22-iso1. The sequence continues at coordinate 21,484 of NZ_JBYVMF010000014.1, forward strand.
GATGTTGCCCCTAATGAATTCGAACTGCGCAGCCTGGGGGTTCATGGCCTTTTTCGGGAAGTGTTCCTTGCGGAACATCTGTTTCTGCAACTGCTGCACATTGTGATTGCGGTAGAGGTCGTGCATCTCCTGGCAGAGCTGGCGAATGGTGTAGTTGCGATAGCGCGCTTCGTAACGCGCATAGATGGCCGGCAATACGCGGCTCATCGGAGCATTGTCATTGACGAAGCGTTCGAAACGCGCGATTTGCGCGGCGAGGTGGGTCATTTTTGCCCAGTCTTCAGCCGGGGTCAGCAGGAACAGAATCGAGTTCAGGTCGCACTTTTCCGGAACGATGCCGTTCTCGCGCAGGAAGTTGGCGAGAATGCCGGCATGAATGCCGAAATCGGTGTAACTGCCATCCACCGGATCGATGCCGGGCGTGGTGAACAGCAATTTGCACGGGTCGATGAAGTACTGCTTTTCCCCGTAGCCCTGGAAGGCATGCCAGCGATCTTTTGGGTGAAACTCGAAAAACCGCAGGTCATTGGCGATTTCTTCAGTGGGGTAATCCTCCCACGCACGGCCTTCGATGGTCGCGGGCACAAATGGGCGGACCATGGTGCAGGCTTCCAGGATCAACTTGCGTGCGTCGATGCCGAATTTCACGCAGTCATCCCACAGCTTCAGGCCACTGCGGCCCGAATGGATTCGCGCGTTCACGTCCAGTGAGGCAAAAATCGGATAGAACGGACTGGTGGACGCCTGTGACATGAACGCATTGTTCAATTGCGCATGGTTGCAGTAGCGGGCTTGTCCTTTGATGTGACGGTCTTTTTTGTGTACCTGCGAAGCCTGGGAGAACCCCGCCTGCTGCTTGTGCACCGATTGGGTCACGAAGATGCCCGGGTCGTCCGCGTGCAGGTCCAGCAGCAGTGGCGAGCAGTCTTTCATCATCGGGATGAACTGTTCGTAGCCCACCCACGCCGAGTCAAACAGGATGTAATCGCACAACTTGCCAATGCGATCGACCACCTGACGGGCGTTATAGACAGTGCCGTCATAGGTGCCGAGTTGAATGATCGCCAGGCGGAACGGACGCGGTTGTTGGGCCTTGTCCGGCGCCACTTCAGCGATCAATTCGCGCAGGTATTCTTCTTCAAAACAGTGGGCGTCGATGCCGCCGATGAAGCCATAGGGGTTGCGCGCGGTTTCCAGGTACACCGGCGTAGCGCCTGCCTGGATCAAGGCACCCTGGTGGTTGGACTTGTGGTTGTTGCGGTCGAACAGCACCAGGTCGCCAGGCGTCAGCAGTGCGTTGGTAACCACCTTGTTGGAGGCCGAGGTGCCGTTGAGTACGAAGTAGGTCTTGTCCGCGTTGAATACTTTGGCCGCATGTTTCTGCGCCAGCAGCGCCGGGCCTTCATGGATCAGCAGATCGCCCAGCTTGACGTCAGCGTTGCACATGTCGGCGCGAAACAGCGTTTCGCCAAAGAAGTCGAAGAACTGCCGACCCGCCGGGTGTTTGCGGAAAAACTGACCGCCCTGGTGGCCAGGGCAAGCGAACGTCACGTTCGCCGATTCGGTGTAGCGCTTGACGGCGTCGAAGAACGGCGGCAGCAGGCTCTCTTCGTAGGCCTTCGCGGCGGTCTCGAGCTGGTGGCCATGGTATTCGACGTTGTTGCGCGAGCGGTCAAAAATGCCGTTCACCTGCAGCAGTACGTTTTCCAGGTGCTTATAGACGTCGCGTGCGCGGTTGCCGGTGCCGGGGGAGGTCGCAAGGAAAATCGGAATATCGAAACCCGTGCGCTGGAGCGATTCCAGAGCGCCTGCCATCACGTCTTCGACCGAGAACACCGCAACCGCGATGTCGGTGTAGTCGGTTTGACTGATCGGAACGACTTCCCTGTAGGTCTGGAAACAATCGATGGCGGAATCGCTGGCAGCTATCTTCAAGATTTTCATGCGCAAATTCTCCTGGCGGACATTCACTTGTCCGCTGTTTTTCAAGCGATCAATTTAATCAGGTATCGATGAAAACACCCTGATCCAAATCATGCCAACACTGGTTATAGACGTGATTGGTCAGATTGGAAGGTGGGTGCGGACAACCGGGAGTCGACGACTGACGACGGGTTGAAAACCGGCCTCTGATTGACGCGGGGCGCGCGCACCCCCTTGAACATGTGCGCACGACTACAGCGGATCTGACCAACTACAGGTCGGATTCGCGCAAAAAACCAGTCCTTGCATCTGTTCGAATGATCTCCAGCGGCCCACCAGAGTGGCGCCCTCTGTCGCTCAATCACTGACAAGGATCTATGACATGCAAATGCCGAAAACCATCCAGATCAAGAACGGCGAAAAAGTGAGCCCGACGTTCTCGGCTCAGGAATACGCCAACCGTCAGACCAAACTGCGAGCTTACCTGGCGCAAAATAATATTGACGCGGCGGTCTTCACTTCGTACCACAACATCAACTATTACAGCGATTTCCTGTACTGCTCGTTTGGCCGTCAATACGCGCTGGTGGTGACCCAGGACAGCGCGGTGACCATCAGCGCCAACATCGACGGTGGCCAGCCATGGCGCCGGACCGTCGGCACCGAGAACATCGTTTACACCGACTGGCAGCGCGACAACTACTTCGTCGCTATTCAGCAAGCGCTGCCCAAGGCCGGTCGCATCGGGATCGAGTTCGATCACCTGAACCTGCTCAACCGCGACAAGCTCGCCAGTCGCTACCCGCAGGCCGAGCTGGTGGACATCGCCGCGCCGTGCATGCGCATGCGCATGATCAAGTCCGCTGAAGAACACGCGATCATCCGTCACGGTGCTCGCGTCGCGGACATCGGTGGCGCGGCCATCGTCGAAGCACTGCGCGACCAGGTTCCGGAATATGAAGTGGCACTGCACGCCACCCAGGCGATGGTGCGCGAGATTGCCCGCACCTTCCCGGACTCGGAATTGATGGACACCTGGACCTGGTTCCAGTCCGGCATCAACACCGACGGCGCGCATAACCCGGTCACCTCGCGCAAGGTCAACAAGGGCGACATTCTCAGCCTCAATTGCTTCCCGATGATCGCCGGTTACTACACCGCACTGGAACGTACGTTGTTCCTGGACCACTGCTCCGACGAGCACCTGCGGTTGTGGGAGGTCAACGTCAAGGTGCATGAGGCCGGCCTGAAACTGATCAAGCCAGGCATGCGCTGCTGCGATATCGCGTTGCAACTGAACGAAATTTTCCTCGAGCACGACCTGCTGCAATACCGCACCTTCGGTTACGGGCACTCGTTCGGCACGCTGAGCCATTACTACGGCCGCGAAGCCGGGCTGGAGTTGCGTGAAGACATCGACACGGTGCTTGAGCCGGGGATGGTGGTGTCCATCGAACCGATGATCATGCTGCCGGAAGGTCTGCCGGGTGCAGGCGGGTATCGTGAGCACGACATCCTGATCGTCAACGAGCAGGGCGGGGAAAACATCACCAGGTTCCCGTACGGGCCAGAGCACAACATCATTCGCAAGTAAAACATCGCTCCCTCGCCACAGGGTTGGTGTTCATCGCAGCGTTACTGATCCGTATAGAGCGGCTGATTCACCACGGATTTTTGATTCGGGCTTCAAAAAAACAACGCATGCGCGTCGAAGAGCGCGCAGCACTTACTGACCCTTAACCCTGCCAAGTAAAACAATAGAGGGTATTTGTCATGTCCCACGTCTCGACGGTCCAACCCGATTACCGCACCTCCACCCCCGGAGGTGCGCAATGAGCACCGCAAGCCTTAACCCAACCCTGGAACAGGCCCGTGAGCAGACGTCCGAGCGCAAGGCCTTGCGGCGCGCGGCCAGTGCCAGTTTCATGGGCAACTTCGTCGAATGGTTCGACTATGCAGCCTACGGCTATCTGGCCACCGTCATCGCACTAACCTTCTTTCCACAAACCGACAAGGCCAGTGCGTTGCTGGCGACGTTTGCGGTGTTTGCGATTTCGTTCATCGTTCGGCCATTGGGCGGCCTCGTCTGGGGGCATTTTGGCGACAAGTACGGGCGACGCAGTGCGCTGTCCTGGTCGATCCTGATCATGTCGGTATCGACTTTTTGCATTGGCATCCTGCCGACGTACAACCATATCGGTCTCTGGGCGCCGGCGTTGTTGTTGCTGATTCGCCTGTTCCAGGGCTTCTCCGCCTCGGGCGAGTACGCCGGGGCTTCGGCGTTTCTGGCCGAATACGCCCCTGAAGGCAAGCGTGGGCTGTACACCAGTATTGTTCCGGCAAGCACCGCCGCCGGTTTGCTGTTTGGTGCGGTGTTCGTGGCCGGTTTGCATGCATGGCTGACTGTGGAGGATCTGCACAGTTGGGGATGGCGTTTGCCGTTTCTGTTGGCCGCGCCGTTCGGTCTGGTGGGGCGTTACATCCGCATGAGCTTGCAGGACACGCCTAAATTCCTCGAGATGGAAAAACGCCTCGAAGCCAAGGAATGCGCGACCCACTCCCCGGTTCGCGAGTTGCTGACGGTGCATCGGCGCAGCGTGATGATCGGGATTGGCGTGACGTGCCTGAACGCCGTGGCTTTCTATCTGTTGCTCAGCTACATGCCGACCTATTTGTCGACCGAGATGGGCATGAGCGAGAGCGACTCGTTTCTGGCATCGACGGTGTCGCTGGCGACCTACATCGGGCTGATTTTCCTGATGGGCAAACTGTCGGACCGCTTCGGGCGCAAAACCATGCTGCTGACGGCGTCGGTGTTGTTTCTGGTGCTGACGTTCCCGCTGTTCGGCATGCTCGAACATCAGCCGCTGCTGGTGATTCTGATGATCCAGATTGCCTTCGGCGCGATCCTGGCCATGAACGACGGCACCTTGCCATGCTTCCTCGCCGAGATCTTCCCCACGCGCGTGCGTTTCAGCGGGTTTGCTTTCAGCTTCAACATTGCGAATGCGGTGTTTGGCGGGACGGCCCCGTTTATTGCGACGTGGTTGATTCAAATGACCGGGAACAAGATGGCACCGGCGTGGTATTTGTTGGCCGCGGCAGCGGTGGCGTTGGTTGCGATGCTGGCGGCCCGGGAGACGGCGCATAAGGCGTTGCAGGATTGATCAAAGTGAATCTGTGTTTGTAGAGACTTTGATAGCCCCAGTAGGAGCTGCCGCAGGCTGCGATCTTTTGATCTCCAAATTGCAGAGACAGATCAAAAGATCGCAGCCTGCGGCAGCTCCTACAGGAGCAAGGCTTGCCCGCGATGGCGTCCTCAACAACACCCCCCCATTTCAATCCAATTGCCAACCCATCAATGCACCGCCGCCACCTGCCGACGCTCACCAATCGGCGATACACCAAAAAACCGGCTATAGCATTTGGAAAAATGCGCCGGCGAAACAAAGCCGCAGGCGAGGGCGATGTCGCGGACCTGCGATTCGCTTCGCAGCAACAGCTGTCGTGCCCGCGACAGGCGCAGTTCCAGGTAGTACTGGCTCGGTGTGCGTTGCAGGTGTTTGTGAAACAGCCGCTCCAGTTGACGCACCGACACCTCGTTCAAGCGTGCCAGTTCTTCGAGACTCACCGGCTCTTCAAGATTGGCCTCCATGATCGCCACCATCTGGCTGAGCTTGGGCTGGGAGGTACCGAGTTTCTGTCGCAACGGCACGCGCTGTTGTTCCTGTGCCCCGCGCACCCGATCACACAGCAGTAACTCGGCAGCATGGGCGGCGATGTCTCGTCCACCCGGTTCACGGGCAATCAGCTGCAAGGTCATGTCCATGGACGCCACACCGCCGGAACAGGTGAAACGGTCGCGATCGAGCTCGAACAGCTGATTGGAGATGATGATGCCGGGGAAACGCTCTTTCAGGGCCTCGATGTCTTCCCAGTGAATGGTGCAGCGATAGCCCTTGAGCAGGTCGGCGCGGGCCAGCAGATGACTGCCGGTGCAGATGCCCCCCAGCGTGACCTGTTGATGGGCGAGTTTGCGCAGCCAGTTGAGCAGCGGCCGACTGCTGTGGTTGGACACGATCGGGTTCGAGCCGACCACGAACAGAATGTCGAGTTTGGGCGCATCTTCAATCGAGTAATCCGGGAGGATGCGCATGCCGTTGCTGGCCGTGACCGGGTCCAGCGTGGCGCCGATGACTACTGTGCGAAACATCGGCTGGCGCGCCGCCATGTTGGCCATGCGCAAGGTTTCCACCGAGGAGGCAAAGCCGATGGTGGTGAAGTTGGGTATGACGAGAAAGCCCACGGTTTTCACGGGCCGTTGTTCATTGGCCACACGTTCTGCAGGGTGGATTTTCGCCTTCATCAATACGCTCCGCTTTACCTGTGACGCGTTCTGCGCAAGCACTGGGCGGGCGCAGCGTCATCTCTTTTTTATGAGGGTGACCCTGCGGTCGGGTCATTGAATCTTACACCCAGTGCTCGCTCAACAGACGCACGGCTTCGGCCTCCACGGCCCCTTCGTCGGCGCCGTCGGAAAAGACGGCGCAGGTGGTGCACTCCTGACCGCACACACTGTTGTAGATCGCCACCACACTGCCAGGACCGCCACCGGTGTGGCCGCTCAGAATCCGTCCGCCGTCGACCGGGCCGTGCATCAGGCCGAGCCCGTAGCCGGGCGCAACCCAGGGACGTCCGGGGATCGGTCCGCCGAGCGTTCGGGTTGTTTGCATTTGAGCGAGCAAGGCGTGCGCCAAGAGCTCGCCGGTGAGCAGTCGGTCAAGGCACAGCGCCGCTTCCACCAGCGGTCCGACGAGCAGGCCGTGATAGACCCAACCCGGGTTGTAGTGGGTGGCCGTGCCCATGTTCACGCCGTGCAGGTCGGTTTCGGTACAGGCGAGGCGAATGCGCGATAAACCCAAAGGGGCGAACACGCGTTGCGAAAGCGCTTCACCGAGTTCGAGCTCGGTGACGCGCTCGATGAGTCGAGCCACATACCAATAGCCCACATTCGAGTAGCGCCAGCCACTTCCCGGTGCATAGCGCAGGCGGGTTGCCTCGAGTCGTTGCAGCATTTCCTCGGCCGGCCACGGTGTTTCATGGCGGGCAACGGCGGCATGGTAGTCGGCAAGTTCACTGTAATCCGCCAGCCCGGCCTCGTGGCGCAACAGCTGGCGCAGGGTGAAGGGGCCTTCGGGCAATTCGTCATCCAGTGCGATCAGGCCGTCGCGGACAAGTGACAGTGCCGCCGCCGCGAGCACGGTCTTGGTGAAGCTCCACCACGCCACCGTGGCATCCGGTCGATCAGGCGTGAGTGGAGAACCGTTCGAGACAAGGGAGAAAAGCATCGCTGACTGCTCTAAGTGGGGGCGCGGGGAGAGTTTGCCAGAATGCCAGGCGTGCGACGAAATGATTGAACGAGAAAGCGACTGGATCCTTCAGCACCACGACGATCCCCGCGCTTGCAAGGCGCTAAAGCCATCGCCGTGGACTTCAGGTTGATCAGGCGTGCCCCAGTGCAATCGCAAACGACACAACGATCATGCACGCGAACGCAAAATTGAGATTCATGAAGATGTCTTCCATAGATTTTAAAAGTGCGGCCATTTTGACCATCTCTGGAAGAAATAAAAAACTCGGCTGCATGATTTGAAAGATCATGGAAATTGATAGCTGCCGGTCCTCACTGCGTGCCGAACATCGCTGTCCAGTAGATGCCGGCATCGCTTTTCGGGTCCACCGCGTACGCCGCACCCAGTTCCTTGTACTGCGGGTTCATCAGGTTGGCGCAGTGGCCGGGATTGGAGATCCAGCCATCGACGACCTTTCCAGCGGTGTCTTGCCCGGCAGCGATGTTTTCGCCGATCTGCTGAGCGTTATAGCCCGACAGTTCTGCCCGGTCACCGGGGGTGCGGCCGTCGCGATCCTTGTGATCGAAGAAGTTGTTGTTGGCCATGGAACGCGAGTGCGCCTCGGCGGCGGTTGCCAACGATGCATTCCAGGCCAGCGGCGTGGTGGCAGCAAAGGATTGCGAGCCGCACTGGCGGGGTTGGCTGCGGGCGTTGTTGAGCTGGGTCAGCAGTTTTTGTCCTTCCGCCTGCCAGTCACCCAAACGGCCGGTCAGCAGCGGTCGTGCCAGCACGATGCGCCAGTCCCGGTCTTCGTGGCGGACACCGATGTCAACGAACTGCGGGTCGAGCACTACGTGGCAGAAGCTTTCCTGAATGGCTTTCATGGCCGACGGCGCATCGCGTGGCCCGGACAGGGTGATGACTTGCACGTTGACCATTGGATAACCCGCGGTGGCCATGGCCTGTTGCAGGTTGCGGGCGCTGGCATCGGACAGCGCCAGTCGCGGATCACCCGCCAGTGGGGGTAGCTCCGGTGCTACCTGATCGGCGCAGCGTTGGGGCTGGCTGCGGTAGGCGTTGATCGAGTCGATGAGTTGTTTTTCTTCCGCGGCCAGTGCCTGGGTGGCGAACGACAGGCTCAACGACAACGCGGCAAGACGCATGGCAGATGGTATGAAACGCATGGAAATCCCCTTGAACTGACTGCGCCCATGATGCGCGATTTCACCCCCGCAAGCGCAATGTCTTTTTGCGCCGAAATACAGTTTGTTGCGTGCCTGTTGAAATGGATTCTGGCTACTACAATCAAGCCAGGTCACCCTTGAATCGGGTGATAGCGTCGCAAATGCGTTGCCCGAATCCGTTCCCTCAGAAGGGTCGATCATGCGATTGATGTGGATAGCAACCTGCCTGGCAATATCCCTTTTCAGCAGCCACGTGTCGGCCACTGACCAGGAACAGAAAAAGGCCGAGGACAAGGCCGAGGTACTGGAACAAAAAGCCGCAGAGAAGAGCGCCGATGTCCCGGTACCCAAAGCCGAGGCCATCACCACCTCCGAAGTTCAGGCCGTCGATCCTGCCGGTAAGGCGCCACTGGATGATGCCATCACCTGCCTTGCACGCTCCATCTATTGGGAGGCCAAAGGGCGGAAAACCAATGAAATGGAAGCGGTTGCCAGTGTGGTGATGAATCGCCTGGGTCATGAAGGTTTTCCGGACACGGTGTGCGCAGTGGTGAAGCAAGGTTCGGAAATCAAAAACTGCCAGTTCTCCTGGTGGTGTGACGGGCGCTCGGATCAGGTCAAGGAGGACGCGGAATATGCCGTCGCCAAGGAAATCGCGCGCAAGGCACTGAACAAGACCCTCAATGATCGTACGTTGGGCGCGATGTATTTTCACGACAAGACCGTGAGGCCGGATTGGGCGGGCAAGTACATCAAGACGGCGGATATCGGCCGGTTCCGGTTTTACAAGCCGCGTGGGGGCGATGCGAAATAAGCACGAACCTCAGGCAGGTTAGTCACGGCCCGGTAGGAACCGGGCTTGCTCGATGGGGCCGTGTCAGGCGAAATCAATAGTGAATGCATGACCGCCATCGCGAGCAGGCTTGCTCCCACAATGGATTTTCGCCAGACACTGCTGAAAAAAAGGCCCCAACATCAATCGATGAAGGGGCCTTTTCAGTGGGCGCCGGTTTTACAGTTCCTGACCCAGGAAGATCAGGGTGTTGCCATGGGACTCAGCCGCTGCGCGCTGGTTGTAGCTGTCGCGATGGGAGCAGTTGAAGCCATGTTCAGCCTGTGGGTACACGACGATTTCGACGTAATCGTTGTTTTCGAAACGCTCGGCGATTTGTTCCACGGCGTCCAATGGAATGTGGCTGTCCTCTTCACCGAAGTGCATCAGGAACGGGACGGTGATTTCATCGGCACGGTCCAGCTGGTTCTGAATGCCACCGCCGTAATAAGCGATCGCCACGTCGACCAGGCCGTTGGCGGCGGTGTGGTAAGAGAGCAGGCCGCCGAAGCAGTAACCGATGGAGGCAACACCACCGTCCAGGCCAGGCTGGGACTTGAGCGCTTCAATGGTCAGCTTGATGTCGTCCTGGGCTTTGCCGACGTCCGTGGCGTTCATCAACTCGACGGCACGTTTCCAGCCGGCTTCGTCGTAATTCAGCTCGATGCGCGGGCCGCTGCGCCAGAACAGGTCCGGCGCGATGACCAGGTAGCCATCGGCAGCGTACTGCTCGGCGACGGAGCGAATGTGTTCGTTGACGCCGAAGATTTCCTGGATCAGCACGATCCCCGGGCCTTTCTGAGTGTGGGGAATGGCCAGGTACGCGCCGAATTTACCGTCGGCGCTGTCGATTTCGATCCATTGGGTGGTCACGCTCATGGTGGCTCCTGTCTACTCGAGTAAGGTGGGGTGAAGGCTGCCACGTTAACATTTCAATGATTGTTGCGACGCCAGAAAATTCGCGACAGCAGTGCATCGAGGCTGAGTTTGCCAGCGCCCGAGAACAACAACGGCATGAGGGCAACGAGGTAGATCAGCGGCAGCTTGAAGTTGCCGTGGCCCTTGTTGCTGATGGCATAACCCTGTGCAAGCTCACTTAATGTAGACCAATCGGCCGGCCAGTGAACGGCAGCGGTCGCGACGATGGTGACCACGATCAGAATGACGGCTGAAACCCGCGTCCCCAGGCCCACCAGGAGGGCGAGGGCGCAGATCAGTTCGGCCCACATCGACAGCTCCCAGTTGAAGGTCGCTGGCACATGGTTGAACGGAAACGGAAAGCGGTCCTGGATGTCGGCGAACCAGTTCTGGCCATTCCATTTTTCCAGCCCGGACTCGAAGAACTCCCAGGCGAGGAACACCCGCAAGGTCAGCGGCGCGATCCAGCTTCCGGCACGGTCGAGGTTCAGGTGCAGGCCTTTGACGGCCGAAGAAATTGAGGTGCTCATGGGCATTGTTTCCGTTCAGTCAGGGAGGTGGGGCAACGGCGTGCCCCCCGCAATGGGTTACTCGCCGGCGCCGCACTTGCCTTCGCCGCATTTGCCTTCAGCGGGTTTTTCCGCCGTATCGGCCTGGGCCTGGCTGTAGCCGTGGGCCAGCTGCTTCATGCTGAACGCTTCGGATTCGGAGGCCGAAGCGGCGCTGGACAGGGCCAGGCCACCCGCGAAGAGCAGGCCGAGGGTCAGGGAGGACGTCGAGAGTTTGAACATGGTGATACTCCGTTGCTGAGTTGAGTGATGCGTTTTGATCGGCTTGGCCAATCGACAGGCAAATTTCAACAGGCGGGTGTATCGGTGATGTGTCGTGGGGACCGGGTATTAGCGCCATAGTGTGTCGAGGCGCGGTGCGTATACAGAGTGATACGAATCGCGAACTGTTACTGCCCCCACGATCTCGGCAGCTGCTACAGGGCGAGGGGGACAGGGAGAGAGGGCGTGGCTGATGATGACGCCCCAACGGTTTTCCGGTACCTTTTCCGCCCGCCCATTGCATGGTGAATCCGCTTCATGTCTCTTGCGCTCGAACGTCTAGTCGCTGGCACGCCGATCCCTTTCGCTGGTAACCGTGTCTCTGTCGTCAGCCCCGAACTGGCCGCGCGATTCCAGCCTGGTGACCATCTGCTGGTGGAACAGGTCAGCGGCGAACTGTTGCTGATTCCCGTGTCCGACCAGCAAGCGGCAGCGGTGGCGATCGAGCGTGCTGAGGCGGCGTTCAAGGCTATGTCCAACGTGTCGGATCAGGCGATCAGCGAGTTTTTCGACCGTTTCGCCCAGCGTCTGGAAAGCCAGGAAACCTGGGCGTTGATCGAGGCCGCTAACCTGGCCGATATCGAACGAGCCAGGTCGCGCGGACGTTCTACTACGCGGTTGCTGGCCAATGAACCCATGCGCCGGGACATGATCGCCGGCCTCAGGGCCTGGCGCGATGCGTCGGCGACTCGCGGCAAAGTGATCAGCTGTGTCGAGCATGACGGCTGGAAAGTCGAGCAAGTGGTCTCGCCGCTGGGCATCGTCGCGTTTGTGTTCGAAGGCCGGCCGAATGTCTTTGCCGACGCCGCTGGCGTACTGCGTACCGGTAACACCGCCGTGCTGCGCATTGGCAGCGATGCATTGGGCACCGCTCAAGCCATCGTCACCCATGCACTGAACCCCGCACTGGCCGATGCGGGATTGCCCGCCGGCGCCGTGTCGCTGGTGGAAAGCGTCAATCACGCGGCGGGCTGGGCCATGTTCGCCGACCGACGCCTGTCGCTGGCGGTGGCCCGCGGTTCGGGTCGAGCGGTCAGTCAGCTCGGCAGTATCGCCCAGCAGTCCGGCACCGCGGTCAGCCTGCACGGCACCGGCGGCGCCTGGCTCATCGCGGACAAGGACGCCGATGCCCGGCGCTTTGCCAGCGTGGTGCGCAATTCCCTCGACCGTAAAGTCTGCAACACCCTCAACGTTTGCCTGATACACCGCGACCGTGCGGCAGAACTGGTGCCGCTGTTTCTCGATGCATTGCAACAGGCGGGCGCTGCTCGGGGGCAGGGCTGCAAGTTGCACATCGTCGAAGGCAGCGAGCCGTGCTTGCCGGCGGACTGGCAAACCGCGAGCGTCGAGGTGTACCGCGCCGAAGGCTATCGCACCGAAGCACTGGCCGAGCCTTTGCCCGAAGCGCAATTGGGGCGCGAGTGGGAATGGGAGGAGACGCCGGAAGTCAGCCTGAAAATCGTTGATGACCTGGACCAGTCCATCGCCTTGTTCAATCACTACAGCCCACAATTCACGGTCTCGCTGATCAGCGAAGAGGCCGACGCTCAAGCGCGCTTCTATAACGCGGTCAATGCGCCGTTCGTGGGCAACGGGATAACCCGTTGGGTCGACGGCCAATACGCCTTGAACAAGCCGGAGTTGGGGCTTTCGAACTGGGAAAGTGGCCGTCTGTTTGCCCGCAGTGCGATTCTTTCGGGAGATGGTGTGTTCACCATCCGCAGTCGCATGACGCAAACCGATCTAAGCGTCAAACGCTAAGCAACCGCTGCAATGGCGGTCGCTGTCGTCTGATCAGGCGGCGGCGACCGCTTTGCCGTAGACCGCGCAGGCCGTTGGGTGGTCCACCAGTGACACAAAGCCGCGGCTGTCGGCATCCAGGGCATCGATCGAGCCGGTCTCGATGTCGTAGACCCAGCCATGCAGGTTCAACAGGCCTTTTTCCTGGGCCAGGCGCACGCTTGGGTGGGTCTGGATATTGGCCAGTTGGGCGATCACATTCTCGCGAACCATCGAGCTCACCTTCGCGGCGTCATTGGCGTGCACGCGGGATTCATTGATGACTTTTGCCGACTCGGCGTGTTGCAGCCAGCCGCTGACGGCAGGCAGGTGGTCCATGCATTTGCAGTGGGCAACCGCCGTCATGGCGCCACAGTCCGAATGGCCGCAGATCACGATGTCCGTCACGCCCAGTACCGCGACCGCATACTCCACGGTGGCCGAAACACCGCCCGGGTGTGGGCTGTAGGAGGGGACGATGTTGCCTGCGTTACGGATCACGAACAGTTCACCCGGCTCTTGCTGAGTCAACAGTTCCGGTACTACACGGCTGTCGGAACAGGTAATGAACAAGGTGCCGGGGTGCTGGGTGGTCGCCAGGTGTTTGAACAAATCAGTACGTTGCGGAAACGCGTCGTTCTGGAACTTCAAGAAACCTTCAATCAGCGCTTTCATGGTTGCTTCCTCTAATGAATTGACCAGATACCTGTAGCCGCTGCCGAGGGTGCGAGGCTGTGTTCGACTTCGCAGGAGTCGTGGGGTTTGGCGGGCGAGGACTTCGTCCTCGAACGCAGCCTCGCGGGCTCGGCAGCGGCTACAGGTTTCGCGGTATTACGTGCGCGGTTCGTTTAGAAAGGACGCAATGGCAGGAATTTGCCGTCCAGCGTAATCACGGCGCGGGAACCGCCTTCCGGGTCTTCGACTTTTTTGATGTCGAGTTTGAAGTTGATCGCGCTGATGATGCCGTCGCCGAACTGTTCGTGAACCAGCGCCTTCAACGTGGTGCCGTAGATCTGGATCATTTCGTAAAAGCGGTAAATGGTCGGATCTGTCGGGACACCGCAGAGGCTGCCGCGCAGCGGGATGATCTGCAGGCGGGCCACGGCGTCGGCGTCCAGTTCGAGCTTGTCGCCGATGACCTTGGCCGCAGATTCCGGCAGCGGATGCTGACCGAGGAGGGCGGCGGTGACGTAGGCCAGGCCGAGGCCGGTGCCGTCGGTGAGATCCTGCCAGGACAGGTTTTTCTGCGCCTTGGCATCGAGGATTTTCGTGGTGAGGGCCAGGCTTGGATCGTTGTAGGCGTAGGACTGTTGCATGGTAGTGCTCCTGTCGTAGATGACTGCTTGGGTGTGAAGCCATCTTCTGCCGATCGATCCATAGCGTCCAAGACCCATATACAATGCCAAGCATAAGCACAGCCTATAGAAGGTGAGTTCCTATGCTGCTCCGACATCTGCGCTATCTGCTCGCGGTCGCCGACCATGGCGGCTTTACCCGTGCCGCCGAAGCGCTACACGTTTCTCAACCGACGTTGTCCCAGCAAATCCGGCAACTGGAAGAAACCCTGGGCGTGAGCCTGTTCGACCGCACTTCGCGGGTGGTCAAACCCACCGATGCGGGTGAGGCCTATATCGAGTCGGCACGCCGTGTGCTGCTGGAACTGGAGGCGGGGAAACGTGCGCTGCATGACGTGAAGGACCTGACGCGCGGCAACTTGCGACTGGCCATGACCCCGACCTTTATGGCGTATCTGGTGGGGCCGTTGGTACGCGATTACACGGTGCGCTTCCCGAATATCAAGCTGCAGATTTTCGAGTTGTCGATGGACGATATCGAGGCCGGGCTGATGGATGACTCCCTGGACATCGCCATCGCTTTTGACCAGGTCAGGAATACAGACATCGAATCTATCCTGGCATTTACCGAGACGCTGGGAGTGATGGTTGGGCAGGATCATCCGCTGTTCGAGCGTGAGGAGGCGTTGTCTTGCGAAGAAGTCGCGCAGATGAACTTCGCACTGTTGGCCACAGACTTCGTGACACGCACGCGAATTGACGAGTACTTCGCCCAGGAAAGGATTACGCCGAAGGTGGGCATCGAGGTCAATTCGGTGAGCACGTTGCTGGAGGTCATTCGGCACACGACCATGGCGACCGTCCTTCCAGAATCGATTGCGAGTGAGGAGCGCGCGTTGCGCAAGATCCCGTTGCAGGGGGAGCCGCCCAAACGTGGGGCGGCGTTGTTGCGCAGGGAAAACAATTATCACAGTGCGGCGTCGGTGGCCTTTATGGAGCTTGTTCTGGCAACCAGAAACACTTGATCACCACAGAACACCTGTAGGAGCGAGCCTGCTCGCGATGGCAATTCATCAGGCAGCATTTGTATCGAATGATAAGTCGTTATCGCGAGCAGGCTCACTCATACAGTTGGATGGAGGAGGCCAAGTGGCAGAAATACAAAAGGCCCCGTTCGCAAACACGAACGGGGCCTTTGGTTTTATTCAGTATTAGCAGAACCGGTCAATCACCCGAACTTCATTCTGGTTCTGCATCGATGCCCACGCCTGTTTCAGCGTTTGCAGAACATTGCCAATGAAGTCTTTATCAGCGGCGGCTTTCTTGCCGACGTAGCCCTGGCCGCGACGGTACATCTTCAGTCGGGCAAGCAGGTTCTGATTATTCTTATCGAATTCTGCTTCATCGGCATGTGTCGACAGGCAGTCGATATGAACCTGGCCCGATTTGCTGATCCACAGAATATGGCTGTCCTGGCTGTCTTTTTGCGCCGCGAACATACGAGCCAGTTCTTCGATAGTTGGTTGATTGTTCAGATTCATAATTTGCCCCTTGACCATTTGGTGATCTTTCAAAGTTGGTTCGCTAATACAGGTAGCCCATCGGTTAGTTGATCCCTGGCACCGAAACCAGGACGTCAGCGTTCAGTCGCCGACAGTGGCGAGGTCACGCGTCTGTTGCATGTAGTCGTGTTGAATAACTGCTACGCAATAGCGTCACAACGAAGAGAAGCAGCGAAAACCTGGAGGCCGCTGCCGACTTTTCAGGGTCGGCCACAAGCTTCATGAGGATTGATCGCCAGCGCTTCTCGTCCTTGTACTGGACGTTCGGGCCAGGTCAGCTTCTTCAATCTGCCTTGTGGGCAGCGTGTATCCGGGAAAAACAGCTCGGCGGTCAGACGA
The DNA here is from genome assembly GCF_058145095.1 of Pseudomonas sp. MDV22-iso1. Lineage (NCBI taxonomy): Bacteria > Pseudomonadati > Pseudomonadota > Gammaproteobacteria > Pseudomonadales > Pseudomonadaceae > Pseudomonas > Pseudomonas sp. MDV22-iso1. The sequence goes on from NZ_JBYVMF010000014.1 coordinate 37,497, forward strand.
GCTTGCTCAAACATGTTGCCGTACTCCCGATCGGGGAGATGTCTGCATCATGCAAGGGCAAATCGGACGCGTCAACGGTTTTGTAGTGATTATTTTCAGTCACTACATATTGTCGGACAAAGCGGATTGGAATTAAAAAAAAGGCGGGGCCGTGTCATTCAGGGCGATGGAGAAAAAGCCTGAAAACGGTAAAAAGTGCAGGAGTATTCGTCGATAAGTCGTTGATGCAGGGTGAAATCACCGCCGGTGAGCACCGGCATGAATTTGGCCCAAAACAGCCGTGCCGGCTGGTTCTTATCAAGATGGAAAATTTGCCATTCACCGGGGTGACGGCTCAAGAGGGCAGAGACGACAAACTGTGCGACACCTTGACCGCGAAAGCGCCGAGCGACGAACAAATAACCGATGTTGTGCACCGCGCCCTCCAGATGAGTGTCGTCATCCAGGGTCACGAAGCCGGCGAGCTCGCCATCGACGGTAATCAGAAAGGGTTGGGTGGTCGGTTTACGCCAGTAATCCGGCATCGGCTGGATGTTGAAGAAGCCATGCCCACCCAGCTTCAGCGGCAGCCACTCGCTGAGGTCGTAGGTGTAGAACTGCATCAGATTCTCAATGGTTTCCAATTCGTCGCGCCGGGCGGCGTGCAGTTCTACCGAGGGCATAGTGGGCGGCTCCTGTCGGGCGGTATCAGTGCGGGGCGAAGTCGTACTGGCCGCCTGTTTTCAGTGCGGCCGCATACGCGGGGCGCTTCTGGAAGCGCTCGACCCAGGCTGCAACATGCGGGTACTGGCCCAGCTTGCCTTGGGCTCTGGCGATCTCGCCGATAAAACTCATCTGGATATCTGCAGCGCTGAATTCGTTGCCGAGCAGATAATCGGATTTGCTCAGCGCTGTGTCGAGGTAGCCGAGGTAGTTGGCCACTTCCGAATTGATCCGTGGGTGTAACGGCGCACCGGCCTCGCCGAGTCGACCCACGTACAGGTTCAACATCAATGGCAACATCGCCGAGCCTTCGGCGAAGTGCAGCCATTGCACATACTCATCATAGGCAGGGGTGGCTGGATCAGGCTGCAAGCGGCCTTCGCCATGACGTCGAATCAGGTAATCGATGATCGCTGCGGACTCGATCAGCTTCTGTGCGCCATCCTCGATCACCGGGGATTTACCCAGGGCGTTCACCGCCTTGAGCTCCGGCGGTGCGAGGTTGGTTTTCGGGTCGCGCTGGTAGCGCTTCAGCTCGTAGGGAATGGCCAGTTCTTCCAGCAGCCAGAGAATGCGCTGGGAGCGAGAGTTGTTCAGGTGATGGACAATGATCATGTTCGATGCCTTTTCAGGGGTGGGGCTGTCGCCGGGCTTGAAGAACACTAGACCATCACGGTCAGCGCGAAGTGCCCTTACGCTTTGCTGGCCGGTTTGGTCGTGCGCTTGGCGGCGGTCGCGGTTTTTCGCTTGGCGGGTTTGCGTTTGTTCTTCCACGGTGTTGCAGCGCGACCGGCGGGGCTGGCAGGACCGCTGATGGTCAGGCTCAGTCCAGCGCACCGGGCGACTTGCTTGCTCATCCACGCCGCCTGTTTGGTGACGAATTCTTCCAGGCTCATTTCGCCGCTTTGCACCATATCCAGCGCCTGCTCCCAGATCGCCGTGGTACCGGGGTCGGCGATGGCGCGTGGCACCGCATCGATCAGGCTGAACGCCGCCGGGGTTGCCGCCAGCGACTTGCCGTTCTTGATCAGGTAACCACGGTCGAGCAGGCCCTGAATGATCGACGCGCGTGTCGCCTCGGTGCCAATGCCCGTGGTGTCCTTGAGTTTTTGCTTGAGCAGCGGGTCTTCCACCAGTTTGGCGACGTTTTTCATCGCCTTGATCAGGTCGCCTTCGGTGAAAGGTTTGGGCGGTTGTGTCCAGAGGTCCTTGAGCTTGACGTCGGCGATCGCGCAGTCACGCCCTTCAGCCAGCGCCGGTAATGTCTGCGGTGCGGGTGCCTCGCGTCCTTTCGCCGGCGCCAGGGCCTCGGGCAAGGCGCGTTTCCAGCCGGGTTCGACGATCTGTTTGCCGACGGCTCGCAACGCCTCGCCGGCACAATCGAAGTCGGCCTGGGTGCGGTCGTATTCATGGTTGGGCAGGAACTGCGCCAGGTAACGGGCGCGAATCAGCGTGTACACCGCTCGCTGCTTGCCCACCAGTCTGTCGAGGTTTTTTGCCGCCGCCGTTGGAATGATGCCGTGGTGGGCGCTGACCTTGGCATCGTTCCAGGCCCGGGAGCGCCGCTGAGGTTCAAGGTAATCATTCAAGGCGTTGAGGGTCGGATCGGCTTGTTTTAGTGCCGCCAGAATGGACGGCGCTTCACGGTGCTGGCTGACCGGCAGGTAGCCGCAATCGCTGCGTGGGTAGGTAATGACTTTGTGGGTTTCGTAGAGCGCCTGGGCGATGTCGAGGGTTTCCTGCGCGCCAAGCCCGAGTTTTTTCGAGCAGACTTCCTGCAAGGTGCCCAGGTCGAAGGGCAATGGCGCCACTTCGCGCATGCGCTCGGTGCGCAGTTTGATGACACGGGCACTGGCTGCACTGGCAATGGCGCTCGCCGCCTGCTGCGCCAGCGCCTGATTCAGGCAGCGATCCTGATCATCGCAAACCTCGGAGGCCGCCCGCCATTGCGCCGTAAATACGGTGCCGTCGTGCCGCAGGTGCACATCGATGGCCCAGTACGCGACCGGGACGAAATCGGCGATGCTGCGGTCACGATCCACCACCAGACGCAGGGTAGGGGTTTGCACCCGACCCACCGGCAACACGCCTTGATAACCGGACTGGCGTCCCAGTAGCGTGAACAGCCGACTCATGTTCATCCCGATCAGCCAGTCAGCCCGTGAGCGGCCCAGTGCCGAATGGTACAGGCTGAAGGTCTCGGCACCCGGCTTGAGCGCTGCCAGGGCCTTGCGGATCGACGCGTCGTCCAGGGCGGACAACCAAAGGCGTCGAATCGGGCCGCGGTATCGACAATGCTCGACCAGTTCCCGGGCGATCATTTCGCCCTCGCGGTCGGCGTCCGTGGCGATAACAAGCTCATCGGCCTCGCCCAGCAATCGCTTGACTGCCTTGTACTGGCTGGCTGTGCGCGGCTTGACGGTCATCTTCCATTTTTCCGGAATGATCGGCAGGTCGGCCAGCACCCAGCGCTTGTATCGAGCGTCATAGGCATCCGGCGGCGCGGTTTCCAGCAGATGGCCGATGCACCAGGTCACAGTGACGTCCGTTCCCAGCCAGCAGCCGTCGCCGCGACGTTTCGCGCCAAGCACGGCCGCAATGTCTTTGGCCTGGGAGGGTTTTTCACAGAGATACAGCCGCATAACCACCATCGTTCTACAAGTGTGTCAGAGGCGCACAGAATGGCGGGTGACGAACGATGGAGCAACCTTTATCTGTATGGATGTACAGGTGTCCGGTTTCCGGGCATTACAGCATGACGATGTGCTGCCGTTCGCCCTTGCAGTCGATGCAGAAAGGCGAACTTGCTTCCGTTCGGCTGTGGAGCCATCGCGAGGGGAAAAGATGGGTTATACCTGAAGGATCGGCCGTTTCGGCGTTCGGGTTGCCTGGCGACCCGAGGGGAGCGAGCTCAGTCGCCACTGGCAAGCTCTTCAATCAGGTCAACGCCTCGGCCATCAGTGATTCCAGTCCTTCAAAGAGGAATGCATTCCATGCCTACTCCCCCCGCCGTCATTACCATCGCAGAACAACCGGGCTGCCTGCTGGTGAAGTTCCACGGTATTCAGGTGGCCGCGTCCGCACGTGCGCTGGTGCTGCTGGAGGCCAACTATCCTCCGGTGTATTACGTCCCGCGTGAGGACATTGCCGAACAGTATTTCGCCCGCACCGACCACACCAGTTATTGCCCTTACAAGGGCGACGCCAGCTATTTCAGTCTGCAGATCCCGGGGCATGAAGGCGCCAATGCGGTGTGGAGTTATGAAGACCCCAAGGTATCGGTCGAGCAGATCAGAGGTTATGTGGCGTTCTACCCTGATCAAGTGAAGTTTGAGCTTCTGGAGTCCGAAGTCTGATAGGCATGTCTGGTCGAAAGGGGCTTGGATCAGCAACTGATAATGGCTATTGCCAACAACCGGTTACAACTATGACAATGCGAGTCATTATCAGTCGCGAATTATTCCATCGTCATGTCCGCCAACGAATTGTCCCTGCGCAGCGCCGTCAATGATCTGTATTGCGACCACCACGGCTGGCTCAGTGGCTGGCTGCGCAAGCGCCTGAACAACTCGTTCGATGCCGCCGACCTTGCGCAGGACACCTTCGTTCGGGTGATCAAGGCGCGTAATGCGCTGGAAATACGCGAGCCGCGACCTTATCTGTCGATGATCGCCAAGGGCCTGTTGATCGATCTGTTTCGGCGACGTTCGCTGGAGCAGTCTTATCTGGAAGCCCTGGCTGCGATGCCGGAGTGGCAACACCCTTCGCTGGAAGATCAGGCGATCCTGCTCCAGGCCTTGATGGAAATCGATCGACTGCTGCAAGGCCTGGGAGCGAACGTCAAGCAGACGTTCATCCTCTCCCAGTTCGACGGCCTCACTTACCCGCAGATCGCCGAACGTCTGGGTATCAGTGTGCGTACGGTGAATAACCACATGGCCAAAGCCATGGAGCATTGTTGCCTGATGCACATTCAGTTGCAGCTGGCATGAGCCTTTCGGCAGCGGAATTGGCGGCGATTGGCGCGGCGGCCAGGTGGTACGCAAGACTTCAATCAGGTATCGCCACCGACATGGATCGAGCGGCATGGAACACATGGCTGAATGCGGATCCCGCGCATCGTCATGCCTGGCAACGGATGACGGCGGTGGGCGAACAGATGGCGAGCGTGCCAGGGGCCCTTGCGTCGCCGGCCTTGCGCGGCGCGGATCGATCCCGACGGCAAGTGCTGCGCAGCGTGGTGATGCTGGCGTCTGTCGGGTCGCTCGGTTGGCTGGGCTGGCGCAGTGAATCGACGCAAAACCTGTTTGCCGATTTACGCACTGCGGTGGGTGAGCGTCGTGAGTTCCGGCTGGCGGATGGCAGTTCGTTGCTGCTGAACACCGACACCTCGGTCAACCTGCGTTTCAACGGTCGGCAACGGGTGCTGGAACTGTTGCGGGGGGAAATTCTGGTCTCGACGGCCGTTGACCGTTTGCAGCGACCGTTCAAGGTGCTCACGGCACATGGTGACGTCCTGGCGTTAGGGACGCGCTTTATTGTTCAGTCCCAAACCCAGGGCGCCGAGGTGGCGGTGCTGGAAAAAGCGGTTGAAGTCAGTGCCTATGGGACAGACAGAAAGGTACGCCTGGAGGCCGGTCAACGCCTGAACTTCAATGCCCGCGTGCTGGGGCCGGTCGGGCACAACGATGCGTCGACGGGTGCCTGGCAACAGGGCAGCATTATCGCCATCGATCGTCCTCTGGGTGAGCTGCTGGCCGACCTTTCCCGCTATCGCACAGGGGTGTTGCGCTGTGATCCGCGCATCGCCGATCTGAAAGTGTCCGGCGCGTTCCCCATCGATAACACGGACCTTGCGCTAGCGGCGCTGGAAAGTGGTTTTTCGCTGCACGTGAGTCGCTACAGCCGGTATTGGGTGACGGTCTCGCTGTAAGAGCAAGCTTTGCTCCCACAGGATTGTGAGTGAGCCCGGCAAAAAAACTTTCAGTTCATTTGCACTTTTCAACCACATCGTTCGGCTCATCCCTCAGTAAGCACTTATTGAAGGTTCTTGGGGGAGGGTAAGCATGTCTCGGGTGTACGCGCCAGGTCGACTGGCGATCGCAATTAAGGTCGGTTTGTTCGCAGCTACGACGATGGGGCCGTGGCCGACTGTAGCCATCGCAGCACCGGCACAACAGCAGAATTCGGTTCAATCGTTCGACATCGCCGCAGGCCCGCTGGCCGAAGTACTCAGCCATTTCGCCAGTGCCGCAGGCGCCGCTATTTCGTTTGATGCGCGGCAGACCGAAGGCATGAGATCGCCCGGGCTCAAAGGGGCTTTCGCTGTCAATGAAGGATTCGCCCGGCTGCTGGGCGGCAGTGGCCTGCAAGCCGAACCTCAATCCAATGGCACCTACATCCTGCGCCCCGCGCCGGCAATCGGTTCGGCTCTGGAGCTGGGGGCGACCAACATCAATGGGCAGGTGCTCGGCGCGACCACCGAGGACAGTGGCTCATACACCACCGGCGCGGTGACCATCGGCAAGGGCGAACATTCCCTCAAGGAAACACCGCAATCGGTCACGGTGATGACCCGCAAGATGCTCGATGACCAGAACCTCAATACCATCGATCAGGTCATGGAAAAAACGCCGGGCATTACGGTGTATGACTCGACCATGGGCGGTAAGTATTTCTACTCCCGGGGCTTTCGGATGTCGGGCCAGTATCAGTACGACGGTGTGCCGCTGGACATGGGCAACCTGTATGTCCAGGCCGACAGTTTCAGCGGTGACATGGCCTATTACGACCGGGTCGAAGTGCTCCGTGGTGCGGCCGGGATGATGAAGGGATCTGGAGGCACCGCCGGCGGGGTGAACTTCGTGCGCAAACGCGGTACAGCCACGCCGCACACCGAGGTGACGCTGTCCGGTGGCAGCTATGACAATTATCGCGGTCAGGTGGATACCAGCGGTCCGTTGAATGACTCGGGCACCTTGCGCGGCCGGGCCGTGGTCGCCGAGCAGAGTCGGCACTACTTCGTTGATGGCGCGAATCGCAAGGACCAGGTCTATTACGGCGCGCTCGACTTCGATCTGAGCCCCGACACGACGCTGGGTCTGGGCGTGGCCTATGAAGATGTCGACGCCAGTCCTTGCTGGGGCGGGCTGCCACGTTACAAGGACGGCAGCGACCTGAAACTCAGTCGCTCAACCTGCCTTGATCCGTCCTGGAACACCTGGCGCAGCAAGCGCACCACCGTGTTCAGTGATGTGAAACACCAGATCAACGACGATTGGGCATTGAAGGTCGCCAGCGTCTATACAAAGAACACCCAGGACATCAAGTACGCCTTCGCCTCGGGGTCCGTAACGCCTGGTGTGGGCACCACCGGCATGCTGGGCAGCCTGTACGATTACGATCAGGTGGATTACGGCCTCGACGCCTACGTGGATGGCAAATTTGGCGCCTTCGGCCAGCAACACGAGCTGGTGGTGGGCTTCAACGCCAGTCGTTCAAAAAAGGATGACTTCTACTCCGTGGCCTTCCTGCCGCAGCGGCAGAATGTATTCAACCCGGACAAGCATATCCCCGAGCCGGACGACAGCTACTTCACCGACAATTCGTCCCGCGGCGGACCGGTCAATTCCGTGACCAAACAGAAGGGCGTTTACTCGACCTTGCGTTTGAAGCTGGCGGATCCGCTGACGCTGGTCATGGGCGGACGGGTGAGCTGGTACAACTCCGACACGGATTCGGTGTTCATCAATTCAGGCACCTCTGAGCACTCCAGCACCACCGAAACCGGCCAGGTCACACCGTTTGCCGGCGTGCTGCTGGACCTCAACGAGAACCTCACGGCCTACGCCAGCTATTCGGATATTTTTACCCCGCAAGGTAACTTCCGCTCCGAGGATGGTTCGACCCTCAAGCCGTTGGTGGGCCAGAGCTATGAACTGGGGATCAAGGGCGCCTGGTTCGACGGTCGCCTGAACAGCTCGTTCAACCTGTTCCGCACGATCCAGAAAGACCAGGCACAGACCGACTACAACTCCTCCTGCCCGTCATCGGACGGCTATTGCTACGTCAACGCGGGGAAGGTTCGCGCACAGGGTTTCGAAGCCGAGATCAGCGGCGAAGTCATCGAGCGCCTGCAATTGCTCGCGGGCTACACCTACACCCAGACCAAGACCCTCGACGACATCGACAGCAGCCTCAACGGTGCGGCGTTCAACAGCTACGTGCCGCGGCATGTGTTGCGCATGTGGGGTGACTACGCTTTGGGCGGCGCGCTGGAGCGGTTCAGTATCGGTGCGGGCGTGAACGCGCAGAGCGATAACTTCCGGTTGTCACCGGCGACGGGGGAGAAACTTAGCCAATCGGGTTACGCGATCTGGAACGGGCGAATCGGCTACCGCATCGACGACACCTGGTCAGTCGCCCTCAACGGCAACAACCTGTTCGACAAGCGCTACTACGCCACCATCGGGACCGAGACGTTCGGGAATTATTACGGTGATCCGCGTAATTTCATGATGTCGGTCAAAGCGAGTTTCTGATCGGTCCTGACCGCGCAGCACGCCGCAGACCCCGGAGCCAACGCAGCCTCGCAGGCTCGGCAGCTGCTACAGGGATTCGTGGTGTTTATGCGATGGTTTGCACCAACGTGGTTTCGTCGATCTGACCAATCGACGTGACCCCGGTCAACGTCATCGCCACGCGCATCTCTTTGGCGAAGATATCCAGCATGTTCTCCACCCCGCGTTGACCGTCCGCAGCCAGCGCATAGGCCATCGACCGCCCCAGCAATACGCCTTTCGCGCCCAGCGCCAGCATGCGGACCACGTCCAGCCCCGAGCGGATTCCAGAATCCACCAGCACCGTCAGATCGTTGCCGACCGCCTGGACAATCGGTGGCAATGCCCGGGCGGTGGAGAGCACACCGTCCAGTTGCCGGCCACCATGGTTGGACACGACGATGCCGTCCGCGCCGAATGTAACCGCGTCCTTGGCATCCTGAGGGTCAAGAATGCCTTTGATGATCATCGGGCCTTTCCAGAAATCACGAATCCATTCCAGGTCGCTCCAGCTGATTGACGGATCGAAGTTATTCGCCAGCCAGCCCATGTAGTCTTCGAGCGTCACCGCTTTGCCAAGGTACCTGGAGATGTTCCCCAGATCGTGTGGCCGCCCCATCAGCCCGACGTTGAAGGCCCAGTCAGGGCGGGTCATGGCTTGCAGCATGCGCCTTGACGAAGCGAACGGACCGGACATGCCCGAGTGAGCATCCCGATAGCGGGCACCAGGGGTCGGCATGTCGACCGTAAACACCAGGTTCTTCACGCCGGCGGCCTTCGCCCGTTCCAGGGCGTTTTTCATGAAGCCCCGGTCCTTCAACACGTACAGCTGAAACCAGATGGGTTGTTGGCTTTGGGCGACGACCTCTTCGATCGAACACACCGACACCGTCGACAGGCACAGAGGAATGCCTTTGTTTTCCGCTGCCCTGACCGCTTGCACCTCACCCCGGCGGGCGAACATGCCGGTCAGGCCTACTGGCGCGAGGATGATCGGCATGGCCAGTTTTTGCTCGAAGAGGGTGGTCTCCAGGCTCAGGGTTTCAACGTTTTTAAGAATGCGCTGACGCAGGCTGATACCGGTCAGATCGGCGCTATTGGCCCTCAGCGTGTGCTCTGCATAAGCTCCCCCGTCGATGTAATCGAACAAAAACCGGGGAAGTTTGCGACGTGCCGCTTCGCGATAGTCGGATGCAGATGAAATGATCATGAATACAGGTGCCTCGATCGGGTGAGTGGCGGGGCGTTATTGCGCAGAACCTGGGCACAGATTAACGGATACCTGTGGCGAGGGAGTTTACTCCCGCTGGACTGCGCAGCAGTCCCCTGCTTTTTAGGTGTAAGAGGGGGCCGCTTCGCGACCCAGCGGGAGTAAACTCCCTCGCCACAGGTATAGCGTTGTGCTTCAGTGAACAGTATCACCCGCACTCGCGCTGGCTTCAGTTAGTGTCCAAATCCACGTTCTTCGTCTCACGCAAAAAGATCATCCCCACCACCAGGCTCACCCCGGTGATCAACACCGGGTACCAGAGCCCGTAGAAAATATCCCCGGTGTACACCACCAGGGCGAACGATACGGTCGGCAAGAATCCGCCAAACCAGCCGTTGCCGATGTGATAGGGCAGGGACATCGAGGTGTAGCGGATGCGCGTCGGGAACAGTTCGACCATCAGCGCCGCCAGCGGGCCGTAGCACATGGCGGAGATGATTATCAGCGCGACAATCAGCGCCACGATCATTGGTTTGTTGATCAGTTGAGTGTCCGCCTGTGACGGGTAACCGGCCAGGGTGATCGCACCGCGCAAGGCTGCTTCGTCATAGCCGTCGATTTTCACGTCACCGACGCTGACCTGCACGGCACTGCCGGCGGGTGCTGCCGCGCTGGTGTACGGCAGGCCTTGCTTGACCAGGAAGGTCTTGACCTTGTCGCACGGGCTGTCAAATTTCGCCTTGCCCACCGGGTCGAACTGGAACGTGCAGGTGGCCGGGTCGGCCAGTACGGTGATGGGGGCCTGTTGGCTGGCCTGGTCGATGGCCGGGTTGGCGTAATGGGCCAGGGTCTTGAAGATCGGGAAGTACAGCGCGGTCGCCAGCAGCAGGCCCACCATCAACACGGGTTTGCGTCCGACCTTGTCCGAGAGCCAGCCGAAGAAAATGAAGAACGGTGCACCGATGATGACGCTGACAATCAGCAGGCTGTTGGCCAGGGCAGGGTCCATTTTCAGGAACTGCGTGAGGAAGAACAACACGTAGAACTGCGCCGCATAGAAGGTCACGGCCTGACCGGCGTTGATGCTGAACAGGGCGATCAACACGACCTTGAGGTTTTCCCATTTGCCGAATGAATCGCGGATCGGCTGCTTGCAGAGCTTGCCTTCCTCTTTCATTTTCACGAAGGCCGGTGACTCGTGCAGGCTCAGTCGAATCCAGGTCGAAATGCCCAGCAGCACGATGGAAAACAGGAACGGAATGCGCCAGCCCCAGACTTCGAACTGGTCACCGGTAAAGTAGCGGCAACCGAGCACCACCAGCAGTGACAGCAACAACCCGAGGGTCGCGGTGGATTGAATCCAGCTGGTGTGGAAGCCGCGTTTGCCCATCGGTGCGTGTTCTGCGACGTAGGTGGCAGCGCCGCCGTACTCGCCACCCAGGGCCAGGCCCTGGAGCATGCGCAAGACCACAAGGATGATCGGCGCCGCGATGCCGATGCTGGCGTAGGTCGGCAGCAGTCCGACGCAGAAGGTGGCCAACCCCATCAGGACGATGGTGGCGAGGAAGGTGTATTTGCGCCCGATCATGTCCCCAAGACGCCCGAAGACCAGCGCGCCGAAAGGCCGCACGATGAAACCGGCGGCAAAGGCCATCAGGGCAAAGATGAACGCCGTGGTGTCGTTGACCCCCGCGAAGAACTGCTTGCTGATCACCGCCGCCAAGGCGCCGTAGAGGAAAAAGTCGTACCACTCGAACACCGTCCCGAGTGACGACGCGAAAATGACTTTGCGGGTGTCGTGACCGATCTCGGCGCGGCCCACGGACTCCAGAGGCTGAACATGTTCTGACATATGGGTATCCCTCACAGTGATTGTTTTTGTTGTTCCACTGTCGGCGCCGGCCTTGTGGGTTGGCGCCGCTACTTCGATGTATCGGGTGTGTACTTCCTCTAGGAGCAAAGCTCGCTCGCGATGAACGATAACGCGGTGTACCAGATTTAAAGCCATCGCCAGCAGGCTTTGCTCCTACAAAGGTGTATGCCGTTCAGGGGTGTGCGGCCAGTTCCTTCGGCCCTGTGATGCTCCTTGTGGCGGGGTTGAGGATCATGTGTGCCGCTTTCTCGGCAATCATCAGCGTAGGCGAACAGGTGTTGCCCGAGGTGATTCTCGGCATGATCGAGGCGTCGGCGATGCGCAGGCCGGGGATGCCGTGGACGTTGAGTTGAGCATCGACCACCGCGTCCGCGTCATTGCCCATCCTGCAGGTGCCGACCGGGTGGAAGATGGTCGTTCCGATCCGTGCCGCTGCCTCGTGCAGTTCTTCTTCACTTTGCAAGCGGTCGCCGGGCAGGTACTCCACCGGTTTGAACCCTTGCAGCGCCGGTGCGGAAACGATGCGACGGGTCAAGCGAATGGCGTCTGCGGCGACACGCAAATCCTCTGGATGACTCAAATAGTTGGGCTGAATCAGTGGCGCGTCTTGAGGGTTGGCGCTGCGGATGTCTATGCGGCCCCGGCTGCGTGGTCGCAGATCACACACTGACGCGGTAAAGGCGGGGAAAGCGTGCAACGGCTCGCCGAAACGCTCCAGCGACAGCGGTTGCACGTGGTATTCGAGATTGGCCGACGTCTGTTCCGGACCGGAACGCGCGAAGGCGCCCAATTGGCTCGGCGCCATGGACAGCGGCCCGCTGCGGTCGTACAGGTAACGCAGGCCCATGCCCATTTTGCCCCACACGCTGCCGGCGATCTGGTTCAGGGTGCGGGCGTTTTCCAGTTTGTAGATCAGCCGCAGTTGCAGGTGATCCTGCAGATTGCCGCCCACACCGGGGAGCTCATGCACGACGCCGATCCCGAGTTCTTCCAGCAGCGGGCGAGGGCCGATGCCGGAGCGTTGCAGGATACTCGGCGAGCCGACGGCGCCAGCGCACAGGATGATCTCCTTGCGAGCCTTGAACGTCTTCGGCTGGCCACTGCAGCGAGTGATGACCGCCGAGGCGCGACCGTTTTCCAGCTGCACGCGGTCGACGTCGACGTCGGTCAGTACGGTGAGGTTGGGTCGATGGCGGACCGGTTTGAGGAATGCCTTGGCCGCGTTCCAGCGGACGCCGCCTTTCTGATTGACCTGGAAATAGCCGCAGCCTTCGTTGTCGCCCTGGTTGAAGTCATCGATGCTGGCGATGCCGGTTTGCTCGGCCGCGTGCCGGAAGGCATCCAGAATCGGCCATGAAAGGCGCTGGCGCTCGATCCGCCATTCCCCGGCCGCGCCATGAAATTCGGAGTCACCGGCAAAATGGTCTTCGCTTTTCTTGAACATCGGCAGTACGTCGTTCCAGCGCCAGCCTGGATTGCCGTCCGCAGCCCAACCGTCGTAATCACCGGCCTGGCCGCGCATGTAGATCATGCCGTTGATGGAAGAACAACCGCCGAGCACCTTGCCCCGCGGATAACTCAAGGCCCGGCCTTGCAGACCGGCTTGCGCCTCGGTCTTGAAGCACCAGTCGGTGCGCGGGTTGCCGATGCAGAACAGGTAACCCACCGGGATATGAATCCAGGCGTAGTTATCGCGGCCGCCGGCTTCGAGCAGCAGTACCCGGTGTTGCGCGTTGGCCGACAGTCGATTGGCCAGCAAACACCCCGCCGGACCGGCGCCGACCACGATGTAGTCGTATTCATCTAGGGAAGTCTGCATCCCTGACCTCGTCTTGTTGTTCTTGTTGTCGGTCATCCTAGTTGTTAGCTTTCGTTTAAAGAATGTTAGTTTTTGCGCAGCCGCTGTGCGTTTTTAAACAGCGTAGCCCTAAGGACGATTCATGTTTGATTGGAATGACCTGCGGTTTTTTCTTGAGTTGCAGCGCAGCGGACGGTTGCTGACGGCGGCCCGGCGCTTGAACACCACCCACGCCACGGTGGCCCGGCACATTGAAGCCATCGAAAAAAGCCTGGGCACCGCCTTGTTCGTGCAGCACGCCCAAGGTTACGAGTTGACTCCGGCCGGCGAAGCGCTGCTTAAACATGCCGAAGCGATGGAAAACGTTGCGTTGCTGGCCCAGGAGGAAATCACCCAGTCCACGGCGCCGCTGGGCAAGATTCGGGTTGGCGTGACCGAAGGGCTGGGCATCATGTTTCTCGCCAGTCGCATGAACGGGTTGTTCGAGCGTTATCCGGGGCTGGAAGTGGAATTGGTCGCGGTGCCGCGATTCGTCAGCATCCTCAATCGCGAAGCCGAAATCAGTATCCACCTCGAACGCCCAGCGGCGGACATGCTGGTCACCCGCAAACTCACTGACTATCGCCTGGCGCTGTATGCCAGCCAGGACTACCTCGACCGTGCGCCGCCCTTGCACAGCCGTGAAGATCTTGGGCGCCACGCCTGGATCGGCTACGTCGATGACCTGTTGTTCAGCCAGGAATTGATGTTCCTCAACAGCTTCTGCCGCAATCCGCAGGTGGTCTTCCACAGCACCAGCGTCATCGCCCAGCAACAGGCGGCGCGCTCGGGACTGGGGATCGCCGTGCTGCCGTGCTACATGGCCAGCGCCGACTCGGGATTGGTGCCGTTACTGCCTGAGGAAAGCATTCTGCGCAGCTACTGGATCAGCACCCGCCGCGAGTTGCACAAATCGGTGCGGCTGCGGGTGTTGTGGGATTACGTGGTTGAGTTATGTGAGCGTGAGCAGGCGCTGTTGCTGGGTATGAATGCAAGCACGACTTAACGGTCGCCCCCCATGTAGGAGCTCCTACACAGCTCCTACAGAGAGACGGATTTCAGTCGAGGATCTCGAACGACGTACTGGCCAGGCGTTCGCCATTCACCAGGATGTGCACCGCGTGCCTGCCAGCGTAATGCCGGCGGGTGGTGAGTTCCTTGATCTGCTGTCCGCGGCTGACGTTTACCGTAGATGCGCCGGGCAGCGTCAGCGCCTTGAGCTTGAACACCTTCGCCGACGTGCTGCCGTTGGCTTTGACGTAGTCGATGGCATAGTCGATCACCAATCGCTGGCCGGTCTCGACCGTGGATTTCACGGCAAAGGACAGCGTGATTTTCTCCCCGAGCCCGATCACGGGTGGTTCGACCTTTACCTGGGTGATTTCGACCTCGGGTTTGCCGCCCGCGCCAATGATCGCCAGCGCCCGTTGATTGCCCTGTTTGATCAGGCTGCGCAACGCATGTTTGGCGATCCAGGCGGTGTGCTTGTTGTCCAGCGGCCAGCCTTCGATCAGGTCGAGCACCCACTCGGGGTGATCCTTGGTGATGTCATTGAGGTGGTTGGCCACCGACTTGCGCACGTAAAGGCTGTCGTCGGCCTTGAGGTTGTCGAGGATCGCGGCGGCCAGCGCCGGGTGCGACTGGATCCGTTCCAGGCGGAACGACCAGGGCAGGCGCGGTCGGCTGCCTTCGCTGGCCAGGCGCCGGACGTGTTCGTTGTCATCCAGTGACCATTGGTGCATGACCGCAAGAGAACGCTCGATATCGCTGCGCAGAAAATGCCGGACCGCGAACTCGGACGATCCAAACGCGGTGAAATACTTCAATGCCTCCATGGACGTATCGAAGGCGTGGCTCCCGTACGTGGCGACGTAATGCGGCAAAGAAATGCTGACGAAACCGCTGTTCAAGCGTGGCGCCAGGTTGCGGAGGACGGTCAGGGAATCTTCATAGTTCAGTGGCAACACCGCATGCAGACACTCACTGACCCTGGCCATGCGCTGCATGATAGACAGTTCGGCAAGGCCTTCATTGGCCATTTCCAGAAACGCCTCGGCGTTGAACGCCGGGTACACAGCGGTCATTTCGACGGCGATGTGCTGCAGGCGCTCGGCGTTGAAGATTTCCTTGAGGGCCGGCGAGGGTTGATCGGTCATTGTGCGTTCCTTGGAATGGGGTTTACCTGAAGTACCGCGTTATGGTTCCCGCACCTTCAACATCATCATCGTCTGACACACCGCCATCGCTGGCAAGCCAGCTCCCACAGGGGATGTGTGTTGGGCGCAGATCCAGTGTTCACCGCTAATCAAATGTAGGAACGAGACTGCTCGCGATGGGGCCGGCACATCCAACATCACCGCGTCTGACACACCGCCATCGCTGGCAAGCCAGCTCCCACAGGGGATGTGTGTTGGGCGCAGATCCAGTGTTCACCGCTAATCAAATGTAGGAGCGAGACTGCTCGCGATGGGGCCGGACTTTTCACCGCAACAGTTTGGCCTTGCCCGCTTCCTGCTCCTCCAACTGATCGGATTCGAACAATTTCGCCAATTCCGCCCGAGCCTCCTGCGCCGACTGCTGCACTTTCGCCTCGTCGTCATAAATCGCGTGCTGAGCTTCCAGCACCTGCTCATCGTGGTGCTTGAAGCGCTTGATCCGTGCATCGGCCTGGGCCTGGGTCAGGCCCAAACCGACCAGCGTACGCCGGCTCATTTCCAGGCTCGAATAGTAGGTTTCCCGAATGGCCTCGGCCCCGAGGTCCACCAGCCGGTGCACGTGCTGGCGGTTACGTGCCCGGGCGATGATCTTGATATGCGGATACAGCTTGTGCACCAACTCGGCGGTCTTGATGTTGGTGTCCGGGTCGTCTGTGGCAATGACGAAGTATTCTGCCTGCTCCACCTTGGCTGCACTGAGGATTTCCGGGCGCATCGGGTCGCCGTAGAACACCGGCACACCGCCAAAGCTGCGCGACAGTTCGATGGTTTCCACCGAGGTGTCGAGCGCCACGAACTTGATGTTCTGCGCCCGCAAAATACGCGCGACGATCTGCCCCATGCGGCCCATGCCGGCGATCACCACCCGTGGCGTGTCGGTATCGATTTCACGAAATTTCTCCGGCACTTCCACCGGCTGCACCTTGGGGCTGACCAGTCGTGCGCAAATCAGCAACAGGAGCGGCGTCACTGCCATCGAGAGGGTGATGGTCAGGACCAGCATGTCGTACAGATGCGGCTCGAACAGACCCTTGTCACGCCCAATCTTGAACACCACAAACGCAAACTCACCGCCCGCTGCCAGCACGATACCGAGGCGGATCGCACTGACCTTGTTCAGGCCACCGGCCAGTTGACCGACGAGGAACAACAACGGCAGCTTGATGGCGATCAGCAGCAGGGTCAGGCCCAGTACCGTGATCGGCGCGCTCAGCAGCAGGCTCAGGTTCGCGCCCATGCCGACGCTCATGAAGAACAATCCCAACAACAACCCCTTGAAGGGTTCAATCTGCGCTTCAAGTTCATGGCGATATTCGGAGTCCGCCAGCAGCAGCCCCGCGAGAAACGCTCCCAGCGCCATGGATATACCCACCAGGTCCATCAACCACGCCGTGCCGATGACCACCAGCAGCGCAGTGGCGGTGGACACTTCCGGCAAACCGGCTTTGGCCACCACGCGGAACACCGGGCGCAGCAGATACCGCCCGCCGATCACCACCACAGCGATACTGCCCAATACGCGCAACCCCAGGTTCAGGTTCTCGGCAGCGGTGGTAACGTGATCGCCGCCCGCCAGCAGCGGCACCATGGCGATCAGCGGGATCGCGGCAATGTCCTGAAACAACAGAATCGCAAACGCCAACCGCCCATGGGGGCTGGTCAACTCTTTGCGTTCGGCCAGGCTTTGCAGGCCAAACGCAGTGGAGGACAACGCCAGGCCCAGGCCCAGCACAATTGCGCTGTTCAAGGGCTGGCCGAACACGAACAATGCCGTCAGGCCAATCGCCGAACCCGTCAGCAGCACCTGCGCCAGACCGACGCCAAACACTGATCTGCGCATCACCCACAACCGTCGCGGGGACAGCTCCAGGCCGATGATGAACAGCAGCAACACCACCCCGAGTTCGGAAATGTGGCTGACGCTTTGCGGATTGCCGATCAGGCCCAACACTGATGGGCCGATGATCACCCCGGCAAACAGATAACCCAGCACAGCCCCCAGTTGCAGGCGCTTGGCCAGGGGGACGATGAGCACCGCCGCGCACAGAAACACAACAGCGGCTTGCAACAGGTTGCCTTCGTGGGGCATGACGAACTCCAGAACTCGGTACGGCGGGCGACAAGGATAAAGGCTGTAACGGCATGCGTCAGCTTTGGCCGCAATGATTGTAAGAATGGCGCGTTGTTTGAGTGCGGCGTTAAATCAACGCGACGTTAGTGAATGATTTCATCCGCACGCAGTCGGAGTTCACGTACCACATATCCTTGGAGGATCACCCATGAACAGCAAAACCTTGATCGCCGCGCTGGCCATTGCCGCAGGCGTTGCCGGTATCAGCCCTATCGTTCAAGCGGATGACCCACCGCAGAAAACCGTACAGCCCGGCGTTAACAACAGCCGCGAGCTGGTCGTCGGCGACCGCGCGCCGGACGTTTATCAGCGCAGCGACAAAGCCCTGAAAAACTGGAAAGCAAAAGGCCTGGCTGCGCCGAAAGAACAGGCGCAATGGGTGCAGATCAATGACAAATACATGATGGTAATGATCACCAACGGCACGATCATCGACGTCACGCCGGTGGAGAAATAACGCTGAACCTGCAGATAGGTTCGCTTGCTTGAGCCCCTGAAAACTATCCAGGGGTCATGGATCGTTCCTGTGGCGAGGGAACTCGCTCCCGCTGGGGCGCGAAGCGGCCCCGTCTATAGAGTCGCGCATCGACTCTGAGAGGATGGCTTCGCCCTCCCGCGGGAGCAAGCTCCCTCGCCACGAGCCCGCCGTAAAACTTCAGCCTCACAACACTTCGCCTTTGTCCCACAGGTGAACCAGGTCACCCGGTGCCCGGTCCTCCGGTACTTTCAGCACCATAAGGTCAGCTTGCTCGCCGCTGCGGTAGTGCACTTCAATTTCATAGAAGCGCTGATCGCTGCGGCCCGAAGACGAATCTGCGATGGGCAGACAGCCTTCGAGCAATGAACAGATGCGCGTGCGCTGGCTAATGTCGCACTGTGCGAAATCGATACTGCGCGGACGCGTCAAGGCGTGGATCGCGGCCACACCGCCCTGACGGGACAGGTGGATAACCGCATCGTCACCCAATGCAGGCAGGGTTTTCATGGTTTCTCCCGGTTGAGTTCAACACCGACATCAGACCAGGCCTGCGCCACAGCCTGCCTTTCATCCGTGCCAAACCGCTGCAAGGCATGATCAATGGTCAGCGCGGCAAATGCGCTGAATGAGGTTTCGCTGCTCAGGCGCTTGTCGCACAACGCGTCGTACCAGATATGACCGGTTTTTTGCCAGGCGAAGCCGCCCAACGCCTGGGCGGCCAGATAAAACGCCCGATTGGGAATGCCGGAGTTGATGTGCACACCTCCGTTGTCCTCCTGGGTGATGACAAATTTGCTCATGTGCGCCGGTTGCGGGTCCTTGCCGAGTAGCGGGTCGTCATAGGCCGTCCCGGGATGAGCCATCGAGCGCAAGCCGACGCCTTTGATCTGCGGTGTCAGCAAGTCGGCGCCGATCAGCCAGTCTGCCTCTTCGACGGTCTGACCCAGCACATGCTGTTTGATCAATACCCCAAAAACATCCGATATCGATTCATTCAACGCTCCGGACTGGTTGGCGTAGATCAGGCCCGCTTCACTTTCAATCACACCGTGGGACAGCTCGTGGCCGATCACATCCAGTGAGCGCGTAAAACGTTCGAAAATCTCGCCGTCGCCATCACCGAACACCATTTGCGCGCCGTTCCAGAACGCATTTTCATAGTCCTGGCCGTAGTGCACGCTGCCAATCAGCGCCATGCCCTGGTTGTCGATCGAATCGCGTTCGAGCACCTTCCAGAAGAAATCATAGCTGGCGCCCAATGCGTCATAGGCTTCATCGACCGCCGGATCTCCCGTTGGTGGCTGGCTTTCGACACGCACCGGCATCCCGGGCAGGAGCATCTTCCCCTGAGCATCATGGACGCTGCGTTGCACCACGCCGGGCTGGTTGGAGGGTGGCAGCATTTTCGCGACGGGAGCGCGTACCGGTGGGAAGGGTGCGTGGCGCAGGGTGCGCACATGGGTCAACGTGACCCGCGCACTGGCGCGTTGCCGCTCGGAGCCGCGAGCAATAATGCGGTGGAGAATGTAGGGCGGAATGAAGCTGCACAGTGATCGTGAGTCGTTCATCAGAGCGTCCTTTCCCGAGTGCGAAGTCGATACTTATGTGAGCGAGCGTTTGAGGATTCGGTTCCATGGATTGCCAACGGCGTTCGATTCTGCGAAAACCTGCGTCCATTCCCGTTATAAACCGGGCGACAGACAGTGGACGAGTAAGCCGTATGAATGACCAATTGCAGATTATCGATTTGGAACCGGGTGATGGCAAAGCGGCTGTGAAGGGCGCTTTGATCACAACTCAATACCGTGGCTGGCTCGAAGATGGCACCGAGTTCGATTCTTCCTACAGCCGAGGAAAGCCTTTCCAGTGTGTGATCGGGACAGGGCGCGTGATCAAGGGCTGGGATCAAGGAATCATGGGGATGCAGGTGGGCGGCAAGCGCAAATTGCTGGTGCCGGCGCACCTGGCTTATGGCGAGCGAACCATGGGGTTGATTACGCCGAATTCGAATCTGATTTTTGAGATCGAGTTGCTGGAAGTGTTGACGCGGGATGATTGATTGTCGGGGTTGACCCGCCATCCATGCCGGGTTGTCCACTCCTTGAACAATGGAACACGCCCATTAACCGAACGCCGATACTCCCAACTCAATCGCCCCAGATCAAGCTTCACCGCCAACACCTCCCTCACCGTCGCACCGGCAATTTCCAGCGCCAGCACGTGCCCCGGACATTGATGACTTCCCGCACCAAAGGTAAAACTTCTCCGATCCGGACGCTCAAGCATGAACACATCAGGATTGTCGTTTAACCGAGAATCCCGATTGGCCGACGCCAGCAGCACAAGGATCACATCCCCGGCGTTCATGCGCACACCATCGATCTCACAGGGTGCGGCGACGAAGCGGCGGGTGTTTTGTACCGGTGGATCGAATCGTTGGGTTTCGGCGATCAAGTCGTCGATCCTTGTTGAATCACGGGGCAGCGCCGGATCTCGAATCAGTGTCAGCAAGGTGTTGCCGATCAAGCCTGCGGTGGCTTCGTAGGTTTGGGAGAGCAAGCCGGTCAGGTTGGCGATGATCGTTTGCGAGGTTGCCTCTGTCGCGGCGAAGCGTTGGCGGATGCTGGCTAGCAGGGCGCTTCGGTTGTGCGGGTCATCCAGCAATTCAATGAAGTAACCGTTGAGCTGTTCGGCTGCGGTCTGTGCCGCAGCCAGTTGTGCTTGATCGCTGAGAGGCGACAGGCAGGCCACGAAGTCGGCTGTCAGTGCGCTGATGGCCCGCCCTTGAGCAGGGGAGAAGCCCAGGAGCGCCGCGACCACGCAGACCGGTCCACGGAACATCGCGTTATGCAGGCCCTCAGCGTCAGGCGTGATCAATCGAGCGGCTATCAGTGTTTTTACTTCGTCCAAATCGACCAGTGCCAATCCGGGTTGAATCGATGACCTCGGACAGCGCTGGCGTTCGCCGTCGTTCATGCGCATCAATTCACCGAAGACGGTCCCGGCCATCCCGCCGACGATCGCCTTGGGCACGGGTTCATTGGACGGGCGAACATGGCAGTCAGGATGTGCCAACACCGCCGTCACCGCTTGGGCGCTGCTGGCGACCCACAGATTTTGCCCTTTATGGAATACCAGTCCGCCTTCGGCGCGCAGTTGCGCGTAATAGGGATAAGGATCGGGATGAGTCGCAGCGATGATCGCGTCCATGGGTCGCAGCCTTGTTCTGAAGTTGAAAAGTGTTGCTACTATCTTCAGTTCGGAGCGGCCTTGATTCGTCCGGGAGCGAAATATGAACGTAGAACACCATGACATCGGCATCTCCCACGTCGCCGCAGCCATTGCGGAGCCGGCACGCACGAAAATCCTCTGTTCATTGATGGATGGCCACGCGCGGACCAGCACCGAGCTGGCGACGATTGCCGAGGTCAGTGCGTCCACGGCCAGTGCGCATCTGGCCAGGCTCAAGGAGCTGGCGCTGGTGCGGTTGCACGTTCAGGGGCGGCATCGTTATTACAGCCTGGCCGACAAGCGCGTGGCCCGAGCATTGGAAGCGTTGATGGTGATCAGCCAGAACGCCGCGCCAACCTTCAGTCCGCGCACGCCGGATCGCCTGCAATTTGCTCGCACCTGTTACGACCACATGGCCGGTACGCTGGCGGTGCTGATGCATGACCGAATGCTCGAGGCGGGTTGGCTGGTGGCGACCGACGATGAGGACTATGAGTTGAGCGAGCGGGGCGAAGGGGCGTTCGAGGGCATGGGCATTGAGGTCAAGGCACTGGCTCTGTTGCGCCGTCGATTTGCTTGTCCCTGCCTGGACTGGAGCATGCGGCGCCCGCATCTGGGCGGCGCGCTGGGTGCGGCCCTGCTGCAAACGGCGATCAAGCGCAAATGGGTGACGCAGGACCTGGACAGTCGGGCATTGGCGTTGACGGCGGTGGGGCGCAAGGCAATCAGCAGCCGGTTTGATGTTGAATTGCCCTCTCAAGCGAGAGCCGGTCAGGTCTTGCCAGACGAGGCAAAACGACGCTTCACCGCCAGTTCCACACCTTAGGCGCTGTCTCATCATTTTGCTAACGCAGCCGATAGCCTCTTATGTCACCGAATTGCTACATCAATCAGAAGGCAGCCATGACGCCGAAACACGCCTCAAGCGATGTCACCCGCGCCGATACCACGAGCTTGTCGCTGGCGCGAACCTCGCTGCTCAAATTTGTGGGTTTATTGGCCGGGGTGTTTTTGCTCGCCGCCTTCTCGCTGTTTTATCTGGCCCGTGACCTGGACCGGACGGAACAGCGGGAAAGTGCTTTCTACACGCAGAAAGCCGTGCAGGCGCTGGAAAAAACATCGCGCTCGACCATCAAGGATTACGCATTTTGGGGCGACACTTACCGACATCTGCATGTCGAAGTGGACACCGACTGGGCTTTCACGCGGCAAAATGTGGGACCGACGCTTTATACGGATTTCGGATTTCGGGGGCTGTTCGTTGTCAACGATGCCAATCGCACGGTCTATTCAGTCGTTAACGGTGAGCTTGAGGCTGTAGCAGTCGAAGACTGGCTTCAGCAGTCCGTGTCGGACATTCTCGATAAGGCCCGCGCAGGGGCCGAAACTGAAACGACGATCACAACTTTCATAAACGTGGGAGGGGTGCCAGCCCTGGTCGCAGCCGCCGCGATCACACCGGGCACCGACCCGACAGTGACGCGTGATGACCGGCTGCCCTCGGTGCTGATATTCGTAGACTTTCTGGACCGCGCCAAGCTCGAGTCGATAGGCAGTGATTTCGGCGTGGAAGACTTGCACGTCGCCACTGACGATGAAATCGGCGGGACGCCAGCCTTTCCATTGGGCGCAGACGGTTCCGCCGGCAGTTTGCGCTGGACGCCGGAAAAGCCCGGGCGGCGATTACTGGGGACAGGATTGCCATTTATCGGTCTCGGTGCACTTCTGGTGTGCTTTATGACTTTCGTCATTTTGCGTCGCACGACTGCAGGGGCACTCGCGCTGGACGCGAGCTACGCCTCTCTGCAGAACAGCCAGGACTCGCTCGCCATCAGCGAAGCACGGTTTCGTGACGTGGTTGAAGCCAGTTCAGACTGGGTGTGGGAAATTGACGAGGACTGGCGTTTCACCTATTTGTCCGAACGATTCGAAGTCGTCACCGGGCTCTCCAGGGCCGCCTGGATCGGTCAGGCGATCAACGATCTGTTGAGCACTGAACTGGGGTCGTTGTCCCAGTGGCTCGCTATACCGAATCGACGCCCTGATATCAGCCTTCTGTGCCAATACGTTGATACCAAGGGGCGGGAGCGCATCACGCGGCTTTCAGCGCGAGGTATGCCGAATAAAGGGTTCCGCGGCACGGCGACTGACGTGACCGAAGAAGTCGAAGCCCGTAGGCGAATCGAGTTTCTCTCTCAGCACGATGCCCTGACCGGATTACCCAACCGAACACGTCTACGGGAGTTTCTGGACGGTAAGCTCAAGGCGATGCCGTCCGTCGAGCAACCTTTGGTGATGCTCAGCCTGGATCTGGATAGATTCAAGCCGGTGAACGACTTGCTCGGGCATGCGGCAGGGGACCTGGTACTCAACGAAGTGTCGAGCCGCCTGGCAGACTGTGTGCGTCACGGGGATCTGGTTGCTCGCGTTGGCGGCGATGAGTTCGTGCTGATCCTCACCGACATGAGCTCCCAGGAGGAGGTCGAGGCACTCTGTCAGCGCCTCATAGACTCTATCGAAGGTCCTATAAGGATTGACGATCAAGAAGTGTTCGTCAGTGCCAGCATGGGTATCGCGATGGCGCCCAATGACGCCTGCGAGGCTGCTGAACTGCTTCGCTATGCGGATATTGCACTGTACGAGGCCAAGACCGGAGGACGTAACACCTGGCGATTCTACGCGGGCGACATGAATATTCGGATCATCGAACGTCGTGGTCTGGAAAACGATCTGCGATATGCCATCAAGCACGGTGAACTGCGGCTGCATTTCCAGCCCCGCTATCGAATCGCTGACGGTCAGATGATGGGCGCCGAAGCGTTGGTGCGCTGGCAGCATCCTGTGCGAGGTTTGATACCACCTGACGTGTTTATCCCTATTGCCGAGGAGTCCGGGCTGATCCTTTCCCTGAGTAACTGGGTGCTTGATGCGGCGTGCCGTAGCGCTGCACGCTGGCCAAAAAATCTGTTCGTGTCAGTCAACCTGTCACCGACCGAATTCAAGCGCGGCAATCTGGTGGAGCGGGTTCAGAAAGCGCTGCACAATTCTGGAGTCAACCCTGCCCGAGTTGAGCTTGAGATCACTGAGAGCGTCATGCTTGAAGACACCGAGGGCGCTCTTGAGGTGATGCACACGCTGAAACGCCTCGGCTTGCGGATCGCCATGGACGATTTCGGAACCGGTTATTCATCGTTGAGCTACCTGCGGGCCTTCCCGTTTGACGGGTTGAAAATAGACCGCAGCTTCCTGAGCAGGCTCGACGAAAGCGACGATGACAAGGCTATTATCCAGGCAATCGTAGGGCTGGGGCGCGCGTTATCACTGACGGTCACGGCGGAGGGCATTGAAACGGCCGAACACCTCAACTTGCTCAAAACAGTCTCGTGTGACGAAGGTCAGGGGTATTACCTGAGTTGCCCTCTGGATGATAGTAGGTTCAATGCACTGGTTGGCATTGCTGCCAGTGCCGATGTCGAGAACAGCGTGTAACGCGCGTTTCTGACTTCAACGAACCCACAATCAGACCAAGGGCAATTTGATGGCTTGTTCCTGGAGTATCGAACCTATACTGTATATCCAAACAGTAAGTGGCGTGCCCCCATGGAACTCATCGACAAACTCAGCATCCTCGCTGACGCCGCCAAATACGACGCGTCCTGCGCCAGCAGTGGGGCGCCGAAGCGAAGTTCCGAGGGCAAAAGTGGTGTGGGCTCGACCAACGGGATGGGTATCTGCCACAGCTATACGCCCGATGGGCGCTGCGTGTCCCTGCTGAAAATCCTGCTGACCAATTTCTGCCTCTATGACTGTCAGTACTGCGTCAACCGCCGGTCCAGCGACGTGCCGAGGGCGCGGTTCACGCCAGAAGAAGTGGTCACGCTGACCCTGGATTTCTATCGACGCAATTGCGTCAGCGGGTTGTTTCTCAGCTCCGGGATCATTCGTTCGGCGGACTACACCATGGAGCAACTGATTCGCGTGGCGAAGTCGCTCCGTGAAGACCATGAGTTTCGCGGCTACATCCACCTCAAGACGATTCCCGAAGCCGACCCGGCGCTGATCGAGCAGGCCGGGCGCTATGCCGATCGGCTGAGCGTCAACATCGAGCTGCCCACGGATGCCAGCCTGCAAACCCTGGCCCCGGAAAAACAGCTGGGCTCGATCAAGCAGGCGATGCAAACCATCTATACCGGTGTCCAGACCGTGTTAAACGAGCCTAGATCGCCGAAGTTCGCCCCGGCCGGGCAAAGCACCCAAATGATTGTCGGCGCCGATGACACCGATGACAGCACCATTCTTCACAGTGCCCAGGCGCTTTACGGCAACTTCCGTCTGCGCCGTGTGTATTACTCGGCATTCAGTCCGATCCCCAACAGCCCCAAAAGCGTGCCGCTGGCCGCGCCGCCCCTGATGCGCGAGCACCGTCTGTACCAGGCCGATTTTCTGTTGCGCAGCTACGGTTTTACCGCCGGTGAGCTGTTCAAAGGGCCCGGGCACCTGGCCTTGGACATTGATCCCAAGCTGGCCTGGGCGCTGGAGAATCGCGGCGTTTTCCCGCTGGACCTCAACAGTGCCGAGCCCTCGTTGATCGCGCGCATCCCCGGGATCGGCCTGCGCACCGCCGAACGGCTGGTGGAACTGCGCCGTCAGCGCCGCATCCGCTTTGAAGACCTGGCGCGTATGCGCTGTGTGCTGACCAAAGCCAAACCCTTCTTCATCACCAGCGATTACCATCCGCAGCAGGCCGAAGTCACCAGTCATTTGCTCTATCAACAACTGCGCGACCGGCCGCAGCCACAGCAAATGGGGTTGTGGGGATGATCCATCTGGATTGCGACGACCTGTTCGATACCTGGCGCGGGCAGGCGCGCTGGCTGCTGAGTCATGAAGTTGATCCGAGCCAGGTGAGTTGGGCCAGTGAGGGCGTGTCGGATTTGTTCGGCAGCGATGACGTGCTGCCCAAGACACAGGGTCCGTTTCTGGCTCGGATTCCGCGAACGCTGCTCGACACGCTTGAGCGCGCGGCGCGTTATCGCGGCGATCAGCGTTGGAGTCTGCTGTATGAAGTGCTGTGGCGAGTCAGCCATGGTGACCGTACCGCCATGATGGCAGGTGATAAGCTCGGCAGTGAATTACAGAGAAGAATCAAGCAGATACAGCGTGAATCTCATCATCTACATGCGTTTGTGAGGTTCGTTGCGTTGCCTGAAAACGAAGGCCCGCAGTACGTGGCCTGGCATGAGCCGGCCCATGACATCCTGCGCAGCGCCAGTGAACATTTCATTGGTCGCATGGGGCGCGACCGCTGGATGATCGCAACGCCCAGGGACGGTGTTTACTATGACGGCCAGCAGTTGATCCACCAGCGCCAGTGTCCGGTGGAATGGCAGCAGCTGGCGCAAAACGTCGAAGACCCGCACAGCGACATGTGGCTGACGTACTACAGCCACATCTTCAACCCGGCGCGGTTGAACCCGACTGTCATGCAAGGGCATCTGCCGGCACGATTCTGGAAAAACCTGCCTGAAGGGGCATTGATCCCCGGGTTGATTTCCCAGGCGAGAACCGGCAAGCAGCAAGACGGCCAGGCCAGCGGAATCAAGGGCAGGGCGGGTAAACGCATCGGGGCGGGCGCCCACAAGCAAGATCAGGGCTCATAAAAAACCCTCCACTGCCGAGGCAGATGGAGGGTTTCGATGGCGCGGGTGTCAGGTCAGACTTTGACGATCCAGCCGGCTGGCGCTTCGATGTCGCCGGTTTGCACGCCGGTCAGCTCTTTGTAGAGCTTCTGGGTGACCGGGCCGACTTCGGTTTCGCTGTGGAACACGTGCAGCTTGTCGTTGTAGTTGATGCCGCCGATTGGCGTGATCACCGCAGCGGTACCGCAAGCGCCGGCTTCCTTGAAGTCGGACAGCTTGTCGATGAACACATCACCTTCGATCACTTCCATGCCCAGACGCGATTTTGCCAGTTCGATCAACGACAGACGGGTGATGCCCGGCAGCACCGAAGGCGACTTCGGCGTGACGAACTTGTTGTCGTGGGTGATACCGAAGAAGTTGGCCGAACCGACTTCTTCGATTTTCGAATGGGTCATCGGGTCCAGGTAGATGCAGTCGGCGAAGTGCGCCTTCTTGGCCTGGGAACCTGGCATCAGGCTGGCGGCGTAGTTGCCACCGACCTTCGCCGCGCCGGTGCCTTGAGGGGCTGCACGGTCGAAGCTGGAGATCAGGAAGTTGTGCGGGGTCAGGCCGCCCTTGAAGTAGGCGCCGACCGGGATGCAGAAAATCGAGAAGATGAACTCGGGGGCGGTACGCACACCGATGTTGTCACCCACGCCGATCACGAACGGACGCAAGTACAGCGCGCCGCCGGTGCCGTAAGGCGGAATGAAACGCTCGTTGGCGCGAACCACTTCCTTGCAGGCTTCGATGAACTGCTCGGTTTCCACGAACGGCATCAGCAGACGTGCGCAGCTGCGTTGCATGCGCAGGGCATTCTGGTCCGGTCGGAACAGGTTGATCGAGCCGTCCTTGCAACGATAGGCCTTCATGCCCTCGAAGCATTGCTGACCATAGTGAAGCGCAGTGGAGCCTTCGCTGATGTGCAGCACGTTATCTTCGGTCAGGGTGCCTTTGTCCCAGGAACCGTCACGCCAGTACGACAAGAAACGCTTGTCTGTCTTGATGTAGTCAAAACCCAGCTTGTCCCAATTGATGCTTTCGTTACCCATGACACCCTCTATCACTGAACAACCGCCAAAGCGGTTCAAGGCTTCTGACGTTTTTTTGGATGGGGACAACAATACTTCATTCCGGGCCTGTTTCGCAGCCCGGACTATCGGATGACAGACAGATAAATCCAGTGGACCTCAAGAAATCGCCAGCAGGCTAGCTCCCACAGGAGAACGCATTCCAAATGTGGGAGCTAGCCTGCTAGCGATGAGGCCATCTCTGCCAACATCCATTGTTTTGAATCACAGATGCAGCGCATGGCCAAGGGCACGCAACGCCGCTTCCTGCACCGCTTCGCCCAAGGTCGGATGCGCATGGATGGTGCCGGCGATGTCTTCCAGTCGTGCACCCATTTCCAGGCTCTGGCCGAACGCGGTCGACAACTCTGACACACCGACACCCACCGCCTGCCAGCCGACAATCACATGGTTGTCACGCCGCGCCACGACCCGGACGAAGCCGCTTTTCGATTCCAGTGTCATCGCCCGGCCATTGGCGGCGAACGGGAAGCTGGAAACGATGCAATCCAGGCCAGCAGCCTTGGCGTCATCCGGTGTCTTGCCAACCACCACCAGCTCCGGGTCGGTAAAACAAACGGCGGCGATAGCGGTCGGGTTGAACTCGCGGGATTTGCCGCTGATCAGTTCGGCAACCATTTCGCCCTGAGCCATTGCCCGGTGGGCCAGCATCGGTTCGCCACTCAAGTCGCCGATGGCGTACACGTTGCGCATGCTGGTCTGGCAGCGATTGTCGATCTTGATCGCGGAGCCATTCATGTCCAGATTCAGCGCTTCCAGGTTGAAACCCTGGGTGTTGGGTTTGCGCCCGACCGCGACCAGCACCTGATCGGTTTCAAGGAGGACAGTGCCACCCTCAGGGTCGCGAACTTTAAGTGAATTATCTTTTGAATCAAATGCTTCAACGCTGTGCTTCAAGTAAAGCTTTAACCCAAGCTTCTTCAGTTCTTCATGAACCGGTTGGGTCAGTTCCGCGTCGTAAGCCGGCAAGATACGATCCTGCGCCTCGACCACACTGACGTCGGCGCCCAGCTTGCGATAGGCGATTCCCAGCTCCAGGCCAATGTACCCGCCACCCACGACGATCAGACGCTTGGGCACGGATGTCGGCGCCAAGGCCTCAGTGGAAGAAATGACCGGCCCGCCAATCGGCAGCATTGGCAGGTTCACGCTTTTCGAACCCGTGGCCAGCACCAGGTGCTCGCAATGGATCCGCGTATCGCCCACTTCGACAGTCTTGCCGTCGATGATGCGGGCCCAACCTTCAATGACCTGCACCTTGTTCTTTTTCAGCAGGGCGGCAACGCCGGTGGTGAGGCGATCAACGATGCCGTCTTTCCATTCGACACTTTTGCCGATGTCCAGGCTTGGTGCCGAAACGCTGATCCCCAGCGCTGAATGCTGACTGTGGTGCCGGGTCTGGTGAAACTGTTCGGCCACATGGATCAACGCCTTGGACGGAATGCAGCCGATGTTCAGGCAAGTACCGCCCAGCGATTGGCCTTCCACCAGAAGGGTCGGGATGCCCAACTGACCCGCACGAATCGCCGTGACATAGCCGCCGGGACCGCCACCGATGATCAGCAGTGTTGTGTTTAGAGTTTGCATTGCAGTTCCTTACTCCACGAACAGGGTGGCGGGTTGTTCGAGCAGGCCACGAACGGCCTGGATGAATTGCGCCGCGTCCATGCCATCGACCACGCGATGATCGAAGGAGCTGGAGAGGTTCATCATCTTGCGAATCACGATCTGGCCTTTGATCACCATTGGGCGTTCGACGATCTTGTTCACACCGACGATGGCCACCTCCGGCAAGTTCAGCACCGGAGTGCTGACAATGCCGCCCAGTGCGCCCAGGCTGGTCAAGGTAATGCTCGAACCGGACAGTTCGTCCCGGTTGGCCTTGCCGGTGCGCGCGGCGGTCGCCAGGCGTGATATCTCCGTGGCGTTGTCCCACAAGCTGCGGGCTTCCGCATGACGCACCACCGGAACCATCAAGCCGATGTCGGCTTGGGTGGCGATGCCGACATGCACGGCGCCGAGGCGGGTGATGATCTGGGCTTCGTCGTCGTAACGGGCGTTGATTTGCGGGAAATCCCGAAGGGCGACAACCAGGGCGCGGACCAGGAACGGCAGCAAGGTCAGCTTGCCGCGGGTTGCACCGTGTTTCTCGTTCAAATGGGCGCGCAGCTCTTCCACTGCAGTGACGTCGATTTCCTCGACATAACTGAAGTGAGCGGCGCGCTGAGTGGCGTCCTGCATGCGTTGGGCAATCTTGCGGCGCATACCGATGACCGGAATCTGCTCTTCGTCGTTACGCTGGGCGTACGCGGTAGAAACGGTAGAGGCGTTCGACTGACCCTGAGCCAGATAGGCCTCCAGGTCGTCGTGCAGTACCCGACCCGCAGGGCCGGTGCCGCGTACCAGGCGCAGTTGAATGCCGAGGTCCAGTGCGTGTTTGCGGACCGCCGGGGAGGCCAGCGGGCGCTCATCGGCCTCGCGAGCAACCATAGGTCCTTGGCTGACAGCAGGGCGCGGCGCTGCAGCCGCGACCGGTTTGCTCGCTACCACGGCTTCGACTTTGGGTGCCGCGACAGGGGCTTCTTTAACGACAGCAGCCGCAGGCTGGGCAGACTCTTTAACGTTGCCCGCGCCTTCGACTTCAATGCTGATCAGGATGCTGCCAACGGCCATGACTTCGCCCGGCACACCGCCCAGCGCAATCACTTTGCCGTGAACCGGCG
Organism: Pseudomonas sp. MDV22-iso1; assembly: GCF_058145095.1. Taxonomy (NCBI): domain Bacteria; kingdom Pseudomonadati; phylum Pseudomonadota; class Gammaproteobacteria; order Pseudomonadales; family Pseudomonadaceae; genus Pseudomonas; species Pseudomonas sp. MDV22-iso1. The sequence continues at coordinate 68,229 of NZ_JBYVMF010000014.1, forward strand.
ATGGAATATCGACCATCGCCTTATCAGTCATGACATCCGCCAGTACCTGATCTTCAACGACCAGGTCACCGACCTTGACGTGCCACACCGACAACTCAACTTCTGCAATGCCTTCGCCAATGTCCGGCATTTTGATAACGTGCGTGCCCATTCAGACCTCCATAACCCGATGCAAAGCCGCGCCCACACGGGTCGGGCCAGGGAAATACGCCCACTCTTGCGCGTGCGGGTAAGGGGTGTCCCAACCGGTGACGCGTTCGATAGGCGCTTCCAGGTAATGGAAGCAATGCTCTTGCACCAGCGCAGCCAGTTCAGCGCCGAAACCGCAGGTACGGGTCGCTTCGTGAACGATGACGCAACGGCCGGTTTTCTTCACGGACTTGACGATGGTTTCCAGGTCCAGCGGCCACAGGCTGCGCAGGTCGATGACTTCAGCATCGATCCCGGTTTCTTCGGCGGCCACTTGCGACACATACACCGTGGTGCCGTAAGTCAGGATGGTCACGTCTTTGCCCGGACGGGCAATGGCTGCGACGTCCAGCGGCACGGTGTAATAGCCGTCAGGCACTTGTGCCGAAGGGTGTTTCGACCACGGGGTTACCGGGCGGTCGTGGTGACCGTCGAACGGGCCGTTGTACAGGCGTTTCGGCTCGAGGAAGATCACCGGGTCATCGTTTTCGATGGAGGCGATCAGCAAGCCCTTGGCGTCATATGGGTTGGAGGGCATGACGGTGCGCAAGCCGCAGACCTGAGTAAACATCGCTTCGATGCTCTGGCTGTGGGTCTGGCCGCCGTAGATGCCGCCGCCACAAGGCATGCGCAGGGTCATCGGTGCGGTGAATTCGCCCGCCGAGCGGTAGCGCAAGCGGGCGGCTTCGGAAATGATCTGGTCCGAAGCCGGGTAAACGTAATCGGCGAACTGGATCTCAGCCACTGGCCGCAGACCGTAGGCACCCATGCCCACCGCGACGCCGACGATGCCGCTTTCGGATATCGGTGCGTCGAACACCCGGGAGGTGCCGTACTTGGTCTGCAGACCCTCGGTGCAACGGAACACGCCGCCGAAGTAGCCGACGTCCTGGCCGAAGACCACAACGTTGTCATCACGTTCAAGCATCACATCCATGGCCGAGCGCAGGGCCTGGATCATGGTCATGGTGGTCGTGGTCATGGCGGTTTCCAGCTCGATAGTAGTGTTGTGATCGTTCATGTCAGATCCCCAACTCTTGACGCTGGCGCTTCAAGTGCTCCGGCATCTCTTTATAGACATCTTCGAACATGGTCGCGGCGCTTGGAATCTGGCCACCGGCCAGGGTGCCGAATTTTTCGGCTTCTTTCTGCGCGGCGATCACTTCGGCTTCCAGTTCGGCGCTGACAGCGACGTGCTCCTCTTCGGACCACTGACCGATTTTCACCAGGTGCTGCTTGAGGCGCGCAATCGGGTCGCCTAACGGGAAGTAGCTCCAGTCGTCGGCAGGACGGTATTTGGAAGGATCATCGGAGGTGGAGTGCGGACCCGCACGGTAGGTGACCCACTCGAGCATGGTCGGACCGAGGTTGCGGCGCGCACGTTCGGCGGCCCAGGCAGAAGCGGCGTAGACCGCGACGAAGTCGTTGCCATCGACCCGCAGGGAGGCAATCCCGCAGCCAACGCCACGACCGGCGAAGGTAGTGGCTTCACCCCCGGCAATGGCCTGGAAGGTGGAAATGGCCCATTGGTTGTTGACCACGTTCAGGATCACTGGCGCGCGGTAAACGTGGGCGAAGGTGAGGGCGGTGTGGAAGTCGGATTCGGCGGTGGCGCCGTCGCCGATCCAGGCCGAGGCGATTTTGGTGTCGCCCTTGATCGCCGAGGCCATGCCCCAGCCCACGCCCTGTACGAATTGAGTGGCGAGGTTGCCGGAAATGGTGAAGAACCCGTGATCGCGTACCGAATACATGATCGGCAGCTGGCGGCCCTTGAGGGGATCGCGTTCGTTGGAGAGCAGTTGGCAGATCAGATCTACCAGAGGCACTTCCCGCGCCATCAGAATGCTCTGCTGGCGATAGGTCGGGAAGCACATGTCGTCAATGTTCAAGGCCAGGGCCTGGGCGCTGCCGATGGCTTCTTCGCCAAGGCTTTGCATGTAGAACGACATTTTTTTCTGACGCTGGGCGACCACCATGCGGTTGTCGAAGATGCGCGTCTTGAGCATGGCACGCATGCCTTTGCGCAGGATCTCGACCGGAACCCCTTCAGCCCATGGGCCGAGGGCGTTGCCTTCGTCATCGAGTACGCGAATCAAGCCCTTGGCCAGGTCGGCCGTGTCGGCAGGTTCTACGTCAATAGGGGGTTTGCGCACCGTACCGGCGTCGGTCAGACGCAGGTAGGAGAAGTCGGTTTTGCACCCTGGACGGCCCGAAGGTTCGGGAACGTGCAGGCGCAGCGGTTCATACGCTTGGTTCATGGCTTCTACGCTCGATCTTGTGAATTTCTTGTAGTGAGCTGACCGTCTTTCTTCTGTGGAAGAAATCTTGTCCTACAACAATCATAGGCCGGCGCAAGAAGAATATTTCTCTCTGTTTCGTTGCGCTTGAGATCATTTGAGGATAAAAAATCTGCATAAACATAAAAAACAGGTGATTTTGTCTCATGCGCAAACTGGACCGTACCGATATCGGCATTCTCAACAGCCTTCAGGAGAATGCACGCATCACCAACGCCGACCTCGCCCGCTCGGTCAACCTGTCACCGACGCCGTGCTTCAATCGGGTCAAGGCCATGGAGGAATTGGGGCTCATTCGCGAGCAAGTGACGCTGCTGGATGCCGAGCTGCTGGGGTTGCACGTCAACGTGTTCATCCACGTCAGCCTGGAGAAACAGGTGGAAGAGGCACTGCAGCATTTCGAAGAGGCGATTTCGGATCGCCCGGAGGTGATGGAGTGTTACTTGATGGCGGGCGATCCGGATTATCTGATTCGGGTGCTGGTGCCGACCATTCAGTCGCTGGAACGCTTCATGATGGATTTTTTGACCAAGGTGCCTGGGGTGGCGAACATCCGCTCGAGCTTTGCGCTCAAGCAGGTGCGCTACAAGACGGCGCTGCCATTGCCGGCCAACGGCTTGACCCTGACGAGCTGAAGATCCAGAGATCGCAGCCTGCGGCAGCTCCTACGCGGATCGCCTGCAACCGTAATTCCACGGCTGCACTCGTCCCCTGTAGGAGCTGGCGAAGCCTGCGATCTTTTGACTTTAAAATTTGTTGATCGGAATCTTCAGGTACGTCACGCCATTGTCTTCCGCCGGCGGCAAATTCCCCGCCCGCACATTCACCTGAATCGCCGGCAGCAACAGGTTCGGCATGCCCAAACCCGCATCCCGCTGGTTGCGCATGGCAACAAAAGCGGCTTCATCGATACCGTCACGCACATGGATATTGCTTTTGCGCTGCTCGCCGACCGTGGTCATGCACCGGGGCTCGCGGCCCTCGGGCGGGTAGTCGTGGCACACGTACAGGCTGACGCTGGCCGGGAATGCCAGCAGTTTGCGGATCGAGGTAAACATCTGATGGGCATCGCCACCGGGAAAGTCGCAGCGAGCAGTGCCGACATCCGGCATGAACAGCGTGTCGCCCACCAGAATCATCGTGCTATCGACCAGGTAGGCCATGTCCGCTGGAGTATGCCCGGGCACATGCAGGGCCTTGGCCTTGAGATTGCCGATCATGAAGGATTCGTCCGCCGCGAACAGATGGTCGAACTGCGAACCATCGACACGAAACGCCGGCTCCAGATTGAACAGGCTTTTGAATACGTCCTGAACCTTGCTGATGGTCTGCCCGATGGCGATCTTGCCGCCCAGTTCCCGACGCAAATAGAACGCGGCAGACAGGTGATCGGCGTGAGCATGGGTCTCCAGCAACCACTGCACCTGCAGCTGATGATCGCGCACAAAAGCCACGATCCGGTCGGCCTGCACGGTACGGGTCCGACCGGCCGCCGCGTCATAATCCAGCACGGGGTCGACGATGGCGCAGGCACTGCCATCGTGTTCGTAAATCACGTAGCTGTAGGTCGATGAGGCGGGGTCTAGAAAAGCTTCAATCTGGGCAGGCATGATGGCCGGTTCTTCGTGGGACAGCTGTTGAGCGTAGAGTCATTTGCACCGGCTTGACCAGCCCTGGTCAATTCAGTGAAGGAAAAAAGCCGTGAGGGCTCTATCCTGTAAACCAATCGATACCGGGCGTTCCCGGCTTTTCATGGATCTCGGGTTTTTATGTTGCTGGCTAGTTTCTTTGGTGTGGTGATGGGGCTGGTGCTTGGATTGACCGGGGCCGGAGGCGGGATTCTTGCGGTGCCCGCGCTCGTGCTGGGCATGGGCCTGACGATGACGCAAGCCGCCCCCGTTGCGTTGTTCGCAGTGGGCAGCGCAGCGGCAGTGGGCGCCATCGACGGTCTGCGTCATGGACTGGTGCGCTATCGCGCGGCGCTGTTGATTGCATTGCTGGGCGCACTGTTTTCGCCACTCGGCATCTTCTTCGCCCATCAGTTGCCGGAAACAATCCTGATGATCCTGTTCAGCCTGCTGATGATCATGGTCGCCTGGCGCATGCTGCGCCGCGAGCGCCACCAAGAAGGACCGAGCGACCACGGCCACGCCAACTGGGGACAGAAAAACTGCATGCTCGACCAGCAGACCGGGCGTTTTTCCTGGACCGCCAAATGCACCGCGACCCTGGCGGCGCTGGGCGCAGTGACTGGCGTGGTCTCCGGGCTGCTCGGCGTCGGGGGCGGGTTTCTGATAGTCCCGGCGTTCAAGCAATTGACCGACGTGCAGATGCGCGGAATCGTCGCGACCTCCTTAATGGTGATCAGCCTGATCTCGGCCATCGGGGTGATTGGCGCATTCCACGCCGGCGTCCGGATCGACGCCAGCGGCGGAGCATTCATTGCCGCCAGCATTGTCGGCATGATCATCGGTCGACGCCTCTGCGCGCGAGTCCCGGCCAGAGCCTTGCAGGTCGGTTTCGCCAGTCTGTGTGTACTGATTGCGGCCTGCATGTTGTACCGGGCGAGCGTCTGACAGTCTTACACCCTTGGTCCCGGGCCCTGTCGCGGCCCGGTCTTACACCGAACTTGCCGCGCCGCACCCGCCAACCCAAAGCACTTCATAAACGCCTCCAAGGCAGCGTATGACGCCGCCGGTCAGCTTTCGATAATCGCCTCCGACATCCAGTCCACGTTGCGGAGCGCGTCATGCACAACAATAAGAATTTCAAGCATCGTTACTTGCCTGCCTTGATTGCCAGCCTGTCGACCCTGGGTTTGGCCCCGATGGCCGAGGCCGAGATCATGCTGTACGACAAGGACCAGACGACCTTTTCCACGGACGGCTACATCAACGCCTTCTACGTGAACAGTGACGTCGACCGCGCCGGCGACCAATACGACCGTCGACAGTCGCGCGTGAAGATGGGGTTCCTGCCCAACTACCTGGGCTTCAACATGGGCAAGCAGGTCGATGATTTGAAGCTCGGCGCGCGTGCTTCATTCTGGGTGACCATCAACGACAGCGAGACCAACGGCACCGACACCGCCATCGACGTGCGGCAGTTCTACGGCACGGTGGCCAACCCCGAGTGGGGCGAAGTGCTGATCGGCAAGGACTTCGGTCTGTTTGCGCGCTCCAACATTCTGCTGGATGAACTGCTCGCCGGTTATGGCCAGGTCAGCGATACGCTCGGCCTGGTGGATGGCGGCGGCGTGTCGTTCGGCAACATCGGCACCGGTTATCCGTACCCGTTTCCCACCTCACAGATCACCTACCGCACGCCGGTGATGGACGGCTTGCGGGTGGCGGTAGGGATCATGGACCCGGTCGACACCAACGATAGCAGCCCGACCGGTAAGGCCTACCAGGAAAACCCGCGCACCGAGAGCGAGATCACCTACCAGTTCGACCTCGCCGGGGCGAAGATTTATAGCTGGGTCAACGGTAGCTACCAGACCTCGGACAATACCGATGCAAGCGTTGAGTCCGTGACCTCCAAAGGTGTCGGTTACGGCGTGCAGGCGAAGATGGGCGGTTTGTCGCTCACCGGCTCGGGCTTCCAGGCGAAGGGCATCAACCCGTTCTACACCAACAACGCCGGCGAACCGACGTTGCGCAACATCGACAGCGACGGCTATTTGCTGCAGGGCTCGTACAAGCTGGGCAAGAACCGCCTGGCCTTGTCCTATGGCAAGACCAAGGACGATGGCAACGGCGCGGTCGGTAGCGGCGCAGACTACGAAACCCGGGGCGTCGCGCTGTTTCATGACGTCAACGACAACCTCAAACTGGTCGCCGAGTACAACCAGTTCGAAATCAACGGCCACGACACCGATGCGCAGAATGAAGACACCGATACGTTCGCGGTGGGGGCGGTGCTGACCTGGTAACACCCAAACAACTCAGGCCCCTGTAGCAGCCTCGCAGGCTCGGCAGCTGCTACACGTTGCGATGGCGTTCAGGTCGCTCTCATCCCATCGAAGTGCCTACCCGCTACCCAAGTAGCATAGGTCGCGCTACCCGGCCTTCGTACACTCGAACCTCATACACGCGCACCTGCGGGAGGCGACAATGCAGCAGGTCGGGAATGAAGGTGTGGTCAGTGCGATGTCCCAGGCCACCGATGCGCAACAGGTTGCCCAGGAGCTGGCGCGACAGCTGTTGCACCCGCATTTGGGCTTTGTGCTGTTTTTCTGTTCCGCCGAGTACGACCTCCAGGCGCTGGGGCAGGCATTGCAACAGAGCTTCGGCGGCATTCGCCTGGTGGGCTGCACCAGTGCCGGGGAAATCACGCCGCTGGGCTACGGGCGCAATTGCGTCACGGCGGTGGGTTTCGATCACCGGCATTTTTCCATCGACGCCGAACTGATCGACGAGATGGAGCACTTCAGCCTGATCGACGCTCAGCAGATGGTCGAACGGCTGGTCAGCGGCTGTCGCAGCAACACCCTGGCGCCGATCAAGGGCAACAGCTTCGCCCTGACCTTGCTCGACGGCTTGTCCAGCCGCGAAGAAATGGTCCTCGGCGCCCTGAGTGCAGCGTTGGGTGACATCCCGCATTTCGGTGGTTCGGCCGGTGACGACAACTACCTGACCCACACCCACGTCTACTTCGGGGGCGAATTTCACAGCGGTGCGGCGGTGGTGGTGCTGGTCAACACCTGGCTGGACTTTGAAGTCTTCACCACCCACCACATTTTGCCCCGAGCCGAAAAACTCGTGGTGACAGGGGCCGACAGTGCATCCCGTCGGGTCTTCGAGCTCAACGCCGAACCCGCCGCCGAGGAGTACGCACGGCACATCGGTGTCCCCGTCGCCGAACTGGATCATCGGGTATTCGCGGCGCACCCGTTGGCGGTGCGGATCAACGATCAGTACTACGTACGGGCGATCCAGCAGGTTCATCCGGACTTGAGCCTGAGTTTTTACTGCGCAGTGGAAAACGGCATCGTCCTTACCGTCATGGCGCCGGGTCCGATGCTGCCCAACCTGCAAAACCTGTTCGAAGGCTTGCACGAGCGACTCGGTGATCTGCTACTGACCCTCGGTTGCGATTGTTTTCTGCGGCGCATGGAGCTGGAGAACAGCGGCAATCTGGAACACGTCGGCGCGTTTTTGCGCGACCAGCGGGTGATGGGTTTCAACACCTACGGAGAACAGTTCAATGGCATGCACATCAACCAGACCTTCACCGGCGTTGCCATTGCCCGGGGCCGATCCCCTGGACACCGTTGAGCTCCAGGCCCAACTCGCCAGCCTGCAACGTGAAAATCACAAACTCCAACGCATCAACAGTGCGCTGATCGAGCGCATCGAATCGGGCGCCACCCGCGGCAATGACCCCTACGCGGCGTTCCAGCATTCGGTGGTGCTCGCCGAACAGGTGCGCGAGCGCACCGATGCGTTGAACCAGGCCATGGCGGAACTCAAGTCCGGCAATCACCTGCTCAGCGAAGCGCGGCTGCGGGCGGAGACGGCCCATCAGCATTTGATCGACGCCATCGAAAGCATTTCCGACGCGTTTGTGTTGTTCGATGCCGATCAGCGAATCGTCTTGTTCAACAGCCGCTTCAAGGCGTTCTGGGGCAACAGCCGGGTGCGCATCAATGCCGGCATGCGTCTGGCCGAAGTCAAACGCTTGATGAGTGCCACCGGTTTGTTCACCGAAGAGCCTCGCGGGCATGCCGACGAAAACCTGCTCTATCGCCTGCAAGACGGGCGCTGGCTGCAAGTCAGTGAACGGCCGACCCAGGAGGGTGGGCGGGTGATCCTGTTCACTGACATTACCGACGTCAAACTCAGCGAAACGATGCGTCGCGAACAAGCCGTGGCGCAGAAATCCCACTTGCTGCAACGGGCAGTCGACAACCTGTCCCAGGGCGTGGCAATGGTCAACGCTGACGGCGTGCTGGAACTGTGGAACCGGCGGTTCCTTGAACTCAGCGGCCTGGCGCCAGTGGCCGCCCACCGCCCATTTGCCGAGGTGATCGCCGACAGCGAATTGCACCTGCTGACACCGGCCAGTCGCGACATCAACGGCCGCCCGGTGCAGGAGTGCGAGCAGCGTCTTTACGATGGCCGGGTGCTGGAAATTCGCACCCATCCATTGCCCACCGGGGGCTTCGTCAACACCTTCACCGACATCACCGAGCGCTATCAGCACGCCGAAGCGCTGAGCGAAAGCGAGCGCTGGATTCGCCTGATTACCGACCACGTTCCAGCTTTGATCGCCTACCTGAATGCCGACCTGGTCTATGAATTCACCAATAAAGTCTACGAACAATGGTACTGCTGGCCACGGGGCGTGATGCTCGGCCAGAGCCTGCGCGAAGTGCACAGCGAACAGCATTACCAACGCCTGGAAGCCTACGTCGCCAGGGCGCTGGCGGGTGAAAGCGTGACGTTCGAATTCGCCGAAACCAACATCAACAATCAGGAGCGCTACATGCTGCGCTCCTACGTGCCCAATCGCCTGGCCACCGGAGAGGTGGTGGGGATTTTCGTGTTGATCCGTGACATCACCGAGCGCCGTCGCACCGCCGAGGCATTGCATCAGGCGTATCAGAATCTCGAGCTTCGGGTGCGGGAACGCACGGCGGAACTGACCACCCTCAACGACCAGCTGCTGCGGGAAATCGACGAGCGCCGGCGGGTCGAGTCGCGTTTGCGCGAAGCGAAACTGGAAGCCGAGCAGGCCAACCTGTCAAAGACCAAGTTTCTCGCCGCCGTCAGCCACGACCTGCTGCAACCGCTGAACGCGGCGCGGTTGTTTACCAGTGCATTGCTGGAGCGCCGGGAGCCGATGGCCAACGAAATCCTGGTGCGCAACGTCAGCAACTCGCTTGAGGACGTGGAAAACCTGTTGGGCACACTGGTGGACATTTCAAAGCTCGATGCCGGGGTGATCAAAGCCGACATTGCGCCGTTCGCCCTCAGCGAGCTCCTGGAAAACCTGGCCGCCGAATACACCCAGGTCGCCCTCAGTGAGGGGCTGGAACTGCATTTCGTTGGCTGCTCGGCGCTGGTGCGCAGTGACATCCAGTTGCTCGCCAGGATCTTGCGCAACCTGCTGAGCAACGCCATTCGCTACACCTACAGCGGGCGAGTGGTGCTGGGCTGCCGGCGTCATCACCAGCGCCTGTCGATCGAGGTGTGGGACAGCGGGATGGGCATTGCGGAAAATCGGCTGGAAGAGATTTTTCAGGAGTTCAAGCGCGGTGACGTGCAACGGCCGGATCAGGACCGTGGCCTGGGTTTGGGCCTGGCGATAGTGGAAAAAATTGCCGGGATTCTCGGGCATCGCATCCACGTGCGCTCGTGGCCGGGCAGGGGCTCGATGTTTTCCGTCGAGGTGCCGCTGAGCGCCACCGCGCCAAAAGCGCTGCCCAGTCTGTTGATGAGTGAGCCGATGCTGGAGCGTCTGCGTGGCGCGCGAGTGTGGGTGCTGGATAACGACGCGGCCATTTGCGCCGGCATGCGCACGTTACTGGAGGGCTGGGGCTGTGTGGTGGTGACGGCATTGTCGGAACAGGACCTGGCACGCCAGGTGGACAACTACCATGCCCAGGCGGATTTGCTGATTGCCGACTATCACCTGGATGACGACCAGAATGGCGTCGACGCCGTGGCCCGAATCAATGCCCGACGGGCCAGCGCGATACCGGCAATGATGATCACCGCCAACTACAGCAACGAGCTGAAACTGCAGATCCGTGAACTGGGCCATACGCTGATGCACAAACCGGTCCGGCCGATGAAGCTGAAGACGGCGATGAGTCATTTGCTCGGCAGGCCTTGATTTCTGCGGTGCTTTGGCCGGCGTCATCGCTAGCAGGCTAGCTCCCACACTGGATCTTGGTCGTGCACAAACTCTGCGTTCAATGCCGATCAATGTGGGGAGAGGGCGATGAGTCATTTGTTCTGCGAAAACCGATAACCTGTGGCGAGGGAGCTTGCTCCCGCTCGGCTGCGAAGCAGTCGTAAACCCTGACAACTTGGTTTTCCTGATACACCGCATTGACTGAATTCACGACTGCTTCGCAGCCGAGCGGGAGCAAGCTCCCTCGCCACAGGGTTGGTATCGGGGCCGGAGGACGCCCTCAACGCCGCAGATAGGACCCGAAATCAATATCCCCGGCACTCAGAATAGCCTGCACCCGGTTGTGCACATTCAGTTTGCGCAGGATCGCCGAGACGTGGGCCTTGACCGTGGTTTCGGCGATTTCCAGGGTGTAGGCGATCTGTTTGTTCGATTCGCCCTTGGTCATGCGCTCCAGCACCAGCAGCTGCTTGCGGGTCAACGCCTGCAGCAGTTCTGGCGCAAAGCTCGGGTTGTCGTTCATCCGGCGGTGCGTACCGCTTTTCTGCGTACGGATGATGTCCGGCGGCAGGTAGACGTTGCCATTGAGGATTTGCTGGATGGCTTCGGTCATCTGCACCCGCGGCGAGGATTTGGTGATGAACCCCACGGCGCCATAGGTGATGGCTTGCAGCACGATCTGTTTGTCCTGCTCGGCCGAGACGATCACCACGGGAATGGTCGGTGCCTCGTTGCGCAGGTTGATCAGGCCGTTGAGGCCGTGCATGCCGGGCATGTTCAGGTCGAGCAGGATCAGGTCCAGGTCATCGTGATCCTGGGTCAGCAGCAGGGCGCTATCCAGGTCGGCAGTTTCCATCACTTCGCTGCCGGGAAATCCGTCGCTGATGACGTTATGAATGGCTTCGCGAAACAGCGGGTGATCGTCGGCAATCAGAATTTTGTACATGGCCTTTCACCTCATTATTTTCATTATGGTGTGGCAACAACACGCAAGCGTAAAGGTCAGGGAAAGGGTTCGGGCTGGGCGGCCATCACGGGCAGGTTCGCCGCTTGCCAGGCATCCAGGCCGTCGCGGTACCAATACAGTGTCTTATAGCCCATTGCGGCGGCGCGTTTTACCGCGTTCCAGCTCAGCCAGCAATCGGAGCGGCAATAGAAGACCAGCGGTTGCGCCAGATCGCCTGCGGTCAGTGCCGTCAGGTGGCGCGCGAAATAGCCCGCCCATTCGGCGCTCAAGTCGCCGTCGCCGGTGTTCGCCAGCCAGTGGCTACCGGGTACATTTTCGTGGGGCTGATCTTCGATAAAACGCCCCTGCAGCCATTGGCGGCGGTAGACGTCGATCAATACCGGGCGAGGGGTTTGCTTGAGCAATGCTTGCAGGGCCGTGGTGTCAATGATGGCGGCGCCATCCAGTTGATTCGGTGTCGGGCTGCGGTAAAGCGCGATGCGATAACCGTCGGAGGAGAACAGCGCCGTTTCGGCGTGTGCAACGCCCAGCAGCAGGCTCAGGGACAGCGCGGCAAGAGTGGGACGCAGAAGGCAACGTCGGGCACGCAGCATGGGGTTCAATCCTTATAGTTATGAACCCATTACATGCCAGTTGCGGTGCGTTGGGAATGCGACGATAGACAGGTAAACCAGTACTAAAGTAGTAAATGCCCGAACTCTCCCTCCCTGTTGATAGGACTGTAGGAGCTGTGTAGGAGCTGTCGAGTGAAACGAGGCTGCGATCTTTTGACGTTGGCTTTTAAAAGCAAGATCAAAAGATCGCAGCCTCGTTTCACTCGACAGCTCCTACAGTCGTACCGTCCTACTGTGTGGGGTCAGGTGGCTTTGCGCAGGGCCGCATGCTGCGGGTTGAAGGTGAGGACCGCGAGCAGGGCGAACACCAGGGTCAATCCTGCGCACACGCCCAAGGCCAGCGGATTGAACCGTTCATACAACGCAAACCGCACCAGCTCCACCGCATGGGTGAACGGATTCAACGCACACAACCAGTACAACCACTCGCTCGAGTCACGCATTTTCCACAGCGGGTACAACGCCGACGACAGGAAAAACAGCGGGAAAATCACAAAATTCATCACCCCGGCAAAGTTCTCCAGCTGGCGGATGGCGTTCGACAGCAACAGCCCCAGCGCACTGAGCATCAGGGCCACCAGCAACAGCGCCGGCAAGGCAACCAACAAGCCCATGGGCGGCGGTTGCACGCCATACGCCCAGGCGATGGCCAGGAAGGCATACACCTGCAGCAGCGAAATCAGCGACGTCGCCAGCAGTTTGCTGCAGAGCAAAAACGTCCGGGGCAGGGGGCTGGTCAGCAGCACGCGCATGCTGCCCATTTCCCGGTCATAGACCATCGACAGCGAACCCTGCATGCCGTTGAACAGCAGAATCATGCAAGCGAGCCCCGGGATGATGTACACCTCGTAGGGAATGTAGGTGTCGTAGGGCTCGATGATCGCGATCCCCAATGCGGCACGAAAACCGGCGGCGAACACCAGCAACCACAGCAACGGTCGCACCAATGCACTGAGGAACCGCGTACGTTGCAGCACGAAGCGCAACCACTCACGCAGCACGATGCCGCTGAAACACTGCCAGTAAGCATTCATCGAACGGCGGCTCCTGAAGGTGAAGATGTGGTGAGGCGCGCGAAGGCTGAACCGAGATCGCCGCCATGTTCCAGGCTCAAGGCATCGGCCTGGCCGCTGGCGACCAATCGCCCTTGATGAAGGATCAGCAAGTCATCGCTGGGCTGCACTTCGTCGAGCAAGTGCGTGGTCCAGAGCACGCTGATGCGTTGCTCGCAACAAAGGCTGCGGATGTGTCGATTGAGTGCCAGGCGGCTGGCCGGGTCGAGGCCGACACTGGCTTCGTCGAGCAGCAGCAGACGCGGCTCATGCAGCAAGGCGCGGGCGATTTCCACCCGGCGGCGATGGCCGCCATTGAGTTCGCGCACCCGTTCGCGACGACGGTCGGTCAACGCCTGTCGCGCCAGTTCAGCATCCACCCGCAGACCGGTCTGGCGCCGTGACAGGCCATGCAGCGCGGCGTGATAGCGCAGGTTCTGTTCAACGCTGAGGTCCAGGTCCAGGGTGCTTTGCTGAAACACCACGCCCAGCTGTTTGAGCGCCGGGCGCGGCGTATTGCGCAGTGAACAGCCGCCCACCAGAATCTCGCCCCGTTGCAGATCGTAAAGCCGCGTGAGCAGTGCAATCAGCGTCGATTTGCCCGCGCCGTTAGGCCCCAGCAGTGCCGCGAAACGCCCCGGCGCCAGGCTGAAACTCACCTGGCGCAACGCTTCCCGTGCACCGTAGGCAAAGCTCAGGTCGCTGACCTCCAGCGCGTTCATGGCGTGACCACCACGCCCCATGGATAACGCCCGACCTTGACCGATTTGGTGACCTTGAGGCTGTCGACATCAATCACCGACACATCGCCGCTGACGCCATTGGTGGCCAGCAATTGCTTCTGATCCGGGGTGAACGCCATCTGCCAGACGCGCTTGCCCACCAGCAGGTAATCCAGAATCTCGAAGGTCTTGGCGTCGATGACGGCCACATGGTTGGCCGGGCCGAGGGCGACGAAACCGTACTTGCCGTCGGCGCTCAGCTTGATACCCACCGGTTGCACCTTGTCCGGGTGCACACCCTTGATCTGGAAGGTCAGGGTCTTGAGGATCTGGCGGGTCGCGACATCCAGCACCGTGACCGTGCCACCAATCTCCGCCGAGGCCCACAACTGAGAGCCATCCGGCGCGAACTCGACGAAACGCGGGCGTTGGTCCACCAGGGTGCTGTCCGCCAGCGTCTGGGTACTGGTATCGATCCAGTGCAGCATGTTCGTGGTTTCGCTGGTGTTGACGGCCCACTTGCCGTCCGGGCTGACTGCCATGCCTTCGGGTTCGACGCCGACATTGATCTGGCTCAGCACCTTGGAGGTTTCAGTGTCGATCACGGTGACCAGTGCATCGTCTTCGTTGGAGACGTACAGCCAGCGGTTGTTGGGGTGCAGGGCGAATTGCTCGGGGTCTTTGCCGGAGGGCAGCTCCTTGATGATCTTGCGCGTGGCCACGTCCATTACCTGGACCCGGTCCGAGTCGCTGGCGCAGATGTACAGCAGCTTGCTGTCGTGGGACAGCAACAGGCCACGGGGTCGTTGCCCGACGGGCAGGGTATCGGTGACTTGCAGGGTCTGCATGTCGATCAGGCTCAGGCTGTTGTCCTTCTCGTTGGAGACCCAGGCGGTGCTGGCCGCGGCGTGCCCGGCGGCGAGCAACAGGGCGCATGAAAGCAGGGTGCGGCGCATGGCGGATTCCTTATTGTTTTTGGAGGTTTGAATCAGGGAAAGCGGCAGCTGACCTCAGGCTTGTCGTAGCCGAGGCTGTCCATTTCGTTGAAGGGGTGCAGGAAACCGTCCTGGGGCGACGTGCTGACCAGGGCCCGGGGCTGCACGATCGGAATCGGTTGACGCAACTGGCCGTTCCACGGGCGATAACTGAGCTTGCGACCCTTGAAGCCGTCCAGCGGTAGTTGATCGCTGATTTCCAACGTACGGATCGCCATCGGATCGGCCTGACGCAGTTTGCTCACGGCGCTGGCGATGCTGCGCACGGCGATCCAGGCGGCGAAATCGCGGTCATTCATCCAGCGTCCGGCCAGGGCTTCAAAGCGTTTCTGCAACTGCGCGGCGCCATAGGTTTCCACGGTCTTGTGCCAACCCACCGGGGTCAAGCCCTGTGTGCCGGCGACCGGGCGCGGAAACCATGTCTGGTAGGGCACGTACTCGCCAAAGTCACCGCGCTCATCGGCCACCAGCACTACGTCGTACTCGGCGGTCTGGGTGAACAGCGGCATATCGGCCTGGGCGCTGCGGCGTTGATCGTTATCGAAACTCCAGGCTTTCTCCGCCACCAGTTTCAGGCCGAAACGCTTGGCCGCGCGTCGCAGGGCGGCGGCGTAGGCTTGATCATCGGCGGTCGGGCCGACGATCAGCAGCGCTCGCTGCCATTTGCGCACCACGAGCAATTGCGCCAGCGCATCGGCCAGCATTGCCCGGCTCGGCAGGCTGTGCAGCACGTTTGGCAGGCAATCGGTGGTGCGCAACGTGTCATCGGCGCTACCGGCGTTGAACAGCAAGCTGTCGGGCAGGGCGGCACTGAGTTGGCGCAGGGTGTCGGCCGGGGCATTCACCACGAACAGCCTGACACCCTGTTCATGCTGAACCCTGGCAGCGTCGATCAGGGCCTGGGGATGGTCGACGCTGGCGCTGAGCAGGCTGTAATGCTGATTGAGAAAACGTCCGGTGCTGTTGCTGTCGGTGATCGCCAGCTCGGCACCGCGCAGTCCGGCATCGGCGGGCTCGGGGATGACATTCGACAGCAGCGGTCCAGGGTCGGGGCGGTAACCCAGGTAGCCGATCTGCACCTGCAACGGCGCATCGGCCGCCTGACTTTGGGTCGCCAGCCCGGCGGCACAAGCGATCGCCAGCAGGTAGAACAGGGCGTAAGGGGCAAGCTGGCGCATAGGACACTCCATTCCGGGTAGCGCCAGCATAGGAACCCGGTGGGTGATAGGAAATATGCAGAAAGTACCAGTCAGCCAGTACCAAGGTAGTAACTTGCCCTGGGCGGCGCCGACTTAGGATGGAAAGAAGGATGGACAGCAGCATCGTCAACAACGGCCATTACTCAAAGGAGATCGACCATGCGTATTCTCAAAGCGCTGCTCCTGCCGTTCCTGTTGATCCTGAGTCTGATCGGCGTCGACAAACTCCACGGCCCGCGTCCCGCGCCGTTGGCGGTCATGCCAGCGATACAGGGGCGCTAGGGATGTCGGCCCTGTGGCGGATCAACCTGTGGGTGTGCGGATTTTTCGCCTTGGTCACGCTGGCCTGCATGGGCTTGCTGGTGCATCAGGCGTTGGCGGATGTGGAGCGCGAGTTGCAATCCGCCGAAGCGGTGGTCGGGTACCTGAGTGAAACCGCCGAGCGTGACCCGGCCAGCCTGCAGCCCAGGCTGACGCGCAGCTTGCGTCATGTGCGGGTGCGCTGGCTGGCGCCCGGCGAAACGGCTCGTCTGTCAGAGCAGAACGGGATTGATGGCTGGCTTGGGCGGTTACTTTTCGCTGAGGCCCGGCACAATGCGCGGTTGCTGGATTTGAAGGACGGTCGGCGGGTGCAGATTGCCGTGGATCCCCGTGATGAAATCGACGAAGTCTGGGATTCCCTGCAGCAATTGCTGGCGTTGTGCGGGCTGGCGTTGTTGCTTAGCCTGTTGACCATTCGCTGGGCCGTACGCCGGGGAATGGGGCTGCTCGATGAGCTGCTGCGTGCGTTGCAGCAGGTCTCGGGCGGCCAGCTCAACGTGCGATTGCGTGCTGAAGGCGTGCCGGAAGCGCGGCAACTGGCAAGCCATTTCAACCACATGACCCAGGCGCTGGAACACGCCCGTGCCGATAACGCTCATTTGACCCGGACCCTGCTCGCGGTGCAGGAGCAGGAGCGCACGCATCTGGCGCAAACCCTGCACGATGATCTGGGCCAGTACCTGGCAGGTATTCGCGCCCAGGCCTGTTTGCTGCGACTGGTGGCGGATCAGCCGGCGACGGTGGAGCGCACCGTGCGCGATCTGGAACACAACTGCGAACACCTGCAACAGGGATTTCGTGCGCTGGTGCATGACCTGTACCCGGTGATGCTGCAGCATTTGTCGTTGGCCGAGGCCTTTGGTTTGCTGGTGGAGCAATGGCAGATGCGCCAAGGCATCGAGTGCCAGTTGCGGGTCGGCCTGCAGTTGCCAGCGCTGACCACATCGGACAAAACCCACCTCTATCGCCTGCTCCAGGAAGCCCTGACCAACATCGCACGCCACGCCGACGCCAGTCAGGTGCGGATTCGCCTGCAACATCGTGGCGGGCGTTTGCGCTTGCTGGTTCGGGATAACGGGCGAGGAGCACAGCAGCCGCCACAGCCTGGTGTGGGCTTGTACTCGATGCAGGAGCGCGCCCGCAGCCTGGGCGGCGAGTTGCGGGTTTTCAGTCGTCCCGGCGCTGGTTGGGCGTTGGCTTTGAACATGCCGTTGGAGGTGTCATGAATATTTTGCTGGTCGATGACCATGCGGTGGTCCGTCAGGGCTACGCCAGTCTGTTGCGGGCCTTGCTGCCCGCCATGGAAGTGCGTGAAGCGGCGACGGGGGAGGACGCATTGATCCGCGTGCAGGAAGCCGTGCCGAACCTGGTGATCATGGATTTCGGCTTGCCGGGCATCAGCGGACTGGAAACCACCCGGCGCTTGCGTCAGCGCCTGCCGCAACTGCGGGTGCTGTTTTTCAGCATGCACGATGAGTTGCCGTTAGTGCGCCAGGCGCTGGACGCGGGGGCGTCGGGCTACCTGACGAAAAGCTCGGCACCCGACGTGTTGATCGAGGCGGTACGGCGCATCCTGGCCGGCCACGCTTACATCGAACAGCCCTTGGCCACTCAACTCGCGTGTCACCCGCAACAGGACGCCAGCGACCCGCGCTTGCAGAGCATGACCCAGCGCGAGCTGGAGATTTTCGTGATGCTCGCCAAAGGCACGCCGGCACGGATGATTGCTGAACAACTGAGTATCAGCGGCAAGACCGTCTCCAATCACCTGACCTTGCTGAAGAGCAAATTGCAGGTCAGCTCCCACGCGGAGTTGGTGCATTTGGGGATTGATATGGGGGTGGTGAGAAAGGCGGGTTGAACCCTGTGCGATTCTATCGCGCCCTGGTCATTCTGTAGCAGCTGCCGAGCCTGCGAGGCTGCGTTCGAATGCGCAGCATTCGCCGTTCTTTTTGCGAGTGCTGTGCATTCGAACGCAGCCTCGCAGGCTCGGCAGCTGCTACAGGGATTTGTTGTAGGGATCAGATTGTTCACTTATCCCAAGTCGTCGGGCAACCGGTGCAGCCCTCCATGTTCGCATCCTGGAAATTCGCGTAATGCTGACGCGAACCGGTCAGGTTGGCCTGCTCCAGATTGCTTTCACCAAACTTGGCCTCCTGCAGGTTGGCATCGCTCAGGTTGGCGCCCTTGAGGTCGGCCTTGCTCAGCCAGGTCATCTCCAGGTCGGCGGCGCGCAGGTTGGCGTTGTGCAGTCTGGCGCCGGAGAGGCGGGCGAATTGCAGGTAGGCGGCGCTGAGGTTGGCGTCCTGGAACTGCGCGCCTTGGGCAAACAGTCCCCAGCCCTGAATCGCCATCAACGTGGCACCGGTGAGATCCGCCAGCCGCAGATTGCTCTGTTGCAGGCTGGCGCGCGTCAGGTTGGCGCCTTGCAGCTGGGCTTTTTCCAGGTTGGCGAGGTCGAGTCGGGCATGGCGCAGATCGGCACCGCGCAAGTCCGCGCCGCTGAGGTTCATGTTGCGCAAGTCCTGATTACGCAGGTTCGCGCCTTTGAGATCGGCGCCGGGGCACTGGCTATGATCAGCGATGGTGCAACCGTTGATGATGAGCGGCGCGTCGTCGCCGTCGTTGGCGTGTGCCAGGAAGCAGGTCAGCAGAAGAAACAGGGGTGCGTATTTCATGACGGGGTTCTCGAGTGGGGTAGCCGAGTGGACGCGGAGCGTCCGAGGCTGCATTCCCACGCGCAGCGTGGGAATGATCAGAGGGTGAGGGCCTACTTCTGCGCCGTCTTGCTATCCCAACTCGGGATCTTGAACACCCAGAACGACCCGCCCTGAGCTACCGGTTTCGTCAGCTCGGCCATGTCGCCACCCCACAACGGCACCGCGCCGCCGTAGCCCACAGTCACGCCGACGTACTGCTCACCATCCTGTTCCCAGGTGATCGGCGGCGAGACGATGCCGCTACCGGTCTGGAACTTCCACAATTCCTCACCGGTTTTCGCGTCGAAGGCCTTGAAGAAACCGTCACCGGTCCCGGTGAACACCAGGTTGCCCTTGGTCGCCAGCACGCCGGCCCACAATGGCAACGCTTCCTTGTGCTCCCACACCACCTTGCCGGTAGTCGGGTTCATGGCGCGCAGGGTGCCGACGTGATCGTCGTACATGCGCTTGATGCGGAAACCCATGCCCAGGTAAGCCGAGCCTTTCTTGTAGCTGACCTCTTCGGTCCAGTACTCCTCCTTCCACTGGTTGCCCGGAATGTAGAACAGCCCGGTGTCCTGGCTGTACGCCATCGGGTTCCAGTTTTTGCCGCCGAGGAACGGTGGCGACACTTCCACGGATTTACCCTTGGTTTCGCCCGGCAATGGCTTGGCCGGACGCTGGCCTTCGTTCTCTACCGGCCTGCCTGTCTTCAGGTCGATGTGGCTGGCCCAGGTGATGTTGTCGACGAAGGGGAAGGCGTTCTGCAATTTGCCGTTGTTGCGGTCGACCACATAGAAGAAACCGTTGCGGTCCGCGTGGCCGGTCGCCTTGACCGTTTTGCCGTCCTTGTCCTTGTAGTCGAACAGCACCAGTTCGTTGTTGCCGGAGAAGTCCCAGGCATCGTTCGGGGTGTGCTGGTAGAACCATTTCACCTCGCCGGTGCTCGGGTCGACGCCAACCTGGCCAGAGGTGTAGAGGCTGTCGTAGTCGTGGGGATTGCCGTCCTTGGACGTGCGCGCCCAAGTGTTCCATGGGCCAGGGTTGCCGGCACCGACAATGATGGTGTTGGTTTCCGGATCGAAACTCGCGCTCTGCCAAGGCGCGCCGCCACCGTGGCTCCAGGCTTCGACCTTGCCGGTTTCGGTGGTCGGGTCGTTCGGCCACGACGGCGCCTTGACGTCGCCGGTGGTGGTGCTGTCCTTGCCGTTCAGACGGCCCATGTGACCCTCGACGAAAGGCCGCATCCAGACTTCTTCGCCGGTGTCCGGGTCGCGGGCAAACAGCTGGCCGACAACGCCGAACTCATCACCGGAACTGCCGTGGATCAACAGCACCTTGCCGCTGGTTTTGTCTTTGATCAGCACCGGGGCGCCGGTCATGGTGTAGCCCGCCGCGTGGTCGCCGAATTTCTTGTTCCAGACGACTTTGCCGGTGTTCTTGTCCAGCGCGATCAGCCGCGCATCGAGGGTGCCGAAGTAGATCTTGTCGCCATAGATAGCCGCACCGCGGTTGACCACATCGCAGCACGGACGAATGTTGTCCGGCAGGCGATGGTTGTAGGTCCACAGGCGCTTGCCGGTCTTCGCGTCGAGGGCGAACACCCGGGAATAGGAACCGGTGACATACACCACGCCGTCGCTGACGATGGCCTGGGATTCCTGGCCACGCTGTTTTTCATCGCCGAACGAATAGGACCAGGCCGGCGTGAGCTTGAACACGTTCTTGTCATTGACCTGGGCCAGCGGGCTCCAGCGCTGGGCGTTGGTGCCCATGCCGTATTGCAGCACGTCTTTGGTGGTCAGGTGATCGTTGGCAATGTCTTCCCACGTCACATTGCGGGTGGGGGTGGCCGGAGCAGTGGCGGCATGACTGGCAGTGCTCAACGACAGGCTGCTCACCAGCAAAAAGGCTTGCACGGCAAGGGTCAAAGGGGAAAGGGCGGGTAGCGATCTTATTGTCATGGTTGCAGTTCCCAGTGGAGGTTTTGGCCTGCACAGGGTGGTGCTCCCGGCATGTTGCCGGATACGGAAAAAGTCCCGCTGTTGCCGGGAAAACTTCCCAAGTAGGACCTGATTTGGGTGTGCGCCACAGGCCTTACTACCAAGGGACTAGAAAGCGGCCACCAAAGCAGCATGGGGCTGGCGCAATGCGCTTCCTAAGATGGTTGCCATAGCCTCTGCCAAGAGGTTTTGCGTGCAATCCTGAGGGCATAACAATGACAACAAAACACAACGCCTTGCTAATTGCCGGCTTACTGGCTGGCGTGATCAGCGCAGGCTCCGTCTGGGCACATGGCAACGTCGTACCGCAAGCGGTGGAAACCCAGGGCCTGACCCCGGTCAAGGATGCCGGCGTACAGGTCGATGCCGATGGCTGGGCAGCGGTGAACCCGTATCGCAGCTCCCCGCAGCACGATAAGGCCGTGGAAATCGGCTCTTCAGCCTACAACCAGAACTGCGCCGCTTGCCATGGCCTGGAAGCCAAGTCGGGCGGCATCGCTCCGGATTTGCGCATGCTTGACGTCGGTGACGCCGGGGATGAGTGGTTCGTCGAGCGCGTGCGCCACGGCGCGGTGCGTGACGGGCGGGTGTACATGCCGAAAATGGCGGATTACCTGAGCCAGGAAGCCTTGTGGGCGGTGCGCACTTACCTGGACACGGTCCACGTCGAGGAGTAATCCATGCGCCTGCTCGCGGTATTGATCAGTGCGCTGTTGCTGTGCTGCCAGACGGCGCAGGCGCAAGTGCGAACCTATGACGAAATGATCGCCGCCGGGGAGCTGAAAGTCGCCGTCTACAAGGACTTCGCCCCCTACAGTTTCGAAGACGCCGGCCAGGCGCGAGGCGTGGACGTCGAACTTGCCGAGGCGCTCGCCAAAGCCCTAGGCGTGCACCTGACACTGATCTGGGCACCGGCGGGAGAGAAGCTTGACGACGACCTGCGCGATTACATCTGGCGCGCCAGTCAGCTGCACGATCTGCAACTGGCCGACATGATGATGCGCGTCCCGTACGATCAGGATTACGCCCGCAAACGCAACGATCTGGGCGAACTGGAAAACGCTCACGTGGTGATGTTCGGGCCTTACCAGACCGAACAATGGCAAGTCGCTTATGACCGTCGTCGACTGGACAAAGTCGGCAGTGTCGCCGTGTTTGAACAGCATCCCATCGGCGTCGAAGTCGACAGCGTGCCGTCGTTCTACCTGACCTCTGTGTTCAACGGCATGCTCGCCGCTAAAACCCGCCACTATCCCGGTGTGCCCCAGGCTTTTGCGGGGATGAAGGCAGGCGAAGTCGATGCGGTAATGGCGATGCGTGGCGAGATTGACTGGCAAGTCCACGAAGCGGCCGATCCGCAGGTGGCGCTGGCGGAAAACGCCTACCCGAACATGGGCAAGCAACGCTGGGAGATCGGCATGGCGGTGCACGAAAGCAACCGGCAGCTGGCGTATGCCGTGGAAGAGGCGCTGGAAGGCCTGATTCGCGACGGCTCGGTCAAATCCCTGTATGCCCGTTACGGCCTGCGTTATGACGTGCCGGAGATGTACCAACAGTGAACTGGCGAGCGAGTTGCCTGTTAGCCGTCTGGTTGCCGATCGCGGCACACGCGGCGGACATCGACCCCGGCAAAGACCCGGTGCCGTCCGTGATGTGGGCGTTCTACCACAAGCAGATGCTGGGCGATGCGCCGTTCGTGTTCGATGACCGGGTCAAGCTGCTGGCACCACCGTTCGCCGAGGACGCGCGGCAAGTCCCCCTGGAAATCGACGCCAGGGCTTTCAAGGGCGACGTGGTGAAAATCCTCGCCTGGGCCGAACTCAATCCCTTGCCCAAAATCGTCGATTTCCAGCCTGTGACCGGCGTGCTGCCCTGGCTGTCGATCCGTATTCGCATTGAACAGGCCACGCCTTTGCGCGCGGCGGTGCTGACCCGGGATGGCCTGTGGCATGTGGGTTCGACCCTGATCGATGCGGCGGGCGGCGGCTGCACCGCACCGAGTGTGGTGCGCACGCAGCCGGGTTGGGAGGAGCACATCGGCGAAGTCCTTGGCGGCCGGTATCCCCGTGGCGAATTCAGTCGCGTGCGCGTGCAGGTGGCGCATCCGATGGACAACGGCATGGTCAGCGGCATCCCGGAATTCTTTATCAATCACGCCGAGCTGAGGGACCAGAACGATCAGGTGCTGGCCCGTCTCGAGCTGTTTCCCGCCGTCAGCGAAAACCCCAACCTGACCTTCGACATCGAAGGGGCAGGGCAGACGCGCCTGTTGCTGCGTGACAACAGCGGCAATGAGTTCGATGCGGCCATACCCTGACCCAAGGAGCGCGCGATGCGCTGGATGCTGTTGTTGTTCATCGGTTTGAGCTGGCCGGCACTGGCCGATCTTGAGTATTCGCTCAAACCCAGGCTCATCGCCCCGGACACCTGGTTGCTGGAAGGCAGCACCGACAATTTCGCCAAGGCCAATGGCGGCAACATCGTCAACAC
This sequence comes from Pseudomonas sp. MDV22-iso1, assembly GCF_058145095.1. Taxonomy (NCBI): domain Bacteria; kingdom Pseudomonadati; phylum Pseudomonadota; class Gammaproteobacteria; order Pseudomonadales; family Pseudomonadaceae; genus Pseudomonas; species Pseudomonas sp. MDV22-iso1. Next base: position 91,640 of record NZ_JBYVMF010000014.1, read on the forward strand.
CGCGTTCATTGTCACCGAACGCGGCGTGGTGGTGATCGACACCGGGCCCTCGAAGCGCTACGGCGAAGCCATGCGCAAGGTCATTGCCGCGACCACCGACAAGCCGGTGATCGAGGTGTGGCTGACCCACCATCACCCTGACCATGTGCTGGGCAATCAGGCCTTCAGTGATGTGCCGATTGCCGCGTTGGCGGGCACTACCGAGTTGTTGCATCAGCAGGGTGATGCGATGGCCGAGAACATGTATCGACTCGTTGGCGACTGGATGCGCGGCACCGAAGTGGTGTTACCGACTCGGACGCTGGAGCCGGGTGTGAAAAGTTTTGGGAATCACGATTTACGCGTACTGAGCCTGGGTGGGCACACGGGCGCGGATCTGGCTATTCTCGACCAGCAAACCGGGGTGCTGTTTGCCGGTGATCTGGTGTTTTATCAACGGGCGCTGACCACGCCAAACTCTCCGGGGCTGGCGGTGTGGCTGGCAGACATCGCGACCTTGCAGGCGTTGCCCTGGACGCGGGTGGTGCCCGGTCATGGGCCGGTGGCCACGGATGCAAAACCCTTCGAGCAGATGCGCGATTACCTGTCCTGGCTCGATCAACTCCTGCGCGACGGCGCCGCCCAGGGCAGCGACATGTCCGAGATGATCCGCAGCCCCATTCCCGAGCGTTTCGCGGGCATCAATCTGAGCCGCTACGAGCTGATCCGCAGCGTCAGCCATCTGTATCCGCGCTATGAGCGCGCGCAGATGAGCCGAGTCGATTCCACTGCGGGCAAATAACCCGCTCTGCCGACGCAACCCTTTACCCCACTGCCAACACGTCCCCTGTAGCAGCTGCCGAGCCTGCGAGGCTGCGTTCGGATGCGAAGCATTCGCCAGCCATTTTGCGAGCGCTGCGCACTCGAACGCAGCCTCGCAGGCTCGGCAGCTGCTACAGGGGCGGTGTACGGCTGCTGCTACAGGGGACGTGTATGTCCGGGTTTGGTCTCATCCGACCCGGTACTAAGGGACTAGCAATCTCAGCACTGCGGGCAATTGTTGCCAGGGCGGCGGCGCCCAAGAATCTGCACCTGACCGGGAAAATTTCCCGGGTATAACAAAAATCGCAGAGGTAGCCGTCATGACCCAACCCGCACGTCGCCAACCCTTCATCTTGAGCGTTCTGTTCAGTGCCATGCTGCTGTCCGGCCAGGCGCTGGCGGGCGTTACCGACCAGGACATCCTCCAGGACCCTAAAAACCCGGACCAGATTGTCACCAACGGTCTGGGCGTCCAGGGCCAGCGCTACAGCCCGCTGGACACGCTTAACGTCGATAACGTGAAGGAACTGCGGCCGGTCTGGGCGTTTTCCTTCGGCGGCGAGAAGCAGCGCGGTCAGCAAGCGCAGCCGATGATCAAGGACGGCGTGATGTACATGACCGGTTCCTACTCACGGGTCTTCGCTGTGGATGCGCGCACCGGCAAAAAACTCTGGCAATACGATGCACGCCTGCCCGATGACATCCGTCCATGCTGCGACGTGATCAACCGCGGCGTCGCGCTGTATGGCGACCTGGTGTTCTTCGGCACCCTCGACGCCAAGCTCGTGGCCCTGAACAAGGATACCGGCAAAGTCGTCTGGAGCAAGAAAGTCGCCGATCACAAAGAGGGCTACTCGATCAGCGCCGCACCGCTGGTGATCAACGGCAAGCTGATTACCGGCGTGGCCGGTGGCGAGTTCGGGGTGGTCGGCAAGATCGAAGCCTACGATCCGAAAAACGGCGACCTGCTGTGGTCCCGCCCTACGGTGGAAGGCCATATGGGCTACGTCTACAAAGATGGCAAAGCCATTGAAAACGGCATCTCTGGCGGCGAAGCGGGCAAGACCTGGCCCGGCGACCTCTGGAAAACCGGTGGTGCGGCCCCTTGGCTGGGCGGCTACTACGACCCGGAAACCAATCTGCTGTTGTTCGGCACCGGCAACCCGGCCCCGTGGAACTCGCACCTGCGTCCTGGCGACAACCTTTACTCGTCCTCGCGCCTGGCACTCAACCCCGACGACGGCACGATCAAATGGCACTTCCAGAGCACGCCTCACGACGGCTGGGACTATGACGGCGTCAACGAGCTGATCTCGTTCAACTACACCGAGGGTGGCAAGGAAATCAAAGCCGCCGCCACCGCTGACCGCAACGGTTTCTTCTACGTGCTGGACCGCACCAACGGCAAATTCATCCGCGGCTTCCCGTTCGTGGACAAGATCACCTGGGCCACCGGCCTGGATAAGGAAGGCCGGCCGATCTACAACGAAGCCAGCCGGCCGGGCGCGCCGGGTACTGAAGCCAAAGGCAGTTCGGTGTTCGTGGCGCCGGCGTTTCTGGGTGCGAAGAACTGGATGCCGATGGCGTACAACAGAGACACCGGGTTGTTCTACGTGCCGTCGAACGAATGGGGCATGGACATCTGGAACGAAGGCATTGCCTACAAGAAAGGCGCCGCGTTCCTTGGTGCCGGGTTCACCATCAAGCCATTGAACGAGGACTACATCGGTGTGCTGCGGGCCATTGACCCGAAAACCGGCAAGGAAGTCTGGCGCCACAAGAACTTCGCGCCGCTGTGGGGCGGGGTGCTGACCACCAAGGGCAACCTGGTGTTCACCGGAACGCCTGAAGGGTTCCTGCAAGCGTTCAACGCCAAGACGGGTGAGAAAGTCTGGGAATTCCAGACCGGCTCCGGCGTCCTCGGTTCGCCTGTGACCTGGGAAATGGACGGCGAGCAGTATGTGTCGGTGCTGTCCGGCTGGGGTGGCGCGGTGCCGTTATGGGGCGGCGAAGTGGCCAAGCGGATCAAGGACTTCAACCAGGGCGGGATGCTCTGGACGTTCAAATTGCCGAAAGACCTGGTTGCTAAACACTGACGCTGATTGCGCTGATCGTTGCTGATCGTTGCTGATCGTTCCCACGACTGTGTGTGGCGCTCGCTGACCTGTGGCGAGGGGATTCATCCCCGTTGGGCTGCGAAGCAGCCCCAAAACCTGCAACCCAGGTGTATCAGGTACGCCGTGTGTGATGGTTTTACGACTGCTGCGCAGCCGAACGGGGATGAATCCCCTCGCCACAAAGGCATTCACCCTGCCACACATGCGCGATGCCACTAGTACCGGATCGCACCGACGCTTTTTTCTACGACCAAATAACGAGAGTCCCCCTGCCAACGGCGCATTCGTCTGGCACGCGGGGCTCTCTACTATCGGTTCATCGCCTGTTTGCCCGACAGGCATCGACCCAGACTGAGGCCTAATCATGATCTACGCACAACCCGGAACCCCCGGCGCCGTCGTTTCCTTCAAACAGCGCTATGGCAACTTCATCGGCGGCGAGTTTGTCGCCCCGGTCAATGGCGAGTATTTCACCAACACGTCCCCCGTCACCGGTGAGGCGATCGCCGAGTTCCCTCGTTCCAGTGCTGCCGACATCGACAAAGCTCTCGATGCCGCCCACGCCGCTGCGGATGCCTGGGGCAAGACCTCGGCGCAGGACCGCTCTCTGGTGCTGCTGAAAATCGCCGACCGTATCGAACAGAACCTGGAAATCCTCGCCGTCACCGAAACCTGGGACAACGGCAAGGCCGTGCGCGAAACCCTGAACGCCGACGTGCCGCTGGCCGCTGACCATTTTCGCTATTTCGCCGGGTGCATCCGCGCACAGGAAGGCGGCGCCGCTGAAATCAATGAGCTGACCACCGCCTATCACTTCCACGAACCACTGGGCGTGGTCGGGCAGATCATCCCGTGGAACTTCCCGTTGTTGATGGCCGCCTGGAAACTCGCGCCGGCCCTGGCTGCCGGTAACTGCGTGGTGCTCAAGCCTGCCGAGCAGACGCCGCTGTCGATCATGGTCTTCGCGGAATTGATCGCCGATTTGCTGCCGGCCGGCGTATTGAACATCGTTCAGGGCTTCGGTCGCGAAGCCGGCGAGGCATTGGCCACCAGCAAACGCATCGCCAAGATTGCCTTCACCGGATCCACTCCGGTTGGCGCGCACATCATGCATTGCGCTGCCGAGAACATCATTCCAAGCACCGTCGAACTGGGCGGCAAGTCGCCGAACATCTTCTTCGAAGACATCATGAACGCCGAGCCGCAGTTCATCGAGAAAGCCGCTGAAGGTCTGGTGCTGGCGTTCTTCAACCAGGGCGAGGTGTGCACCTGCCCGTCACGCGCGCTGGTTCAGGAGTCGATCTACGAACCGTTCATGGCCGAGGTGATGAAGAAAATCGTCAAGATCAAACGCGGCAACCCGCTGGACACCGAAACCATGGTCGGCGCCCAGGCGTCCGAGCAGCAATATGACAAGATCCTCTCGTACCTGAAAATCGCTCAGGAGGAGGGTGCCGAATTGTTGACCGGCGGCGCGGCCGAGCGTCTGGAGGGTGACTTGTCGACGGGTTATTACATCCAGCCGACTCTGCTCAAGGGGCACAACAAGATGCGTGTGTTCCAGGAAGAAATTTTCGGCCCGGTGGTGGGTGTGACCACGTTCAAGGACGAAGCCGAGGCACTGGCGATCGCTAACGACAGCGAGTTCGGCCTGGGTGCGGGCCTCTGGACCCGCGACATCAACCGCGCGTATCGCATGGGCCGGGCGATCAAGGCCGGACGGGTATGGACCAACTGCTATCACCTGTACCCGGCGCACGCCGCATTCGGTGGCTACAAGAAATCCGGTGTCGGTCGTGAAAACCACAAAATGATGCTCGACCATTATCAGCAGACCAAAAACCTGCTGGTGAGCTACGACATCAATCCGTTGGGGTTCTTCTAACCCGGCACTGGACACTAGTTCACTGAAGCTACACAACCCCTGTAGGAGCTGCCGCAGGCTGCGATCTTTTGATCTTGAAACTCAAAATCAAAAGATCGCAGCCTGCGGCAGCTCCTACAGGGGTTTGTGTGTGTTTCGTGTGTCCGTTTACCCCCTACCAACGCACCCGCGACTTCGTTCGAAAGTAGCATTCGGCCGCCTGGCCCGCCGTGCATTAATGGCTCTACCGGAATTGCCCGGAACAAGAAGAGGATTGACCCATGTGGAATAAACCCGCGTTTACCGATCTGCGCATTGGCTTCGAAGTGACGATGTATTTCGCCAATCGTTGATTGTCCACCCGGCCAGCCGTTGTGTTGGCCGGGCCTGCCTTCTGGAGCATTGCTCATGCACATCCGTGTTCTTGGTTCCGCCGCCGGTGGTGGTTTTCCGCAGTGGAACTGCAACTGCCGCCAATGCACCGGCGTGCGCAACGCCAGCCTGCGCGCGCAGCGAAGGACGCAGTCGTCCATTGCCCTGAGCGACAACGGTGTGGATTGGGTGCTGTGCAATGCTTCACCGGATATTCGCGCGCAGCTTGAAAGCTTCGCGCCGCTGCAACCGGCTCGTCGATTGCGCGATACGGCGATTGCCGGGATCGTGCTGATGGACAGCCAGATCGACCATTGCACCGGCCTGCTGAGCCTGCGCGAAGGCTGCCCGCATTCGGTGTATTGCACCGAGCGCGTGCATGAAGACCTGAGCAGTGGTTTTCCGTTGTTCACCATGCTCAAGCACTGGAACGGCGGCTTGCAGTGGCACCCCATAGCCCTGGACCGTGAACCCTTCAGTATCGCGGCCTGCAAGCACTTGCAGTTTCGCGCGATTCCACTGACCAGCAACGCACCACCGTATTCGCCGAATCGCGGCAATCCGCAACCAGGCGACACCATCGGTCTGTTCATCGAGGACCTGCGCAGCGGCGCCTCTGTGTTCTATGCGCCGGGCCTGGGGCAGGTCGATGAGGAAGTGCTGGGCTGGATGCAGCAAGCCGATTGCCTGTTGCTGGACGGCACCTTGTGGCGCGATGACGAGATGCGCGTGTGTGAAGTCGGGCAGAGCCTCGGCAGTGAGATGGGCCATCTGGCGCAGAGCGGGCCGGGTGGCATGCTCGAGTTGCTGGAGGCTTACCCGCGCCAACGCAAGGTGCTGATCCACATCAACAACACCAATCCGATCCTCGATGAAGACTCGGCGGAGCGCGCGCTCCTGGATCGGCGCGGGATTGAAGTGGCCTATGACGGCATGAGTATTGAGTTGTAGCGGCTGGTCCCATCGCGAGCAGGCTCACTCCCACAGGGATTTTCGGTTTACCCAACACTGCGATGTACCCAAAACCTGTAGGAGTGAGCCTGCTCGCGATGAGGCCGGTCCAGCCGCCGCAATGCCGATAAGGAGAACAAAATGACCACCCTGGCAATGACCCCCACCGAATTCGAGCAGGCCCTGCGTGCCAAAGGCGCCTACTACCACATCCACCATCCCTTCCATCAAGCCATGTACGCCGGCCGCGCGACCCGCGAGCAGATCCAGGGCTGGGTCGCCAACCGCTTCTATTACCAGGTCAACATCCCCCTGAAGGACGCCGCGATTCTCGCCAATTGCCCCGACCGCGACGTGCGCCGCGAATGGCTGCAACGCATCCTCGACCATGACGGCGTTCCCGGCAGCGAGGGTGGCATCGAAGCCTGGTTGCGGCTGGGCGAGGCGGTAGGACTCGATCGCGAGCAGATACTCTCTCAGGAATTGGTGCTGCCAGGTGTGCGTTTCGCCGTGGACGCCTATGTCAACTTCGCCCGTCGTGCCTGTTGGCAGGAAGCGGCCAGCAGCTCCCTGACCGAGTTGTTCGCGCCGCAGATCCATCAGTCTCGGCTCGACGCCTGGCCGACCCATTACCCGTGGATCGATGTGGCCGGCTATGACTATTTTCGGACACGTCTGGGTCAGGCGCGGCGGGATGTCGAGCACGGATTGCGCATCACTCTGGCGCATTACGTGACCGCCGAAGGTCAGCAACGCATGCTGGAGATCCTGCAATTCAAGCTCGATGTGCTGTGGAGCATGCTCGACGCCATGAGCATGGCCTACGAGCTTGAGCGCCCGCCGTATCACACCGTGACAACGCAGCACGTCTGGCACCGGGGGATTGCCTTGTGAACGGGATCAGCGCGCAGCCCGGACCACCGCTGTGGCTGTTGGCCGAACTGACCTATCGCTGCCCGTTGCAATGCCCGTATTGCTCGAACCCGCTGGACTTTGCCCAACAGGGTGCCGAATTGACCACCGAAGAATGGATTCGCGTGTTCCGTGAAGCACGGGAAATGGGCGCCGCACAGTTGGGGTTCTCCGGCGGCGAACCACTGGTTCGCCAAGACCTGGCGGAGTTGATCAAAGCCGCGCGGGACATGGGCTACTACACCAACCTGATCACCTCGGGCATCGGCTTGACCGAGCGGAAAGTACGTGATTTCAAGGTCGCCGGTCTCGACCACATCCAGATCAGCTTTCAGGCCGCGGACGAAACGGTCAATAACATGCTGGCCGGCTCGCGCAAGGCCTTCGCGCAGAAGATGGCCATGGCGCGGGCGGTGAAAGACCAGGGTTACCCGATGGTGCTGAATTTCGTCACCCATCGGCATAACATTGACCAGATCGCGCAGATCATCGAGCTGTGCCTGGAGCTAGGGGCGGATTTCGTTGAGTTGGCGACGTGTCAGTTCTACGGCTGGGCCGAGCTCAATCGCGTCGGCCTGCTGCCGACCCGCGAACAGTTGCAACGCGCCGAACGCATCACCAACGAGTACCGTGAGCGCCTTGAAGCCCAGGGTCACCCGTGCAAGCTGATCTTCGTCACCCCGGACTATTACGAAGAGCGCCCCAAGACCTGCATGAACGGCTGGGCCAACCTGTTTCTCGACATCACCCCGGACGGTACCGCGCTGCCCTGCCACAGCGCCCGACAACTGCCGGTTGAATTTCCCAACGTGCGCGAGCACAGCATTGAATACATCTGGACCGAGTCTTTCGGCTTCAACCGCTTTCGCGGTGATGAGTGGATGAAGGAGCCGTGCCGTTCCTGTGATGAAAAACACAAGGACCTGGGCGGGTGCCGATGCCAGGCGTTCATGCTCACGGGCGATGCGGAAAATGCCGATCCGGTGTGCAGCAAGTCCGAGCATCACGGCGTCATCCTCAAGGCCCGCGATGAAGCGGATGCACCGGGGCAGGGCATGGAACACCTGACCTTGCGCAACGAAAAGGCGTCGCGGCTGATCTACCGCGGGTGATTTGTGTACATGGAACCCTGTGGGAGTGAGCCTGTGTGGCGGGGGGATTTATCCCCGTTCGGCTGCGAAGCAGTCGTAAAGCTTTTTTAGGGCCGCTTCGCAGCCCAACGGGGATAAATCCCCTCGCCACAAAGGCTCTAACCGAGGCTCTAACCGAGGCTCCCACATTGGATCTCCAATGGATTAACAATCGAGCAGCGCTCCAGGCTCGGACCGCCACACGCTACCCATTGGTCTGATTGCATTAACCGCCGGATGGGTTAGTGTGGCTTTACCTTTCAAAACAATAAAAAACAGGCTTTCCAATGAGCCAGAGTCTCAGCCAGCTGCGTAAATTCGTTTCCCCTGAAATCATCTTCGGTGCCGGTTGCCGGCATAACGTCGGCAACTATGCCAAGACCTTTGGTGCGCGCAAGGTCCTGGTGGTCAGCGACCCCGGGGTGATTGCCGCCGGATGGGTCGCCGACGTCGAGGCCAGCCTGCAATCCCAAGGCATCGACTACTTTCTGTATAGCGACGTGTCGCCCAACCCCCGTGTCGAAGAAGTCATGCTCGGCGCCGAGCTGTACCGGGAAAACCACTGCGACGTGATCGTGGCGGTCGGAGGCGGCAGCCCGATGGATTGCGGCAAAGGCATCGGCATTGTCGTCGCTCACGGGCGCAGCATCCTCGAGTTCGAAGGCGTCGATACCATCCGCGTGCCAAGCCCGCCGCTGATCCTGATCCCGACCACCGCCGGCACGTCGGCGGACGTCTCGCAATTCGTGATCATTTCCAACCAGCAAGAACGCATGAAGTTTTCGATCGTCAGCAAGGCCGTGGTGCCAGACGTGTCGCTGATCGACCCGGAAACCACCCTCAGCATGGACCCGTTCCTGTCGGCCTGTACCGGCATCGACGCCCTGGTGCATGCCATCGAAGCCTTCGTGTCCACCGGGCACGGGCCGTTGACCGACCCTCATGCGCTGGAGGCCATGCGCCTGATCAATGGCAATCTGGTGCAGATGATCGCCAACCCGACGGACATTGCCCTGCGCGAGAAAATCATGCTGGGCAGCATGCAGGCCGGGCTGGCGTTTTCCAACGCGATTCTGGGGGCCGTGCACGCCATGTCCCACAGCCTCGGCGGGTTTCTCGACTTGCCCCATGGCCTGTGCAACGCGGTGCTGGTAGAACACGTGGTGGCGTTCAACTACAGCTCCGCACCGGACCGCTTCAAAGTCATTGCCGAGACCTTTGGCATCGATTGCCGGGGCCTCAATCATCGGGAGATCTGCGGGCGCCTGGTCGACCACCTGATTGCCCTCAAACACGCCATCGGGTTCCATGAAACCCTGGGGTTGCACGGTGTCCGGACGGCGGACATTCCATTCCTGTCGCAACACGCGATGGACGATCCGTGCATCCTCACCAATCCGCGTGAATCCAGTCAGCGTGATGTCGAGGTCGTCTATGGCGAAGCCCTCTGACGAGCAACAACGGGCGCTGGCCGGGTTACTGGGTTTAGGCAGCCATTCGGCACGCAAGAGCCATTATCCGGAACTCGCGGCGCGCCTCGACGAGCTGGAAGCCGAGCGCAATCGCTACAAATGGTTGTTCGAAAATGCCGTGCACGGGATCTTCCAGGCCAGCCTGCTCGAAGGCATGCGCGCCGCCAATCCGGCACTGGCGCGCATGCTGGGTTATCAAGACCCGCAAGAGGTGTTGTTCTCCCTGGCGGACCTGGCCAGCAACCTGTTTGTCGGCGGCGCCCAGGAGCTCGAAAACATCGGTGAGCTGCTGAAAACCCAACGCAGCCTGCACGGCTATGAGACCCAGCTGCGGCGCAAGGACGGCACCAGCCTCGACGTGCTGATGAACCTGTTGCTCAAGCCCGATCAGGAAGGTTTGGTGGAAGGTTTTGTCGCCGACATCACCGAACGCAAACTGGCCCAGGAACGCTTGCAGCAGCTCAATGACGAACTGGAACAGCGGGTCACTGCGCGCACCGATGAACTACTCGAAGCCAACCGCAACCTGCAGCAGCAGATCACCCAGCGCAAACAGATCGCCGAAGCCTTGCGCGATGCCCGTGACGCTGCCGAGGCGGCCAATCACAGCAAGGACAAGTACCTCGCCGCCGCCAGCCATGACCTGCTGCAACCGCTCAACGCCGCACGTTTGCTGATCTCTACCCTGCGCGAGCGCAAGCTGCCCGACATTGAGCAGGTATTGGTCGAACGCACGCACCAGGCCCTGGAAGGGGCAGAGGATTTGCTCACGGATCTGCTGGATATTTCCCGGCTCGACCAGGCCGCCGTGAAGCCGGACATCGCGCTGTATCGCCTCGACGAATTGCTCGGGCCGTTGGTGTCGGAGTTTCAATCGGTGGCCGAGGCGGCCGGTTTGAACTTGCGTGTGCACATGGGCGACTACGCGATCCGCACCGACTTGCGGCTGATGACGCGCATCCTGCGCAACTTCCTCAGCAACGCGTGCCGCTACACCGATCAGGGCTGCATTTTGCTCGCGGCACGTCGCCGGGGCGAGCAGTTGAGCCTGGAAGTGTGGGACACCGGGCGTGGGATTGCAGCCGATCGCCTCGACTCGATCTTCCTCGAATTCAATCAGCTGGACGTTGGCCGGGCCGCCGACCGCAAAGGGGTGGGCCTGGGGCTGGCGATCGTCGAACGCATCGCCAAGATTCTTGATTATCGGGTCCAGGTGCATTCATTGCCGGGCCGGGGCTCGCGGTTCGCCATCGAGGTGCCCATGTCCCGCGAGGTGCCGTTGCCCATCAGCCTGGCGGTGCCGCAACCGGGTACGGGCAATCCGCTGCCGGGTCGACGTTTGCTGGTGCTCGACAACGAAGTGAGCATCCTTGAAAGCATGAGCGCGTTGCTCGGGCAGTGGGGCTGTGAGGTGGTGACGGCCACGGACGAGGCTTCAGCGTTGAGCGCGTTGCAGGGACAGGCGCCGGAGTTGATTCTGGCGGACTATCACCTCGATCACGGGGTGGTGGGTTGCGAGGTGGTCAGGCATTTGCGCGAGCACTTCAGTCAAACCATCCCGGCCGTGATCATCACCGCCGACCGCACCGATCAGTGCCGGCGTTCGCTGCAGCGACTCAATGCGCCGCTGCTGAACAAACCGGTGAAACCCGGCAAGTTGCGTGCGGTGCTGAGCCAGTTGCTGGGGTGATCAGCATGCGCGGTATTGCAGGCTGAAACCGAGTTCGGTGGTTTGCCCGTGCTCCAGCAGGCGCAAGCCAGGTCGGCCCGGCAGGTGGTGTGCATCCACCGGATGGCTGACCGGTTCGATGCAGAAAAAATCCAGTCCCGGTGGGCAGTAGAGCAGAAAAACATCGCTGCCAGTGGCCTGGCAGTGCAGCTCGTAACCGAGGTCGGGTTGCTGGATCAGGCAATGCCCGTCCCATTCGCAGAATCCGTTGTCGACCAGTCTGTCGGGCAACGCCTTGAGCGACTGGAAATCCCAGTCTGCCGGTACAGCGCTGAGCTGGGTGGGCAGTTTGCTCGCGTCGCACATCCACACGTGCCCGGCCTTTGCCTGTAGGCGCGTATCCGGGGTGCGTGGCAGGTAGGGATGCAAACCCAGGCCGTGCCAAGCGGCGCGTTCGGCCAGATGAGTGACGTGCAACTCGATGCTCAGTCGACCCTCGTTCAGATGAAAACGTTGCCAGGCGCGATAGGCGAAGGGTGTGGTGCTGTCGAGTTGCAGCACGGCGTCATTACGCGACTGCGCCACCACCTGCCACGGCTGCTGCCAGGCACTGCCATGAATCGGCAACGGGTCGGTGAGGCTGTTGGGCGTCAAAGTGAGCCAGCCATCGGGGCAGTCGAAACCGCCTGCTGATACTCGGTTTGACCAGGGTGCCAAAGGGAAGCAGGCAAGCTTGCCGGGCAGGCCGGTGTTCAGCGCGTGGGCGTCGCTGTGTCGAAGCAGCGGCTGCCCGGTGCTGCGCACGGTCCAGTTGACGATGCTGCCGCCGATCTCGGGGGCGAGGGTGAGATGGGTAAGTTCGTCTTTGAGCTCGATCAATCTGGGTGCCTTGTCTTTTTGCCCTGAGAAATACGCTAAACCCTGTAGCAGCTTGCGTCGGCTCCGGCAGCCCCTGGATGCCGGTGGTTTTTTCACCGCACGATGAGGCAGCGCTCTTGTGGCGAGGGAGTTTACTCCCGCTCGGCTGCGAAGCGGGCGCAAAATGGAGAGGGTCGCTTCGCAACCCAGCGGGAGTAAACTCCCTCGCCACAGGTTCTGTGCAGGCGTTGATTACCTCTACAACCTGAGGGAGGGTTTGTGCGATGACCGTCGTGTGTGTTGAACAGGGATTTGCGGCAAACTGGCGACATATCTAGAACAAGGTTATTGAATGGATCACTACGCCCCGCGCGACTGGCAACCCCATGAACGGCCCAGCCTGCCCGGTTCCCCCTCGACGCCGCTGCACTCCACGCCGAAGCGGTTCGCCTTCGCGCTGGTGGGATTGCTGGTGGCGTTGACCGGCGGCCTGGGCAACTCGTTGGTGATCGCCAATCTGACTTACCTGCAAGGCGCGTTGGGGGCGACCACGGCCGAGATGGCCTGGCTGCCGGCAGCCTATGTCATGACCAACGTGTCGATGAACCTGCTGCTGGTGAAATTTCGCCAACAGTTCGGTCTGCGGGCGTTCACGGAAGTGTTTCTGGTGCTCTATGCGCTGGTCACTTTCGGCCACTTGTTCGTCAACGACCTGAATTCGGCGATCGCGGTGCGGGCGGCGCACGGGATGGTGGGGGCGGCGTTGAGTTCTCTGGGCCTGTATTACATGATCCAGGCGTTCCCGGCGAAGTGGCGGATGAAGGCGCTGGTCCTGGGCCTCGGGACCTCGCAACTGGCCTTGCCGCTGGCACGGCTGTTCTCCGAAGACCTGCTGCAGATCGCCGAGTGGCGCGGACTCTATCTGTTTGAACTGGGCATGGCGCTGCTGTCCCTGGGTTGCGTGTTTCTCCTCAAGTTGCCACCGGGCGACCGCTTCAAGACCTTCGAAAAACTCGATTTCCTGACTTTCGCCATTCTTTCAAGCGGTGTGGCGTTGCTTTGCGCGGTGCTGTCGCTGGGGAGGATCGACTGGTGGCTGGAAGCGCCGTGGATTGGCGTGGCGTTGGCGGCGTCCATCGCATTGATCCTCGGGGGGCTGGCGATCGAACACAACCGCAGCAACCCGATGCTGATGACCCGTTGGCTCGGCAGTGGCGTGATGATTCGCCTGGCACTGGCGGTGGTCCTTATCCGCATGGTGACCTCGGAGCAATCCACCGGTGCTGTCGGGTTCATGCAGTTCCTCAACATGAGCAGCCAGCAGCTGCACAGTCTTTATGTGGTGATGATGATCGGCAGCATCGCCGGGCTGGTCACCAGCGCCCTGACCATCAACCCCAAGCACTTGTTCATGCCGCTGATCGTGTCGCTGGCGCTGATGGCCGTCGGTTCGGTGATCGACAGCCATTCGAATAACCTGACCCGCCCGGAAAACATGTATTTCAGCCAGTTCCTGCTAGCCTTTGGCGGGACCTTTTTCCTGGGCCCGACGATGGTGCTGGGGACGCGCAACGTCCTGACCAACCCGCGCAACCTGGTGAGTTTTTCCGTGCTGTTTGGTATCTGCCAGAACCTCGGCGGCCTGATTGGTGCGGCGCTGCTGGGCACGTTTCAGATCGCTCGCGAGAAATTCCATTCCAGCAACATTGTCGAACACCTGACCATGACCGATCCGCGTGTGGCCGCACGGGTTCAGAGCGGCGGCAATGCCCTCGGTTCAGTGATCGCTGACCCGAGCCTGCGCAATCTGCAAGGCATACGCAGTCTGGCCACGGCCGCCGCACGCGAGGCCAATGTGCTCGCCTATAACGATGTGTTCATGCTGATCGCGGTGATTGCCGTGTTGACCATGATCTGGATTTCCCTTCGCGCCCTGTGGCTGATGAGCACCACCAAAAACGTCGCCCCAACGCCTCCCGTAGCCCCTAGCGGTGTTTCTTCTTCATGACCGAACCGACCACAACCACCACCAATGCCATCGCCGCGACGCCTGAAGGTGTCGAACCACCGTCCACGCCCGCCACCGAACCACGTTCATTGCGAGTGCGGGTGCTTTCGTCCATGGGCTTTGCGGCCATTGCCATCGTGGGTGTACTGATCGTGTTGTACGCCTGGCAACTGCCGCCGTTCAGCAGCGCCGTCGAAACCACTGAGAACGCCTTGGTGCGTGGTCAGGTGACGATCATCGGCCCGCAGCTCAGCGGCTACGTGTATGAAGTGCCGGTGTCGGACTTTCAGTTTGTGAAGGCCGGGGATCTGCTGGTGCGGCTCGACGACCGGATCTACCAGCAGCGTCTCGATCAATCGCTGGCGCAGTTGGCGGTACAGAAAGCGGCCCTGGCCAACGTGGTACAGCAACGCAACAGCGCCGAGGCGACCATCAAGCTGCGTCAGGCCGCCGTCGCTGACAGCCAGGCTCAGGCGCGTAAAAGTGAAGCGGATCTGCGCCGAAACAACGAGCTGGTGCGTGACGGTTCTGTGTCCAAGCGCGAGTTGGACGTCACCTTGGCGGCGAACGCGCAGTCCATTGCGGCAGTGGCTCAAGCCCAGGCCAATCTGGAAATTGCGCGCCAGGATTTGCAGTCGGTGATCGTCAATCGTGGCTCGCTGGAAGCGGCGGTCGCCAGTGCGGACGCCGCGGTGCAACTGGCGCGCATCGACCTGTCCAACACCCGGATCATTGCGCCGCGCGACGGTCAGCTCGGGCAGATCGGCGTGCGCCTCGGCGCCTATGTGAACTCCGGCGCGCAGCTGATGGCGCTGGTGCCGCATCAGTTGTGGGTGATCGCCAACATGAAGGAAACCCAGATGAACAACGTGAGGGTCGGCCAGCCGGTAACGTTTACCGTGGATGCCCTCAATCACCGACTATTTCATGGGCAGGTGCAGCGCATATCACCGGGGACCGGGTCGGAGTTCGCGTTGTTGCAGGCGGACAACGCCACCGGCAACTTCGTCAAGATCGCCCAGCGCGTGCCGGTGCGGATTACGGTGAATGACGGGCAGGAAGGCAGCGAGCGTCTGCGGCCGGGGATGTCGGTGGTGGTGAGTATCGATACGGCGGCGGAGGGGGATAACGATAAATCCCCTCGCCACAGAGTAGGCGTACCACTTGAGTGAACAGCATTGCCTGCAGGATTGAGGTGCTCAGGCCGCAACCATTGGCGGCATGGTGCCCAGCAGCGACACTGCCGCCACGGCGCCAATCCCCAGCAGCCACTCCATGATCACGCTGCTTTTAAGCGCCCCCATTCGCTGTTCGCAATCCTTGATCCGCAGACGGTTAAACAACGCCAGCCCCAGCATCACCAGGACCAGCACGACCTTGATCAACAGGATCAAGGCAAAACCGGACCACGACGGCGTCGGCCAGAATTGCCCGGTGAGTACCCGGACATTGATCAGTCCGGTGATGACCAATCCCGCGACCAACGCGTAACCCACGCCACTGAATCGCTGCAGAATGACGCTGACTGTATGACCCGTCGGTTGCCGTAGGATCATCACCAGCAACATCAATCCGCCGAGCCAGATGCCGACGCAGGTCAGGTGGACAATTTGGTTGAGGATCAACAACTGTCCGCTCAGGCCGTCGAGCATCGCGCCATGACCAACCGGCGCCAGAGTCGCCAGCAACAGACTGGCCAGGGTCAGCCGAATAGGCAGGTTAGCGCCCAAGGGTGTCAGCAACAGCGCCATCAACACCCCGTTGATCAGCAGGTGCCAGCCCCAGACCTGGCCGAAAAACGTGTTGGTCAGCACTAATTGCAAAGTCGCCGGGTCGAACGCCGCTTCCCAGGCGCCAGCCATGCTGGCGGTGATCAACAGCAACCAGCACACGCCGCTGACCAGCGCCACCGCCGTCAGCCAACGGCATACGCTTGCCAAACGTCGGTCCAGCGCCAGCGATTCACGGTTCAACAGCAGAGGCCTGAATGCCCAGGCCCCGAACAGCAGCAGCACCACGGTGAAATGCAGGAAACGACACAGCACCATCGCGCTCGTCATGAATTACTGACCCACCTTGAAGCTGTAGGCGCCTTCGCTTTTGTGGGTGTCGACGGACACGGCGTGCCATTGGACTTTATAGGCGCCGGCGGTCAACGGCGCGGCTGGCGTCACGATCAGGGTTTTTTTATCGCTGCCTTCGGTGGTCAGGCTTTTCACCGGCACGTCAGTCCCGTCTTTGCTGAGGGTGACCTTGGTGAAGGTGGCTTCGACACCTTCGGAAAACACCAGGCGCAACTCGGCAGGCGCGCTGACAGTACTGTCGGCAGCGGGCGTCTGGCTTTTCAGATGGGCGTGGGCAAACACCGACGAGGCGGCGAACAGGCTGCCGAGGAGGGCAGCGGTGGTCAGGGCTTTCTTGAGCAGCATCGTGGAATACCTCTTGGGCAGGTTCGAAGAGGCCGTCAGTTTACCTTCCGCAGACGGCCTGTACGAAGTTTCGTTTTCCCTTGTCGCCGCGAGGTAGAGCGGATGCTAGTCTTGACCAACGCTGTCGTCAGGGAGCCCTCATGGGCAATCACAAGATCGAGATTCGTCGCAGTAACGTCGAAAAGATTCTGCTGGGGGCCGAAAAGGTCTTCGCCGAAAAAGGCTTCGGCAGCACCGCCATGGCCGACATCGCCGCCGAAGTGCAACTGCCGCGCTCGAACCTGCATTACTACTTCAGCACCAAGACCGAACTCTACAGCGCCGTGCTGTTCGATTTGCTGGAAGTCTGGAAGCAGGACGCCCTGTGCTTTGAAATGTTCGACGACCCCCGCGTGGTACTGAGCAGCTACATCCGCGCCAAAATGAACCACTCCCGCAGCCGTCCCTACGGCTCCAAAGTCTGGGCCAACGAGATCATCCACGGCGCCCCGACCCTCGGCGAGGCACTGGACGTGAGCCTCTACGATTGGGCCAAGATGAAAGAAGCCAAGATCCGCCAATGGGTCGAAGACAAACGCATCCTGCCGGTGGAGCCCTCAAGCCTGCTGTACATGATCTGGGCCTCGACCCAGCACTACGCCGACTTTGATCATCAGGTGAATATCCTCAATGATCATCAGCCGTTGTCGGACATGCAGTTTGAAAGGGCGGTGCAGACGGTGACGAGTGTGATCTTGCGGGGGATTGGGTTGGAGCCCTGAGTTTTTTTGGCAAGTTGCTGGCCTTCGCGAACCTTACGGGTCGTCAGTCCATGTCATCGTTTCGAATTGATTGGCTTGCCTTCTTGATTTTCTCTAGTGCGTTTTGCTTGGCTCGGTGTCGTTTATAGGCAAATTGACCTGAGCTAATTTGCCTTTTTTTGTATTGCTCTTCGGCCAAAAGGAAAGGCTGTAGAAAGGCGTTGTCAGGCGTTATATCTGTACTCGGATGAAGGCGCATGTGTTCGTCGTATTCACGTGCAACATCACTTAGATTTTTGTGCATTGCGTGTGATCTCTTGTTGTTGCCGGTCCGTATTTTTCCTTCGTTGTAAGGACGTACTTTTCTTGTTGCCTCGGGCGGCAGCGGTTTAAACGTTACTTCTGTTTTTGCAATTGGAGTGGCGGTATAAACAAAAGGAGTGGGAGCAGATGCCGGACGAGCGGGCCGGACTATAGATTGGGAGGAGGGTTGTAGCCGATGCAATGGGTTGACGATTACCGACCGTCTATGCTGATTTAGGAATTGCATTAAGCGAACGTTACCGGTTGGGTCGCGAAAGTTGATCGGATCTCCCTCGCAATACGCATACGCATTAATCCCCCCTTTACCAAAAGGACTTAACTCATCCGGGCTGTTGAATCGCATCAACACCGGATTAAAAGCCCGTGTGCCCTGTCCTAACGGATAGTGACCGGTGACAGGGTCGGGACACTCACCGTTAAATCCAATCAAGCGACTCAAACCACTTTCGCCCGGGTGATGGCCGTAAGCGGTATAAGCCACTTGCTGCTCGACAGTACGCAGCAGCGAATGAGCCTGATCTGTCGCCAGAAGCGTGGTTTCGGTTTCCCCAGCCATACTCCGTTGCTGCGCCAGCGGATGAGCTTCATGGCGGATGATTGTTCGTTGTGAGCGTTCTTCCCGTTCGGTCACCAGATGGTCGCCCTGGTAAAACCGTTGGGTGCTTGTACCCTCTGAAGGGCCTGCGCTCGAGAGTCGGTCCAAGGGGTCGTAGCGGTAGCGGCGGCGTATTTTCAAAGACGAGGACATAGGCGTGGGTCCATTGCCGGTGGAGTGTTGCTAGAGTCGGGTAACCCTGAATCCTTGTCTACTAACAGAACTGATAGTCGGGGCTGCTGACGCCATCGCGGGCAAGCCACGCTCCCACAGGTTCTGTGTCGACCGGCCTGACGTCGGTTGTACTCAGATCCTGTGGGAGCGTGGCTTGCCCGCGATGGCGTCCATTCAGACGCCGCTGAACTCAAACAGCAACGTGATACGGGTTCCTCGGGTCATGATTCCAGTCCAGAAACGGCTTGCCGCTGTCCATCGGCACCATCTCGATGCAGTCCTGCACCGGGCAGGTGATCTGGCACAGGTTGCAGCCTACGCACTCGTCGTCGATCACTTCATATTTATGCGTTCCGTCCGCCTGCTTGATGCTGGCCACCGCCTGGTGCGAGGTGTCTTCGCAGGCAATGTGGCAACGACCGCAGCCGATGCAGGCCTCCTGATCGATCTTGGCGATCACCTGATAGTTGATATCCAGGTACTTCCAGTCCGTGGTGTTGGCCACCGCACGTCCTGAAAAATCCGCCACGCTGGCGTAGCCCTGGCTGTCCATCCAGCGGGACAGTCCGTCTTTCATTTCCTCGACAATCCTGAAGCCGTGCAGCATCGCCGCCGTGCACACCTGAACCGATCCGCTGCCCAGGGCGATGAACTCTGCGGCGTCGCGCCACGTGCCAATGCCGCCGATGCCGGAGATCGGCAGGCCCCGGGTCTGCGGGTCCCGCGCGATCTCGGCGACCATGTTCAGCGCAATGGGCTTGACCGCTGAACCGCAGTAACCGCCGTGGGTGCTTTGGTTGCCGACGACAGGGTTGGCGACCATGCGCTCCAGGTTGACACTGGTGATCGAGTTGATGGTGTTGATCAACGACACCGCATCGGCACCGCCTCGATGGGCCGCGCGGGCGGCGACGCGGATGTCGGTGATGTTCGGCGTGAGCTTGACGATGACCGGGAGCGAGCAATAGGTCTTGCACCAACGGGTGACCTGTTCGACATACTCCGGGACCTGTCCGACCGCTGCGCCCATGCCGCGTTCGGGCATGCCATGGGGGCAACCGAAGTTCAGTTCGATGCCGTCGGCACCGGTGGCTTCCACCAGCGGCAGGATGAATTTCCACGACTCTTCGACGCAGGGCACCATCAGCGAAACGATCAGCGCGCGGTCCGGCCAGTCCTTTTTGACCTGGGTGACTTCCCACAGGTTGATTTCCAGTGAGCGGTCGGTAATCAGCTCGATGTTGTTGAACCCCATCACTTCACGGTTGGCGCCGAAGTGCGCCGAGTAGCGCGAAGACACGTTGACCGCCGCCGGGTCTTCACCCAGGGTTTTCCAGACTACGCCACCCCAGCCGGCCTCGAAGGCGCGGACCACGTTGTAGGCCTTGTCGGTGGGCGGCGCGGAGGCGAGCCAGAATGGGTTGGGGGATTTGATACCGGCGAAGTTGATCGATAGATCGGCCATTTACGCAGCCTCCACATTGAGCACGAGTTGGGCGTGAATGGCCTCGGCGGCCAGTTTGCCGTGTTGCACGGCCTGCACGGTGAGGTCCTGATCGAGGCTGGTGCAGTCGCCACCGGCGTACACGCCGGGGATACTGGTGCGCAGCTGTGCATCGACCTCGATCCGATCGCCCTGGCGCTTGAGTTCGCGGGCCAGCGGGTCGCTCAGAGCTGTGCCGTCGAAGGCCTGGCCGATGGCTTTGAAGATGGCGTCGGCGGCCAGTTCGAAGGTTTCACCGGTGGTTTGCAGACGGCCATCCACCAGCCGGGTGCGGGCGAAACGCATGCCGCGGACATTGCCGTTGGCGTCGAGTAATACTTCCTCCGGTTGGGCCCAGGTCAGCAAACGCACCTGATTGGCTTTGGCGATGTCCTGTTCGTGGCCGGTGGCGCCCATTTCTTCCACGCCACGGCGGTACACCAGATTGACGTCGCGAGCACCGAGGCGGGCCATTTGCACCGCCATGTCGATGGCGGTGTTGCCGGCACCGAGGACAATGCAGCGATCCGCCAGCGGCAGTTGGGTCAGGTCGTCGGCCTGGCGCAGTTCGCGGATGTAATCCGTGGCGGCGACCAAACCGGGGGCGTCTTCGTGGTTGAGGCCCAGTTGCTTGCTGGCGTTGAGACCCAGGCCGAGAAACACCGCGTCGAATTGCTGGTGCAGTTCGCTGAGGGTCAGGTTCTCGCCGAGCTTCTGCCCGTGGCGGATCTCGATGCCGCCGATTTGCAGGAGGAAATCCAGTTCCTTCTGTGCGTAATCGTCCACCAGTTTGTATTTGGCAATTCCGTATTCATTGAGGCCACCGGCCTTTTCCCGCGCCTCGAAAATCACCACATCATGGCCGTGCATGGCGCTGCGGTGAGCGCAGGAAAGCCCCGCCGGACCGGCGCCCACCACGGCAATGCGTTTGCCCGTGGCGGCGGCGCGTGCGAACGGGTGCTCAGTGAAGTGCGCGTTGTCCACGGCGTAGCGCTGCAGCAGGCCGATCAGCACCGGCGCGCATTCATGGTCGTTGTTGCGCACACAGGCTTGCTGGCAAAGGATTTCCGTGGGGCAGACGCGAGCGCAACTGCCACCGAGGATGTTCGCCGAGAGGATCTTGTGCGCGGCGCCCTGAACGTTTTCCGCGTGAATATTGCGGATGAACGAGGGGATGTCGATCTCGCTCGGGCAGGCATTCACGCACGGGGCGTCGTAGCAATACAGGCAGCGCGACGCTTCGAGGTGCGCCTGGCGGTCGTTGAGCGGCGGCGCAAGATCGGTGAAGTGGCCGGCGAGGGCGGCCGCATTTTCATAGGGATGCGGGAGATGGTCGAGGGTCTTGATCACGGTTTTTGCCTCACGGTTATTGAGGTGCTGCCTCTGATGGGCAGTGTCTGAATCACCTGCATTTCAAATGTGGGAGCGGGCTTGCCCGCGATGGCCGAAGGCCGCTCTCAGCGTTTCACCGCAGTGGGCTTGTTCTGCTCAGCCCGCTTGCTCAACAAATCAAACACCGCCGGATACGCCGGCCGTTCGACGTATCGCCCGGCACCTCGCTCGGCCCGCAGGTCACCGTCCGCCCAGACAACCTTGCCCTGGCTCACGGTATGGCTCGGCACCCCGCGCACGGTCTTGCCTTCGAAGATGTTGAAGTCGACCTGCTGGTGATGCGTCGCTGCCGAAATGGTCCGCGTGCCCTGCGGGTCCCACAACACCAGATCGGCATCGGCGCCAACGCGGATCGCGCCTTTGCGCGGATACAGATTGAAAATCTTGGCGGTGTTGGTAGAGGTCAGGGCCACGAACTGTTGCATCGAAAAGCGCCCGGTATTGACCCCTTCATCCCAGAGCACGGCCATGCGATCTTCGATGCCGGCGGTGCCGTTGGGAATCTTGCTGAAGTCGTCACGGCCAGCGGCTTTTTGCTCGGCGCAGAAGCAGCAATGGTCGGTGGCGGTGGTGTGCAGGTTGCCCGATTGCAGGCCATGCCACAGTGCTTCTTGATGGCCTCGAGGACGGAACGGTGGGCTCATGACGTAACCGGCGGCAGTCTGCCAGTCCGGGTGTTGATAGACGCTGTCGTCCAGCAGCAGATGCCCGGCCAACACTTCGCCATAGACTGGCTGCCCCTTGCTGCGGGCATAGGTGATTTCGTCGAGGGCTTCCTTGGTCGAGACATGCACCAGGTACAGCGGCGTGCCCAGGGTTTCGGCGATGCGGATCGCCCGGCTGGCCGCTTCACCTTCCACTTGCGAAGGTCGCGACAGCGGATGCGCTTCCGGCCCGGTCATGCCCTGGGCCATCAACTTGCGTTGCAGGTGATACACCAGTTCGCCGTTCTCGGCGTGCACGGTGGGCACCGCACCGAGCTCCAGGCAACGTTCGAAACTCGCGACCAGTGTGTCGTCGGCCGCCATGATCGCGTTTTTGTACGCCATGAAATGCTTGAAGCTGTTGACGCCGTGATGGCTGACCAGCTCGGCCATTTCTTCGCGGACCTGCTCGCTCCACCAGGTAATGGCGACGTGGAAACCGTAATCCGATGCCGACTTTTCCGCCCAGCCGCGCCACTGATGAAAGGCTTCCATCAAGGGCTGCTGCGGGTTGGGAATCACGAAGTCGATGATCGACGTGGTGCCACCTGCAAGTCCCGCTGCGGTGCCGCTGAAAAAATCTTCACTGGCCACGGTGCCCATGAAGGGCAGTTGCATATGGGTGTGTGGGTCGATGCCGCCGGGCATCAGGTATTGACCACTGCCGTCGAGCACTTGCGCACCCGCCGGAACATCAAGGTTTTCACCGATGGCTTTAATCACGCCGTCGGCGCAATAGACGTCGGCGCGATAACTTTCATCATGGGTAACAACGGTGGCGCCACGGATCAACAGAGACATTCCGAGTTCCTCGCAGGCAATGACCGACTTGTGCCGGTTCTAAATGTTTTATATGAAGCAGACGCAAACAGGTGTATTCCTGTCATCGCTGTCAGGAATAGAAGCTAGTCTGAGTTCAAGGAATGAGCAAGATTATTTTTTATAAGCTTATGACTGATTTAAGTTGCTGATAGATAAGGAATAAAGTCTTAAATCACCAAAATGGTACCGTCTCTCACCATTTTGACGCACTTGACAGGTTCGAAAAATAGACGAGATTTCCTATGTGAAATCAGCTGCTTGAGAACGGGCTATGGTTAATACGCAACACGCGAAAAAAGTTTGATGCACCAGATTGAGTCCTGACTGATCGGACAACTTGCCTGGCATTCGGCCTGAGTGAACAGACCTGTTACCGAGGACTCATGAGTTGTTTAAATAAAACTGATGAACTTCAGTTAGTTACCGTTTTTTTATGGATCTGCCCGATGCGCAAGCGGGGTGATCGGCATGTTTATTGATGTCGCCAGCCCCTGATGAGCAAAAATAATCAAAAGAACAGTGGAGCGGCCATGCAACAGATCAGATCGCAAGTGACCGAGCGCGACGGCTTGTTTGAGCTTGAAGCCGGCAGCGATGTCCTCGACAGTCCCCGTTACAACCACGACATGGCACCGACCAAGGTGCGCGAACGAACCTGGAACAAATGGCACATCACCGCGTTGTGGGTCGGCATGTCGATCTGCGTGCCCACGTACACCCTCGGTGGTGTGCTCACCGCCTATTTCGGGTTGAGCGTGGGTGAGGCGCTGCTGGCGATTCTGTTCGCCAACATCATTGTCCTGATCCCCCTGACGCTTAACGCGTTCCCCGGCACCAAATACGGCATCCCGTTTCCGGTGTTACTGCGATCCTCTTTCGGCATCCTCGGCTCCAACGTTCCCTGCCTGATCCGGGCACTGGTGGCGTGTGGCTGGTTCGGGATCCAGACAATGTTCGGCGGGCTGGCGATCCACCTGTTTCTGGGATCGGTGTTCGAGGGCTGGAAATCCCTGGGTGGCACCGGTGAAGTCATCGGCTTCATGGTGTTCTGGGCGCTGAACCTGTGGGTGGTGATTCGCGGCGCCGAGTCGATCAAGTGGCTGGAAACCCTGTCCGCACCGTTGTTGGTGCTGGTGGGCGCAGGGCTGCTGGTGTGGGCGATGCCGAACGTGTCGATGACCGAGCTGATGGCGATCCCGGCCAAACGTCCGGAAGGCGCGAGCGTGGTCAGCTACTTCGCCGCCGGACTGACCGCAATGGTCGGCTTCTGGGCCACCCTGTCTCTGAATATTCCGGACTTCAGCCGCTATGCGAAAAGCCAGAAGGACCAGATCGTCGGGCAGATTATCGGCTTGCCACTGACCATGTTCCTGTTCGCCTCATTGGGTGTGGTGATGACCGCTGCCTCGGTGAAGCTGGTGGGTGTCACGGTCTCTGATCCGGTGACCTTGATCGGTCATATCCAGAGCCCGGTCTGGGTTGCGCTGGCCATGGCGCTGATCATCATCGCCACGCTGTCCACCAACACCGCAGCTAACATCGTCTCGCCCACCAACGACTTCCAGAACATCGCGCCGAAGGTGATCAACCGCACCAAAGCGGTCATGCTGACCGGGCTGGTGGGGTTGTTGCTGATGGCCCATGAGCTGCTGAAAAAGCTCGGTTTGATTGTGTCTGACGTGAGCCTTGAGACGGTGTATTCCAACTGGCTGCTGGGCTATTCCAGCCTGCTGGGACCGATTGCCGGGATCATGGTGGTGGACTATTTCCTGATCAAGAAACAGCGGCTGGACCTGGCAGGTTTGTACCGCGATGACGTGTACCCGGCGTGGAACTGGAACGGTTTTATTGCGTTTGGCGTGCCCGTGGTGTTGACGCTGCTGTCGCTGGGCAGTGATGCGTTCAGCTGGTTCTACAGCTATGGCTGGTTCACCGGCTCGGCGCTTGGCGGGTTGATTTATTACGGGTTGTGCTCGATGCGGCCTAGTCCGTCTATTGCGAAATCTGCGGTGTAGGTAAAGGCCTCATCGCGAGCAGGCTCACTCCTACAGGTCATACGCGTTTCACTTGTAGGAGTGAGCCTGCTCGCGATGGGGCCCTCCAGCGCATTCGAGAACTATCAGAAGATAAACTGAGGAGATCACCATGAACGCTGCTGTAGACGTTCTGCAGTCCACCCATCAGCACATCAACCGCGACCGCCTGTGGCAGTCGCTCATGGAACTGGCCCAGCTCGGCGCCACGGTGAAGGGCGGCGTTTGTCGCCTGGCCCTGACCGACCTGGATCGTCAGGCCAGGGACATTTTCGTCCGTTGGTGCGAAGAGGCTGGCTGCACCGTCAGCATCGACGCCGTCGGCAATATCTTTGCCCGCCGCCCCGGTCGTAACCCCAACCTTCCCCCGGTGATGACCGGCAGTCACATTGACACCCAGCCCACCGGCGGCAAGTTCGACGGCTGCTTCGGCGTGCTGGCCGGCGTCGAAGTGCTGCGCACACTCAACGATCTTGGCGTGGAAACCGAAGCGCCGCTGGAGGTGGTGGTCTGGACCAATGAAGAAGGCTCGCGTTTCGCACCGTGCATGATGGGGTCCGGCGTGTTCGCGGAAAAATTCACCCTTGAAGAAACCCTGGCCAAGGTCGATGCCGAGGGTGTCACGGTCGGCGAAGCGCTGAATGCCATCGGCTACGCCGGCCCACGCAAGGTCAGCGGCCATGCGGTGGGTGCCTATTTTGAAGCGCACATCGAGCAAGGTCCGATCCTTGAAGACGAACGCAAAACCATCGGCGTGGTTATGGGGGCCCTCGGGCAAAAATGGTTCGACCTGAAACTGCGTGGCGTCGAAGCCCACGCCGGTCCGACACCGATGCATCTGCGCAAGGATGCTCTGGTCGGCGCATCGATCATCGTCGGCGCCGTCAACCGCGCCGCGCTCGGCCATCAACCTCACGCCTGCGGCACGGTCGGGTGCCTGCAGGCGTATCCCGGCTCGCGTAATGTGATCCCTGGTGAAGTGCGCATGACCCTGGACTTCCGGCATCTGGAGCCGGCCCGTCTGGATTCGATGATTGCCGAAGTGCGCGAGATCATCGAGACCACGTGCGAGCAGCATGGGCTGACGTTCGAACTCACACCGACGGCTGATTTTCCGCCGCTGTACTTCGACAAGGGGTGTGTCGAAGCGGTACGCAATGCGGCGCAGGGGTTGGGCTTGTCGCACATGGATATTGTCAGTGGAGCGGGGCACGACGCGATCTTCCTGGCTGAACTGGGGCCGGCGGGAATGATCTTCGTGCCGTGTGAAGGGGGGATCAGCCACAACGAAATCGAAAACG
Organism: Pseudomonas sp. MDV22-iso1; assembly: GCF_058145095.1. Classification (NCBI taxonomy): domain Bacteria; kingdom Pseudomonadati; phylum Pseudomonadota; class Gammaproteobacteria; order Pseudomonadales; family Pseudomonadaceae; genus Pseudomonas; species Pseudomonas sp. MDV22-iso1. The sequence continues at coordinate 117,791 of NZ_JBYVMF010000014.1, forward strand.
CAGCGCCAGATGATCTGGCAGCCGGGTGTGCGGTGTTGTTGCGGGCGATGCTGGCGGCTTCGGCGGCGATTGCGAAAGGGCAGTTGGCCGCCTGAAGATCTCCGTAACGGGCATCGATTACCTGGGTGCAAATCCCCTGTAGGAGCTGTCGAGTGAAACGAGGCTGCGATCTTTTGATCTTGCTTTTAAAAGCCAAGTCAAAAGATCGCAGCCTCGTTTCACTCGACAGCTCCTACAGGTCCTACAGTTTCTGCAGCTCCTGCAGCTCCTGCAGCTCCTGCAGCTCCTGCAGGTCCTACAGGGTGCAGACTTGGGGCACCTTGATCAGTCGTCGACGTACATAAGTTGCTGCACGCCTTCCCAGGCTTCGGCGCGCATGCGCTCGAGGTCCAGGCCCGGGATCACGCCGTCATCCACCACGACGCGTCCACCGACCAGGCTGTAGCGCACGGCAATCGGTTCACCTGCGACCACGGGTGCAACGGCGATGTCGTGGAAGCCGAAGAAGCGTGGGTGGTCCAGGCCATAGATCACCAGATCCGCCGCTTGACCGATCTCCAGCGTGCCCACCGCACCGAGTCCCAGCACCTGCGCGCCGCCGGCCGTGCCCCAGTGGATGACGTCTTCTGCCGTGGTTGCCGAGGCCCCTTGTTCCGCCCGATGAATCAGCCATGCGGTGTTGGCTTCGCCGACCATGCTCCCGGACTCGTTCGACGCCACGCCGTCCACGCCGAGGGAAACGGGCACGCCGGCTTCGACCATCTGGGGGATCGGCGCGATCCCGCTGCCCAACCGCGCATTGCTCACCGGGCAGTGGGAAACACCGGTGCCGGTTTGCGCGAGCACGCGGATTTCGCCGGGTTGCAGATGTACGGCATGGGCGAACCAGACGTCGGGGCCGAGCCATTCGTGTTCGGCGACGAATTCCACGGGCAGGCAGTTGTATTTTTCCCGGCAGAAATTCACGTAGTTCTGCGTCTCTGACAGGTGTGTGTGCAGCCGCAGGCCGAGGCCGCGTGCGGTGTGCGCCAGTTCCCGCAGCAAGGTCGGTGGCAGCGAAAAAGTCGGCGTGGTGGGGGCTACCACGACCCGGCGCATTGCGTCCGGGATGTCCTGGTGATACGTCGACTTGAGCCGCTCGATGTCGCCGACCATCTGGTCCAGCGTCTCCGGTTGCAGTGTGGTTTTCGAGAACCCCGGGTGGGCGCTGGCGGACTCCAGCGCACCGCCGCGGCACAGGACAAATCGCAGGCCGAATTCGTCGGCCATGTCGAACAGCAGGTCCCCGGTCTCGGTGGTGCCGTGGGAGTGATAGAGGTAATGGTGATCGGCGCAGGTCGTCACGCCCGAAAGCAACAATTCGGCCATGCCCAACCGCGCGGCAATGCGTGACAACTGTGGCGTGAAACGGTTGAGACGCGGGTAGGGCACGCTCGCCAGCCAGCCTTGCAGGTCCTCGTTCAAGCCTTCAGGCACGGCTTTCAGCAGGTTCTGGAACAGGTGATGGTGCGTGTTGATCCAGCCCGGATACACCAGGCAGTGTCGAGCATCGATGACGCGCTCGCCGGGTTGCGCCTCCAGTCCGGCGGCCATCTCGGCGATGCGCCCGTTGACCACGCGGATGTCGACGCTGCCGGCTCGGGCACGGGCGCCCCGCAGGCCGGTCATCACCGCCAGCGGGTTTTTGATCAGGATATTTTGCAGTTGAGTCATGGGGCTTCTCCAGTCAAAGGCTGTGGGAGGCGGGTTTGGTGGCGGCGCTGTCAGGAACGCTGACGCCGTTGAGCGAGGCGTTGAGCAGCACCGACACGATGCAGGCGATCACGACACTGCTGTGCAGGAACGGCTGGCTCCACTCAGGCAGTTGCTTGAACAAGGCCGGGGCCAGCACCGGCACCAAAGCGGCGGCGATGGTGAAACCGACAATCAGCACGTTGTAGCGATTGCGCTCGTAGTCGACCTTGGCCAGGGTCTGGATACCGGCTGCGGCGACCACACCAAACATCGCGATCCCGGCGCCGCCGAGGGCTGCGGTCGGCATTGAAGCGATGATCGCCCCGGCCTTTGGCACCAGCGCCACGGAACACATCAACAACCCGCTGATCGCCACCACCCACCGACTGCGCACGCCGGTAAGAATCACCAACCCGACGTTTTCCATGAAGGCAATGAACGGGAACGCCGCGAACATACCGGCGATGGTGCTCGCCAGGCCATTGGCGCGCAGGCCGTTGATCACCTGTTTGTCTTCCACGGGTTTGTCGACGATGTCGCCGATCGCGACGAACAACCCCATGGATTCGACCATCTGCACGATCATTACCACCACCATGGTGGCGATCGGGATCAGGCTGAAGGTCGGCAGGCCAAAGTAGAAGGGGTAGGGCACGGTGAGCCAGGGCGATTCCTGCACGCTGCTGAAACTGCCCATGCCCAGTCCATAGGCCAGCGCGGCCCCCACCAGCATGCCCACCAGCACCGCCATGTTGCGCAGCATCGGGCTGCCATAGCGGTTGACCAGCAGAATGGTCAGCAGCACCACGGCGGCCACGGCCAGGTACGCCGGCGCGCCGAAATCGCTGGCATGTCGCCCGCCACCGACCCACTCATAGGCAATCGGGAACAGCTGCAAGCCGATTACGGTGACGATGCACCCGGTGACCACCGGCGGAAAGTACCGCCGCAATCGCCCCACGAAGGGCGCGACCAGCATGGTGAAAATCCCCGCGCCGATCACCGCTCCGCAGACCCCGGCAAATCCCACCTCCGGGTTGCTGCCGATGGCGATGACCGGGCCAACGCTGCTGAATGCAACGCCCTGAAGGATCGGCAGGCGCACGCCGAATTTCCAGAAACCCACGGTTTGCAACAAGGTGGCGATGCCCGAGCAAAACAGCGTGGTGCTGATCAAGACCACGGTGTCCGCCTGGGACATTTTCAAGGCGCTGGCGACGATCAACGGCACGGCGATGGCGCCGATGTACGAGACGGCCATGTGCTGCAGGCCGAGGGTGAGCATCTGTCGGATCGGCAGAACCTGGTCTACCGGATGGAGGGGGGTTGTTGTGTTGGCTGACGACATGGAGAAACACCTCTTGCTGTTTTTATGCTGTAGAGAGGGGTATTCGTTCTGATGCCCGGCAATACATATCCCCTGTGGGAGTGAGCCTGCTCGCGATGGCGGTGTGTCATTAACAGAGATGTCAACTGGTCCACCGTCATCGCGAGCAGGCTCACTCCTACAGGAAATTGTGCTTTGCCTTTTCACATCGATGCGCCTCGGACCCGCCATCCACCGGCTCCGATGCCTTTGTTCAGCCTGCCAGGCAGGCGGCAAAGCCCTGGTTCAACGCCGCGCGGTCCAGGTCGCGGCCGATGAATACGATTTTGCTGGAGCGCGGTTCGGTGCCCCACAAGGTCGATGCGCGGAACTCCACCAGACTGTGTACGCCTTGCAGCACATAGCGCTGATCCTGATCCTTGACCGCCAGCACGCCTTTCATGCGGTACAGATTGTCGGCCTGCTCGGTGCGCAGTTCGCTGATCCAGCGGTGGAACGCACCGAGGTTCACGGCCCCGTCGACGGCGATCCCGACCGACGAAACACTCGGGTCGTGGTCATGATCCAGATCGTGATGATGTTCTTCGGCGTGATGATCATGCTCCGAGCCGATTTCCATGAGTTTTTGCGTGGATTCGAAGGCACCAATGCCGAGGATTTTCGTCAGGTCGATCTCGGCGTAGCTGGAGGTCACCAGCTCCGCCGTCGCGTTCAAACCACGGATTTTTTCACTCAGGGCAGCGACTTCGGCAGCGCTGACCAGGTCGACTTTGTTGATGACGATCCGGTCGGCGCAAACGATCTGGTCCACGGCCTGGTTGTCCACGCCATCGAGCTTCAAGTCTTCCAGGTGTTGGGCGATGTGTTTGGCATCGACCATGGTCACGATGGCGTCCAGCTCCACTTCATCGGCAATCGGGTCGTCGATGAAGAAGCTCTGCGCCACCGGGTACGGATCGGCCAGGCCGCTGGTTTCGATCAGGATATGGTCCAGCCGCACAGGCCGCGCCACCAACTCGCGGACGATACGCACCAGGTCCTCGCGCACCTCGGCGGTACAGCACACGCAGCCGTTGACCATCTCGTAGATTTCTTCGGTTTCGGAGCTGAGCACCAGGTCGCCGTCGATGCCGACTTCGCCGAATTCGTTTTCGATCACGGCAATTTTGCGGCCGTGGTTTTCCTTGAGGATGTAGTTGAGCAGGGTGGTTTTACCGGCGCCGAGGAAACCGGTGAGGATGGTCACCGGGATTTTGCGGTTGGGGGTTGGGGCGTTGAATGGTGTGTTCATTTAGAGCTCCTTACCTGTGTTTTGCGGAAATGCGATCAATTGTGGGAGCTAGCCTGCTGGCGATGGCGGCGGGTCATTCAGCGACGATGGCGACTGATCTACCGCCATCGCCAGCAGGCTGGCTCCCACAGGGGAATTGTGTGACTGGTGGTTCTCGCCAGCGCGTTGCGGTGCCGGCATCGAGGCCGAACAGGTCAAGAACGCGGCCGAGGCTGTGATCGACCATTTGTGCAAGGTTTTGCGGGCGGGCGTAGAAGGCCGGCACGGGTGGGGCGATGATCCCGCCCATCTCGGTAACGGCCGTCATGTTGCGCAGGTGCGCGAGGGTCAACGGGGTTTCCCGGGCCATCAGCACCAGGGTTCGACGTTCCTTCAGCGTCACGTCGGCGGCGCGGCCGATCAGGCCCGATGACGTGCCGGTGGCAATTTCCGCCAGGGTGCGCATCGAACACGGCGCCACGACCATGCCCAGGCAGCGGAACGAACCGCTGGCAATCCCGGCGGCGACATCGTCAGCACGGTGGTAATGACTCGCCAGGGCGGTGACGTCCGCCAGTTTGTAGTCGGTTTCATGGGCCATGGTCAGCAGTGCGGCGCGGCTGATGATCAAGTGGCTCTCGACATTCAACTGCGCCAACAACTCCAGCAGGCGCACGCCGTAAATGAACCCGGACGCGCCACTGATGCCGACGACGATGCGCTGGCGATTCATGATGGGTAGCTCGCGAGCAGGTTGCGTGCGCGTTCAACCGCGTCCTGATCCAGTTGTGCCTTTATTCCGTCGAACCCGGAACCGCGGGTGGCATCCAGGCCCATGCGCGAGGTGGTGCCGTTGACCGAAGAGGAAGGGTCCAGTGGGCTGCCCGGCAGACCGTCGATGACGAAGATGTCCTGGTGGGGCTGGAAGTGTGTGGCCAGCGCCCACAGCACCTGACTGTCGTCGGTAATGTCGATGTCGCTGTCCACCGCGATCACGGTTTTCAGGTAAGGGTCCCACCCCAGCAACGCCAGCATGATCTGCCGGGCCTCGCCGTCACGGCTCTGATCCAGTGCGACATAGCAATGGAAGTGCGTGCCGGAATTGGGGTAGTGCACGGCGGTGACGGCGGGGAAGCGCGCCTTGAGTTTTTCGCTCATCTCCGCTTCCCGGGGCAGCCGCGCAAGGGTCAGGTGTTCGGCGTAACGGCCGCCCACCACGTCCACCAGCCAGGCATCCTTGCGCCGCATCAGGGTGTCGACTCGCAGCACGTTGTTGGTCGAACGGTCTGAGGAATAGCCGCTGAATTCCCCGAACGGACCTTCCTCTGCATAGGCCGCAGGATCGATGGCGCCTTCCAGTACGAACTCTGCGTAGGCCGGCACACCAATGCCGTAGCGCGGGGTCTTGACCAGTTCCAGCGGTGCGCCAAACAGGCCGCCGGCGACCGCCCGCTCATCGCTGCCAAAGGGCAACCGCGCAGCAGCGGCGAGCATGAACAGCGGATGGGCGCCGACGACCATGGCAACGCGTAATTCCTCGCCGCGTTCCCGGGCGGTTTGCAGCATGCGCCACAGGTGGCCACGGGAATGCAGGCTGGTGGCGAGGGCCTGGCGGGCGTGGCGCATCGAGCGGTGGTAGCTCATGTTGGCAATGCCGCTGACCGGGTCTTCGGCAATGATGATGGCGTTGGTGATGTACGGGCCGCGGTCGCTGTCGAAGTGCTTGAGCATCGGCAACAGCGCCAGGTCTACCGCTTCGCCTTCGAAGATTTCGTCCAGCACCGGGCCGGTTTCAACGTAGCGCGGCGGGATCGGATGGTTGGCGCGGGCCTGGAAGGTCTCGTGCAGTTGCGCTGGATTCACGCCGAAAATACGGGCGATGCGGGTTCGGGAGGCGAACAGGTTGGTGGCGACCGGAACGCCGAGGGTGCCGACGTTTTCGCAGATCAGCAGCGGATCGCGGCCCTGTGCAGCCAGGGCATCGACCAGGGCAGTGACATCCTGATCGGCAGAAAGCGATTCAGAAAGGGTCAGCACATCGTCGGGGTACTGTCGGTGATAGGCATCGATGAATGCGTGAAAGTCCTGGGTATCGCCGAGCGTAGAGAGGGTCATGCTTTCACCTCGTAAAAAGCAGGCGCGCAGGGTTGAGGGCGACGTTCGATCGACAAGCCGTTGGCCCGCCGGTCGATCGAACGCCGATTCATCTTCGCGCCTGTAAAGTCGCTGTGTTGTTGCACTGTTACCTGGGGGCCTGAGGACCTGTGGGCCTGTGGATCTAAGGGCCTTTGTGGCGAGGGGATTCATCCCCGTTCGGCTGCGAAGCAGTCGTAAAACCGGTAAGCGCGGTTAGCCTGATACAACGCGTTTGCTGGTTTTGGGGTCGCTTTGCGACCCAACGGGGATAAATCCCCTCGCCACGGAATGAGCTCATATCCTCATCCCCTCATTAACCAGGGTTATGAGTTAACTACAGGTAAGTCGTGGTCAGGCGAATGTCCGCCTCGATCAGATCCTTGGGTGGCGGCGTTGGTTCGATGCCGCACAACCGCGCGATGTTGTTGCCCAGGTAATCCTCGAGGTGATCCTCATCGATGCCCAGACCCTGCGGCGCTGGCGAGCACAGCACCTCCAGTTCGCGCAGCCACATTCCCGGTTCGTTCGGCGGTGAGTCGGTGCCGAAGACGATCTTGTTGCGTGGCAGGTCCTTGGCGAATTCGACGATGCGTGACTGGAAGCACCAGCCGGATTCGCAGTACACGTTCGGCGTGTCCATGGCCATCCAGAACGCTTCGAACGAATAGTTGCCACCGGTCTGGATGCCGAAGTGACCGATGATGAAGTTGACCATCGGGAACTCGCGGATGATCGGGTAGAACATCGTCGGAATGGTGTACGGACCGTCACCGGTGTGGATCAGCACCACGATGTTGTACTTGGCGCAGACTTTCATCGCCGGGCGCAGCCAGTCCAGGGCGCGATCCGGACGATAACCGTGCATGTTGGCGTGCAGCTTGAGCATCTTGAAGCCGTATTCCTTGATGTGGAATTCCAGCTCCGCCGCACCGTTTTCCGGTCCCCAGCGCGGGTTGAAGTTGAAGTTGCCGATGAAGCGGTCCGGGTACTTCACGCACAGTTCGGCGACGTAGGACATGTAGTCACGCACGCCCTCGCGGCCCCGGCGGTTGCCGTCGCGATAACCGGTGTTGCCCGGTGGTGGCTGGATGAAGCCCATGTCGATGCGCCGGGGTTTGCCGTTGATCATGTACGGGCCGTCCATCAGCTTGAGCATGCGCTCGCCGGTGAACGGTTCGCCGGTGTGGCGCCAGGCCTCGTCGACCAGGTTGGTGGGGTGCAGATGGGTGTCGATAATCATCGGTTCAGCTCCTGGCCAGTTGAGTGGTAACGGGGCGCTTGAGCTGCGCCTCTGCTTCGGAAACGGAACGTGGCGGCGGGGTCGGTTCGAGGCCGATCATCCGGGCGGTGTTGTTGCCCAGGTAGTCTTCGAGGGTGTCCTCGTCGAGGTTCAAACCCTGTGGCGGCTCGTGGCAGAGCACTTCCAGCAGGCGCAGCCACATGCCCGGTTCGTTCGGCGGGGTGTCGGTGCCGAAGAGGATCTTGTGGGTAGGCAGGACCTTGGCGAACTCGACGATCCGCGATTGCAGGCACCAGCCCGATTCGCAGTAGACGTTGGGCAGCTCCATCGCCCATTGCATCGGTTCGAATACGTAGACCCCACCGGTCTGCACGCCGAAGTGGGCCATGATGAAATCGACGTTGGGGAACTCCTTGATCATCGGCACCCATTCCGACGGGATGCTGTAGGGCCCGTCACCGGTGTGCAGCTTGACCGGGATGCCCAGCTCGGCACATTTCTCGAAGCACGGACGGACCCAGTCCAGCGCCCGGTCAGGACGGTAGGCATGCATGTTGGCCTGCATCTGGACCATCTTGAAGCCGTGTTCCTTGACGTAGCGCTCGATTGCTTCGACGCCGTTTTCGACACCGCAACGCGGGTTGTAGACGAAGCAGCCGATGAAGCGGTCCGGGTAGGTCTGGACCATTTTCAGGGTGTAGGCCATGTACGCGTCGATGGACTCGCGACCGGTCAGGTCACCGTCGGTCCAGGTGTAAATGGTGTTGCCCTGCGGCGGCTGGATGAAGGCTTTGTCGATGCGGCGAGGTTTGCCGTTGACCATGTACGGGCCATCCATCATCTCCAGCAGACGCTCGCCGGTGAACGGGTCACCGTCATGCCTCCAGGCGAGGTCCACCAGGTCGGTGGGATAGCAGCTGATATCGATGATCATTGAAGTCGATCTCCTGATAGCGGGGAAGGGAACCTTGCGGTTCACAACAGTCGCATCCCGGGCAATCGGCCATTTCTATGCGCAGATGGCTGCGCATTCCCTCGCCTGGTCGCATCCGGCTCGGGACGCTGGCTGCTTGGGGAGGAGTATTGGAAGGGGGGGTGGTGTTCGTACAATATTAATTGGGCGAGGGGTTGATACTTGTTCGATATGGTTTTGTGTTGACCCGGCTGGCCTCATCGCCAGCCGGCTGGCTCCCACAGGGGAGTGCGTTCCAATGTGGAAGCCAGCGGGCTGGCGATGAGGTCCGCCGTGTGCACGAGTAGCCGGTCAAGTCTCGCACCTTTGAGATGAGGGCAATCCGAAATCCACTGAACCTAACAGTTCTGATAGTTACCAGTTTTGGCCGACAGGCTGATACTCGAGCTCCAGGAGCTTCACGCTCGGAGCCAACAATGACTTCTCAGCAACCTCTTTTGCTCTGCCACTATGGCTACGATCCGTTGGATCGCCTGACCGGTTATGCTCAAACGGATGCTCACCCGCTTCAACGCTTTTACGGCAAAAGCCGCTTGGCCACCGAGATTCAAGGGGCGATGCAGCATTCCATCTTTCAGCACGACGCCCAACTGTTAGCGCAACAACGATGTGAGGACAACGTAATCGACAGCGCGCTGCTGGCAACTGATCAGCAACGCTCGGTGTTGCACACCCTTGATAAAAACTCAGTGCCACAACCCATCGCCTATTCCCCCTATGGTCATCGTCGCGGCGAAAGCGGATTGACCAGCCTGTTGGGTTTCAATGGTGAACGGCCGGATCCTGTGACCGGGCATTATTTGCTGGGGAATGGTTATCGGGCGTTTAATCCGGTCTTGATGCGGTTTAATAGCCCTGACAGTTGGAGTCCGTTTGGTGAAGGCGGCTTGAATGTTTATGCGTATTGTAAGGGCGATCCGCAGAACTGGAGTGATGAGACGGGGCATGCGCCTGGTGCTATTTTTATAACGGAGGCGATCGATGCCTTTCTTAAGCATGTCGCGTCAGGTCGCGCTGGCAAAACCAAGGCAATCTCAGCGCCGCTTTCGACTGTAGATAATGCTGTAGCCGGCACGAGTGCAGCAGCTAAAACAACAAAAAAAAGAAATTGTGGTTAAAGCGAGAGGCTGCCCGTAAAAGAGAGATCCACGCGCATGCGCGTACGTTGAAAAAAAATGAATCCATGCTAGGGCCACAAAACCGTTACAGCGTAAACAACGAACTTAAAAAGTTTAGAGTCAAAGAACGAGCCGACGCGTATGAACTCGCGAAGTACGGTTACGGATTTCAAAGATATCCTGACGTGAACCGGCCCTTCTACATGCCTGATCTGAATGGGGGGGTGAACATTCCGCGCCAAGGCGCGCCGGTCCTCGATGTTACTCACTGGAATGTAGCAATTAATTACTTTGACAATAAAAGGCTATTTGGTTTACGCGATCATGTTGCTGCCAGTAAATTAGTTATAGAACGTGCTGAATACATTAGGAAATATACGGGTATCGATCTCATGTCTATTCAATAATGAGGTCATATCACCTGTGACAGGTCATTCCAGTGTTCGACAGGCCAACATCTCGATCACCTCAACCACCAGCGCCACCCGCTCTCCATGCCCGAGCGGCCACACCGTATGCAGGCTGTAATGCGCCGGGATCTCCCACAGGGGAGAGCATTCCAATGTGGGAGCCAGCGGGCTGGCGATGGCGTCATGATTGTGTACAAAGATCTCTTGGAAGAACGTTCATTGGGAAGTAAAGGCAATCAGAAAGCCGCTGAACTTAACAGTTCTGATAGTTCACAGTTCGGGGGACGCAGCGGATACTCATGCTCCCAGACCTTGAAGCTCGGAGCCCCCAATGTCTAGTCTGCCACCGCGTTTGCTTTGCCACTATGGCTACGATCCTCTGGATCGCTTGATCAGTCACGCCCAGTCGGATAGGACCGGGCTTGAACGCTTTTATTGCAAAAGTCGTCTGGCCACCGAAATTCAGGGGACGATGCAGCATTCTGTGTTCCAGCACGACGACCAATTGTTGGCGCAGCAACGATGTGAGGACAACGTAATCGACAGCGCGCTGCTGGCAACTGATCAGCAACGCTCGGTACTGAATACTCTTAATGGAAGTCCTGTGCAACAGGCGATCGTTTATTCACCCTATGGTCACCGTCCTGGCGAAAGTGGTTTGACCAGTTTGTTGGGCTTCAACGGCGAACGACCGGACGCTGTGACCGGGCATTATAATCTGGGGAATGGATATCGGCAGTACAACCCGGTGTTGATGCGTTTCAATAGCCCGGACAGTTGGAGTCCGTTTGGTGCAGGCGGGTTAAATGCGTATGCGTATTGCGAGGGAGACCCGGCAAACAGGAGTGATGAATCGGGGCATGTGTCTGGCATGATAACGGAAGTGATGGATGCGTTTCTAAAGAGCGTAGCGACAGGTCGCGTAGTCAAAACCAAGGCAATCTCAGCGCCGCTTTCGACGGGAGATAATGCGGTAGCCGGCACGAGTGCAGCATCTAAAGCAGCAAACAGCAAACGTTTTCGACCAGGACAAAGTGCCGCCATTCAACGTAAGAAAAAAGCGGTTGCGCAGACCCTGACTGAAAATGAATCCGCACTAGGGCGGCAAAACCGTTACAGCGTCAATAACGATCTGCGCCGTTTAAGTTTAACTGATCGAGTCAATGCTTATAAAGACGCAAAAGCGGGTTATAAATTTGAAAAATATCCTGACGTAAATCGGCCCTTCTACATGCGTGATCCGAAGGGGGAAATAAACATTCCGGGACATGGCGCGACCGTGCTCGATGTTACTCACTGGAATATAGCCATTAATTATTTTAGTACATTAGCAACTGGTAAATATCAACGCTATACTGCAATTCATTTAATTATCAAACGTGCTGAATATATCAGGAAATATGCAGGGGTCGACCTCATGTCTATTCAACAATGAGGTCATCCCGTGTGCGACGGGCCAACAACTCGATCGCCTCAACCACCGGCGCCACCCGCTCTCCATGCCCGATCGGCCACACTGCATACAGGTTGTAATGCGCCGGAATCTGCGCCTTGTTCAGCGCCACCAAACGCCCACTACGTAGTGCGTCGGCCGCCAGTAACCCGCGCACCAATCCAGCACCTACGCCAGCCTCGGCCGCCGCAATCAGGTTCGCCGCATTATCGAAAACCACTCGCGCCGCCGGTTCGGTCGGGGTCATTCCGGCGGCGTCCAGCCACGGAATCCACGACCTGCGCGTGTACCCCAGTAATGGCAATTGCAGTATCTGCGCTGGCGTGATCGGCACTTGCAAACCATGCCGCTCAAGCAGGGCCGGTGAGGCCACGGCACTGACGCTGTCGCCACAAATCTGCGTCATCTCGCAGTCTTCCCAATCGCCATACCCGTAGCGCAACGCCAGGTCCACTCGTTCGAACGAGCTGCGATCCGAGCGTGGCATCGACAGCAGTACCACCTCGTGGTCGGGCAGGAGTTCCAGCAGCTGCGGCAGGCGCGGATTGAGCCAGCTCTGGGCCAGTTCGCTGTCGACGTCCAGGGTCAGCCGTTGCGCCACGCTGCGGTTTTTCACCGAGGACAGTGCGCGGTCGATTTGTGCCAGCCCATCGGACAGCACGCTGGCGAACAGCTGCCCGGCGTCGGTCAGGTTGCTGCCGCCGCCTTCACGGACGAACAGGGGCTGGCCGATGAAGTCTTCCAGGGAGCGGATTTGCTGGCTGATGGCGCTGTGGGTCAGGTCGAGCTTGCGCGCAGCGCTGGAGAAACTGCCGCTGCGGGCGGCCTGAATGAATGCGCTCATGGACTGCACCGACGGGTATCGCTTGTACATGCTGTTAGTCCTACTTACACAACGTGGCAGAAATCGTCGCTGGCCCGATATTGCGCAGGCTTCCAATAATCGATCACCAGGCCTGCACAAAGACGGGCCGCTCTCTTGGAGCCTGACAATGATCGAATTCACGGTAAACGGCGAACGACGCGAGCTGGTAGAGACGTCGCCCTCCATGCCCTTGTTATGGGTACTGCGTGACCACTTGAAACTCACGGGCACCAAGTTCGGTTGCGGCATGGGTCTGTGCGGCGCCTGCACCGTGCACCTTGACGGTGTCGCAGTGCGTTCGTGCCAACTGCCGGTTGCCGTCGTGGCGGGGCACAGCATCACCACCATCGAAGGCTTGTCAGCGACCGAACAGCATCCGCTGCAACTGGCCTGGGTTGCCGAAGATGTCCCGCAATGCGGTTACTGTCAATCCGGTCAGATCATGTCGGCGGCAGCATTGCTCAACACCGGGGCGGCGGTCACCGATGACTCTATTCGCAACGCGATGTCCGGCAACCTGTGCCGTTGCGGCACCTATGGACGGATCAACAAAGCCATCAAGCGCGCCGCCAATGCGCCGAAGGAGGCGTGATGAGCTTCACTCAAGGTGAGTTGCCCCGCAGACTTTTTCTCAAGCAAACCGCGACCGTTGCTGCCGGTCTGGCCATCGCGTTTTACCTGCCTTCGGGTGGGGCCGCCAGCGACCCGAAAGCGCCAGCGCCTGCGGCCACATTCGAACCGAATGCCTGGGTTCGGGTGTTGCCCGATGGCACGGTGAGACTGGTGGTGCACAAGCACGATTCCGGGACCGGCACCCAGACGGCATTGGCGGCCTGCGTGGCGGAGGAACTGGACGTCAATCCGATGACCGTGCAGGTGATCACCCCCGAAAATCCGTTCTTCGACACCTACATTCACCCGGTCTGGAAAGTCTTCTCCACTGGCGGCAGCACCAGCGTTTCCCTGGAGTACGATCGCTTGCGCATGGCCGGCGCCACGGCTCGGGCGTTGCTGATCAGCGCTGCCGCCAAACAGTGGAAGGTCAGACCTGACAGTTGCACCACGCAAGAAGGTTACGTGGTTCACAGCGCCAGCCAGCGCCGCCTCGGTTACGGCGAACTGGTCGGAGTCGCCGCGCATTTGCCCGCCCCGACCCACGTCACCCTGAAAGACCCGGCGCAGTTCAAATACATTGGCAAGCTACGGCATAAACGTGATGCCGCGGCGAAGGTGTGCGGGCGATTCAAGTACAGCATTGATGTGGTGTTGCCCGAGATGTTGGTGGCCGTGATTGAGCGCACGCCGGTGGTCGGCGCGAAGGTGGTGTCGGTGGATTCGGCGGCAACGTTGCAAGTGCCGGGCGTGCGTAAAGTGATCGCGATTCCAGGGCGGCCGGACGTGCTGGGCGGCAATCAGGAAGGCGTTGCGGTGTTGGCCGAGAACTACTGGGCCGCGCAGCAGGGGCGTGCGGTGCTAAAGGTGCAGTGGAGCGATTCTCCGCTGGCCAGGTTCGACAGTGATGAACTGGCTGCCGCACAAGCGTTGGCCCTCGATGACACGCGTGCTCAGCGGGTGTCTGCCATGAAGGCCGGCGATGTCGATGGTCAATGGCCGACGGCGGCGAAGCTGCTCGAAGCCGATTACCGCATGCCGTACAAAGTGCAAAACCCGTTGGAGCCGGTGTGCATCACCGCACAGGTTCAGAACGACGGGATCACCTATTGGGGTGGCGTGCAGGTGCCTTCCTCGGCACTGGATGCGGCGCAAACCGTGTGCAAGATCGCCAAGGAAAAGGTCACGATCAATGAGTTGGTGTCCGGTGGCAGTTTCGGTGCGCGCGAGGCCAAATACTGGTTGTTCGAAGTGGCTTACCTGGCGCAACAAGCCAAGGTGCCGGTGAAGTTGATGAACAGCCGCGAAGATGAAATGCGCTCGCTGTTCATGCACCCGGCGACCTTGCATCGAGCCAAAGGCGCGCTGGATGCCCAGGGGCATTTGACGGCATTGCGACTTGAGGCGGTGTCGCCCGCGTCGCCGGAGCAGTGGGAACCGGGCTATTTCGAACGTCCCGATCACATGGACTACAGCACCACCGAGGCCATCACCGCGTGGGACTTTGCGTACCGCCCGGCGAATCTCGATCTGGTGTGGGTCAAGCATGAAAGCCAGGTGCCCAGCGGCTGGTACCGTTCGGTGAGTTTCATCCCGAATGTTTTCGCGGTCGAAAGCTTCATGGATGAGCTGGCCCATGGTGCCGGGCAGGATCCGCTGACCTTCAGGCTCGCCCACATGCAAGAGCGGCCACGGCATGTCGCGGTGCTGAAAAGTGCCGCCGAGCGTGCCGGTTGGGGGCAGTCGTTGCCGGAGGGGACGGCGCTCGGTATCGCCACCAACCAGGGTTACACCAGTTTTATTGCAGTGGTCGCGCAGGTGTCGAAAAAGGACGGCGTGGCTCGCGTGGAGAAGCTGACCTGCGTGGTCGATTGCGGCCTGGCAGTGTCACCGGGAGGCGTCGAAGAGCAAATCTACGGCGGTTTGATGTGGGGGCTCGGCCACGCGTTGTTCGACCGCATGGACATCAAACAGGGCAGGGTGGTGCAGAGCAACTTCCATGACTACCGGGTGACGCGCATGTCCGACATGCCGGCGGTGGACATCCTGGTGCTGGACGGTGAGCCGGGCAAGCCCGGTGGCGTCGGTGAATTGGGCAGCCCATCGGTGGCGCCGGCCATCGCCAACGCCTTGTTCAGCCTGACCGGCGTACGCCAGCGTTCGACGCCTCTGACCTTGGGATAATCCGCCATGGACCTGCGACTGTTGCGCTATTTCATGGCGCTGGCCGAAGAGCTGCATTTCGGTCGGGCGGCCACGCGGTTGCACATTTGCCAGCCGCCGTTGAGTCAGCAGATTCGTTTGTTGGAGGATGAACTCGGCACACCGTTATTCGAGCGCAGTCACCACCGGGTCGAGTTGACGGCGGCCGGGCAAATGCTCAAGGAACAGGCGCCGCTGGTGTTCGAGCAGCTGAACCGCGCCCTCGACCTGACGCGTCAGACCGGTCGCGGGCAATTGGGTGAGCTGGAAATCGGCATGATCAGTTCGGTCATGGTCGGCGTATTGCCTCGTGCGTTGCACCTGTTTCGCGAGCGCTATCCGCAGGTCAACTGGCGCCTGCATGAGATGACGCCAGCGGCGCAGGTCAAGGCGCTGAAGGAAAAGCGCATTGATGCCTGCGTGTTTCGTGTGGGTTACGACGATCCGTTGCTGCGCAATGAGCTGCTGATCTATGAGCCGATTCGCGTGGTAATGCCCGCTGAACATCCCTTGGCGGCGCGAGAGGTTTTGGCGCCGCTGGACCTGGCAACCGAGCCCTTCGTGGCATTGGAGCTCAAACAGTCGAGGTTTGCGGATTTTCTGTATCAGTGCTGCATCAAGGCCGGGTTCACCCCGCAGATTCGCCAGCAGGTGATCGAAGTACAAACGCTGCTCAGCCTGGTGCGGGCCGGGTTCGGCGTGGCGCTGTTGCCTGCGTCTATTGAGCAGTTGGCGCCTGCAGGACTGGTGTTTCGTCGGTTGACGCCGGCATTGCCGGAAGTGCCGCTGTACGCCACGTACCGCGCCGACGACGAATCGCCGGTGCTGAAGCTGTTTTTGGATACCTTGCGGGAGTTGGTCCTGGAGGACACGAAAAACCAGTAACAACCGGCGTCGTCAGCTGTAGCAGCTGTCGAGCTTGCGAGGCTGCGGTGTGGCGAGGGGATTTATCCCCGTTCGACTGCGCAGCAGTCGCAAAGATTTTGGGGCCGCTGCGACAGTTCGCTAAATCCCCTCGCCACACCGCAGCCGAACGCAGCCTCGCAGGCTCGACAGCTGCTACATAGGGAAACTGCACCGGCCGTTGAAGGCCTTTGCACTATCGCAAGTCGCTGAGGTCGACATCTTCACTGAGCACCGCAAGTTGGTGCGGACCTATAAGTGGAGAGCCAATGAGCCAGGACGTCCTGACCACCGAAACCAATCGCCGCCAATTGCAGCAGATCATCGCCGGCCTGTCTGATGGTGTGATCCTGCTCGAACTTGACCAGACCATTCTGTGGGCGAACGAAGCTGCACTGACGATGCACGGTGTGGGTCGCATCAGCGATCTGGGCGCCGATTCCACGGAGTACGCCAAGCGTTTTGCCTTGCGCTATCGCAATAATCACCCGGTCGCCGTCGAAAACTACCCGATCAACCGCGTTGCCCGTGGCGAGACCTTCGGTGACGTGCTGGTTGAAGTGACCCCGGTTGACGATGACGAACGCGTCTGGGTACACAACGTGCGCAGCATGGTGCTGACCGACAGTGCCGGCGACCCTGAGTCGCTGGTACTGATCATGGACGATGTGACGGAATGGGCCAGCGCTGAACAGCGGTTCGAAAAGACATTCCATGCCAATCCGGCGCCGGCAGTGATCTGCCGTCTCAGCGATTTGCGCTACATCAAGGTCAACTCGGGCTTTTTGGAGATGACCGGTTACACCCGCGATCAAGTGATCGGTGCTTCGACCTATGAGCTGGATATCCTGGAGGGTGCCGAAAAAAAGGACCTGGCAATCGCACGATTGCGTGAACACGCGACCATTCCGCAAATGCAGGCTGAATTGAAACTTCCTGAGGGCGGTAGCAAACAGGTAATCGTTGCCGGGCAGCCGCTGGATTTCAACGAAGAGGACTGCATGTTGTTTTCCTTTGTCGATATGGAACCCCGGCGCAAGGTCGAGGTAGCGCTGCGTCAAAGTGAAGAGCGGTTCGCCAAGGCTTTTCGCCTGACTCCGGTACCGATCCTGGTATGCGGCGCCAGCGATCAGGTGGTGATGGATATCAATGAAGCCTTCCTCGACACCTTCGCTTATCCCAGTGAAGAAGTGCTGGGCAAGACCATTACGGAAATCGGCTTTATCCATGAAAAGGGTGCTCAGGCACGCCTGTTTGCCGCCTTGGAGAAATCGGCCAGCCTGGACCGCATCGATGTCAGCCTGCGAAAGAAAAACGCCGAGCTGATCGACTGCGCCGTGTCGGCCGACACCGTGAACATTCAGGACAACCCTTGCTACCTGCTGGTGATGATGGACATCACCGAGCGTAAACGCACTGAGTTGGAGCTGGTGGCGGCGATCGAAGAAGTGATGAAAGACGCGTCATGGTTCAGTCGCACGCTGATCGAGAAGCTTGCCAATGTGAAAAGCGTCAATTCGCCGAAACTCCTCAGCGCGTCTTTTACTGATCTGACGGCGCGCGAGCGTGACGTGCTGGAGTTGATCTGCGAAGGCCTGGCTGACAAGGAAATTGCCGCTCGACTGAAATTGGCGCCCAACACGGTGCGTAATCACGTATCGACCATCTATTCGAAGCTCAATATACACAGCCGGAGTGAGGCGATTGTCTGGGCGAGGGAGCGTGGCTTGTTTTCGGGCGAATGGAGAACCAAAGGACAGCGATAGGGTGCAAATGCACTAAGCGAGGGGGTGCAAATGTACGTGTCGTGCGGGAGGCGCTGCTCGTAGCCTGTAAAGAATGCGACATGGGGGGCCAGACCCTGGTTGCGTTTTTGTGAACCCGCTGAAGGAATTGCAATATTGACAACGAACACAGCAGTCCGCCGGTCGATTTTGCGCCGCTGCCGAGGTGAATTCTTATGATTTCTCTAGTGCAATTGCGTACCGAACTGGAGCGGAGTTTTTCACCCTTGGCCTGTGATTGTAGTTTGACGGGTGACAACTCGTTAACGGTGAAGCTTTACCATCCCGCATCAGGCCAGGTGGACCTGGTGGTCAGTGGATTGAGCCTGCACAACCTCAGAACGCCCAATGCAGTGGCGGCGCTGGTAGAAGAGCTGCGCTACGAGCTTGAAAGTAACAATCTGCATCAACTCGGCCCTTTGTAGTCACAACGTGGCCATTTACTGGCATTGAGCGCTGGCTAGGCTATAAGGAAAGCGAGGGTATTGTTTTCTGTGACCGGTCCGCGATTTCGCGGTGTTGTCGTCGTGTCGCGGAAAGTGTCGATTACTTACCGCGGGTCAGCCTATGAACAGTCTTGGAAAACGTATTTTTTCGCCGCTGTCGCTTGTCCTTTGCGCACTGATTGTGGCGGGTTGTTCCAGTCCGCCACCGCCGCCACCTCCCGCTCCGCCACCGCCGCTCGAACGCACCTGCGAAACATCACAAAGCACTGAGGTGCAAGGTGATATGCGAGGTGATGGTCAGGTAACGCGTCAGACCGAATTGACGCGCTGCATTACCCAATAAGTGGTCGGATTCATCCACTGTTGAAAACGTATCCCCCGTAGGAGCTGCCGCAGGCTGCGATCTTTTGATCTTCATAAAAAACAAGATCAAAAGATCGCAGCCTGCGGCAGCTCCTACGGGGGTAAGTGTTAATGCAACAAGGGTGCGCGTCAGGACAGGAAGCCGCCGTCAACGTTCAGCGATACACCCGTGGTGTAGCTCGAAGCATCGCTCGCCAGGTACAGCACCGCCCCTGCCATTTCACTCGGATCGGCCACACGCTTCAGCGGGATCTGCTGCAGTGCGGTATTGAGAATGGCCTCGTTTTTCACCAATGCAGACGCAAACTTGGTGTCGGTCAGGCCCGGCAGCAGCGCATTGCAGCGGATGCCGAACTGCGCGCATTCCTTGGCGAAGACCTTGGTCATGTTGATCACGGCGGCCTTGGTCACCGAATAGATGCCCTGGAACACGCCCGGCGAAACGCCATTGATCGACGCGACGTTGATGATGCTGCCGCCGCCGTTCTCGCGCATCAGCTTGCCGGCTTCCACCGACATGAAGAAGTAGCCGCGAATGTTCACGTCGACGGTTTTCTGGAAGGCGCTGAGGTCAGTGTCCAATACGTTGCAGAATTGCGGATTGGTCGCGGCATTGTTGACCAGGATATCGAGACGACCGAACTGTTCCTTGATACCGGCGAAGACCTGGCTGATCTGGTCCATTTCACCAATGTGGCAAGCGACGGCGGTGGCTTTGCCGCCTGCCGCGATGATCGCGTCGGCGACGTGCTGGCAACCGTCGAGCTTACGGCTCGAGACGATCACGTGGGCACCTTGCTGGGCCAGCAGTTTGGCGATGGCTTCACCGATGCCGCGGCTGGCGCCGGAGACGAAAGCGATCTTGCCGTCGAGGTCGAACAACTGAGTCTTGGACATGGAGTTCCCTTGTAAAAAGTCTTGTTATTGGGCCTGAAGCGTTATCAAAGGCTGGATTTCTGGATGACCTGCAAGCTCATCTGCTCCAGCAGTTTGTTCATGTGAATGAACTGCGCGAAGCGTTTGTCCTGGGTCTGACCATGGAAGAAGCGGTAGTAGATCTGCTGCACGATCCCGGCCAGGCGAAACAGGCCGTAGGTGTAGTAGAAATCGAAATTGTCGATCTGAATGCCCGCACGCTCGGCGTAGTAGTCGACGAACTCGCGGCGCGTGAGCATGCCAGGCGCATGGCTCGGTTGGCGGCGCATGAGTTGGACCGGCGCGGGATCACCAGCCTCGATCCAGTAGGCGAGGGTATTGCCCAGGTCCATCAGCGGGTCGCCGAGAGTGGTCAGTTCCCAGTCGAGCACACCGATGATCTGCATCGGGTTGTTCGGGTCGAGGATTACGTTGTCAAAGCGGTAGTCGTTGTGAACGATGCTCGACGTTGGGTGATCGGCGGGCATCTTGTCATTAAGCCAGGCTTTCACCACTTCCCATTGAGGGGCGTCCGGGGTCAGTGCTTTTTCGTAGCGATCGCTCCAGCCTCGGATCTGCCGCGCCACGTAGCCTTCGGGTTTGCCAAGGTCGCCCAAGCCACAGGCCTTGTAGTCGACCTGGTGCAGCTCGACGAACTTGTCGATGAAGCTCTTGCACAGGGTTTCGGTATTCGCGGCATCGAGCCCCAGTTCCGGTGGCAGTTCAGAGCGCAGGATGATGCCTTTGACCCGTTCCATCACATAGAACTCGGAGCCGATCAACGATTCGTCGGTGCAGTGTACGTAGGCTTTGGGACAGTACGGGAAGCCGTCACGCAGTTGATTGAGGATGCGAAATTCGCGGCCCATATCATGCGCGGACTTGGCCTTGTGGCCAAAAGGTGGCCGACGCAGGACAAACTCTTGTTCGGGGTATTCCAGTAGATAGGTGAGGTTTGATGCGCCACCCGGGAACTGGCTGATGCGAGGCAAGCCACTCAAGCCAGGAATGTGGGCCTTGAGGTAGGGGTCGATAAGGCTGGCATCGAGTTCTTCGCCGGTGCGAGTACGGGTGGACTGGTCAGTAAGCGCCATGCTTATCCCTTCTGCTTATTCTGGTGGCCTGAAACTATTGGCTAATCTAATGCGCACACCCGGCACCCACAACCACCAACCGCCCTTATAGGTGAGCGTGTTGCCGGGCGATCATTGTTTTTGATACAGCTGTTTGAATTGCGCTTACAGCACTGCGCTACTCAGGGCAGTCGGCAGGCTGACCGGCGTCAGCACCGGCTCGCCCGAGAAGAACGCCACCAGATTGCGACCCACCAATTCCACGGTGCCTTGAGTGGCTTCGGGCGACAGCCCGGCGACATGCGGAGTAAGGATCACATTGGCCAGGGCTTTCAGGGCATCCGGGACATGGGGTTCATTGTCGAAGACATCCAGGGCCGCTCCGGCGATCCTGCGTTGCTCAAGGGCGCTGATCAGGTCTGCGGTTGCGACCACACTGGCACGAGCGATGTTGACGATAAAGCCGTTCGGGCCCAAAGCATCGAGCACTTGCCTGTTAATCAGGTGCCGGGTGCCTATGCCGCCGGGTGTTGCCACCACCAGGAAGTCCGATGCACGCGCCAGCTCGGTTGGGGTGGAGCAAAAATCGTACGGCACGTCTTTGCGGTGTTGCCGGTTGTGATAGCTCACCGTCATGTCGAAGCCAAGGGCGGCGCGTTTGGCGATGGCCATGCCGACGGCACCGAGGCCGAGAATGCCCAGGTGTTTGCCTGCCAGGGAAGGGCGCATGATCTTCGGCCACTCGCCCCGGCGTACGGCAGAATCACAGCGGGGGATATCGCGCACCAGCGACAGCAGCATGGCCATGGCGTGGTCGGCAACCGAGGAGGCGTTGACCCCGGCGCCGTTGGTGACGGTGATGCCCCGGTCGGCAGCGGCTTGCAGGTCGACGTGTTCATAACCGGCACCGATCACGCAGATGATCTTGAGCGCCGGCAGTGCGGCAATTTCATCGGCGTATAAACCCAGCGGGCCACGGGTCAGGACTGCGTCGATTTGAGCACCATGGCGGGTGATGGCTGCCGCGCGTTCGGCAGGTGTCGGGGCCAGAATCAGGTGGAAGCCCTGGTGTTCGAGAATCGGCAGGTAGTCATTGATGGTTTCAACCAGTATCAGAACGGTTGCGGGCATTACTATGCTCCTGTGGTCGTAGGCGTGTCGGGCGTCATACGTCGTTTCAGAGTGCTGATTACAGAACCACTTGGCAATGGTGGTTATCGCCGCGTCGGTGTTTTTCAGTCTGGCCTGCTTCGCGCAAGAAGCAAATTTACGACTCAGGTACCTGCAAGGGTTTTGAGGTCATGGCGCAGCACACTGCAAATGCAGTGTGCTGCTTAAGTGTCACTGGGTTGTTAGCGACTGGTTAGCCTTGTTTTGTTCCGCCAGTGCGATGGCTTTGAAATCATAGGTCGGGCAGAACTCGGTTCTGTAGGTTCCCCACGCCGTATTTTCGAGTGCAAGGTTTACTTCAGCCAAACGAGAGGCTGGAAGTCGCAATGTGACGACTTGTCCGATGCCCATCATGATGTTCCAGCTGACAACCTCGACTCCCGCGGGAGGGAATGTCTTATAGAAGCCTTGGCGGGCAAGCTGAGCTTTCAGTTCGCCCAGGGGCCTTGACTGATCATGCTTTAAAAAAACTGTCAGCATGACGGCATTTTCCGGTGTGGCAACGGCAGTTTTAGCGGCGGAGTTTGTTGTTGTCTGCGCATTGACCGCGCCGCAGAAGGCTGCGGAAACAAATAGCGTAGATACCAGCAATGTCCTGATTGTTTTCTGCACGGTGAATCTCCATGTTTGAACTTGGTCGATGGTAATTCAGATAAAGTTACAATTCGGGTCAGGACCCGGCAGAGAGATAATGTAGAGATGATCGATTGATTTATGGAGTTGCAGGTGTGCCCGGCTTAAGCGCAGAGAGTGTCTCTACAGTTCCAGTGTAAGGGGCATGAACGACATGAATGCGCACAAGCGGGTTGTTTTCTACCATGTCTCGGGGCACTTCACGAGAGTAGGTAAACTCACTCTGATTCAATGTTTCCAGCCGCCTGACCATTGTCTTGGTCGGCCCGACATCGGGTACCAGAACGTGGGTTTTATGATCGCCGGTGATAAAGAAGTACCCGCCACCTCCATTGTCGTACTTTGATTTTCCTGTGTCGGTGTAAAAAAACTCATAGCGATTGCGTTCCGGGTCCCACGTCGATATTCCGACCACGCCTGGATAATTGGCTTTCACGTCCGTCTGTGGGGCACCCTCGATATACACCTTGGTGGTCAGCCATCGAGGAGAGGAGGCCAGGTCTCGGATATCGGCCGTGGCGGGCGCTTGTTGTGCAAAGCTACCGAGTGGACACAACAGTGCCGCCAGAAGCAGGCATCTGAACGTCATCGTTTTTTTATGCATGGAACTATCGCCTTCTCAGATTTATTGATTGCCGCTTTTTAGGCGTACACATTCAAAGCGCAAAAAATATAGTCCGAGAAGACGGGTCGCTCAATAGCGGGCGGATGCTTGTTACAATTAAGTGTTTATGTTTAAAGTAGTGCGCTGTATAGGTTTTTATATGTTTTGTCTGTAGGACTATTCCTGCTTATATAAAGTGATAGATCATATTGCTTGAAGAGTATTTCAAGCCTGGCTCAGAAAACACCGTGCTGCCTCGAGAATCTCATCGGATAACGGTTCGCCCCGAGTGGCTCGGGACAGAGTGAGTGCCCCCACCATTAACGAATACTGCACCAGCGCCTGCTGTCGATCCTGAGCGTCGTCGCCAGTGTTCTGCAACGATCCAAAAATTTGTAGCAATTGGTTGAGCCCTTCATTGAATGTCTGATGCAATCCGCTATCGACGGCTTCGTGGCACATGTCCCCGGCAAAGGCCACTACCGGGCAACTGTCACCCGGGTTGTCGCGACTGGCGGCTGACAAGTAAGGCTCGATAAGGGCGCGGCGGGCAGTGTCGTTATCCGCACTCTCAGCGATTCTGGCTTGCCAACGCTCACCCGACTGCTGGAACGCGCGATCACTGGCCTCCCGCGCCAAGGCTTCCTTGGACTCGAAATGGCCATAGAAGCCGCCGTGGGTCAGACCTGCAGCGGCCATGACATCGATGACGCTGATTCCGTGCAGCCCCCGCTCACGGAACAGGCGCGTGGCGGAATCAACGATGATTTCGCGGTTGAGATCAGCTTGTTTGCGGGAAACACGGGGCATGGGCGGCTCACAGCTATAAAGGTGGGAAATCAGAGGGCGTACTGGGCAATTCCGTTGCCGAACGACCAGTTTTCTTTCTTCACTTCCACCAGATTAATGAATACATCCTCCCGGCGCACCGCCAGCTCAGCATTAAGGTTGTCGACGATGGTCTTGTAGAGGAGTTTCTTCAGGTCATCGGAACGGCCTTCACTCAGGGTGATCTGGATCATTACCAAATTGTCGGTGCGGTGGATGCCCAGGTACTGGGGATCGAAGATGAAATGATCTTCGTCGTGTTCGTTCAGGACCTGAAAATTATCGTTCTCCGGCACAGATATGGCGCTACGCATCGCGGCATAAATCTGCTGACCAACACGTTTGGCGAAGGTGGGGTCCTGATTTTTTTTGATGTCGACGCGAACCAGTGGCATGGGATGACTCCAGTCAATTGTCAGTCAAGCCAAAATACATGATGGTGGACCTTTATCAAGCGGGGAATGACGGTTCTCCTTTAATGTAATGGGGCCCTGTAGGTGGGTGATTTCGCGTACATCATCTGATCCGTACAACCACTCCTCAGCTAAGTCTTTGCTTCTGTTCATTAATCCCGGACAATCGCGCCCCTGTTTCGGCCAGGGCGCTGCCTGTCGGATTTTTCCGACTCGTCCTGACCGGGTAGCAACTGACCGGAATGCGGAGATCCCACCGGATGAATGATCAGGCCAATAGCGTCGACGAACGCTATGTAACGGCGAAACCGACCAGCCTCGAAGGCTGGAATCGCCATGACACCACCTGGATGCTGGGCCTGTTCGGCACTGCAATCGGTGCAGGCACGTTGTTTTTGCCCATCAACGCAGGGCTGGGCGGTTTTTGGCCGTTGCTGGTGCTTGCGGTGCTGGCGTTCCCGATGACGTTTTATGCGCACCGTGGCCTGACCCGCTTCGTGTTGTCCGGGCGTGAAGGTGCCGACATCACCGAAGTGGTCGAAGAGCACTTCGGGATCAAGGCTGGCGCGCTGATTACATTGCTGTACTTCTTCGCGATCTTCCCGATCCTGTTGATCTACAGCGTGGCCCTGACCAATACCGTGGGCAGTTTCCTCGAGCATCAACTGCACATCATGCCGCCACCGCGCGCCGTGTTGTCGTTGGTGCTGATTCTTGGCCTGTTGGCCGTGGTGCGCTGCGGTGAGCAGGTTATCGTCAAGGCGATGAGCCTGATGGTCTATCCGTTCATCGTTGCGTTGCTGTTCCTGGCAGTGTTCCTGATTCCGCACTGGAATGGCGGCATCCTGGCCACCGCGTCGACGCTTCCCGAGCCGTCGGCGCTGTTGCACACGCTGTGGCTGGCCATTCCAGTGATGGTGTTCTCGTTCAATCATTCGCCGATCATCTCGGCGTTCGCGGTGGATCAGAAACGTCGCTACGGTGCGCATGCCGAAGAGCGCAGCTCGCAGATCCTGTCGCGCGCCCACGCGCTGATGGTGGTCATGGTGCTGTTCTTCGTCTTCAGCTGTGTGTTGACCTTGTCACCGGCGCAGTTGGCAGAAGCGAAGGCGCAGAACCTGTCGATCCTTTCGTATCTGGCTAACCATTTCAGCAATCCGACCATCGCCTTTGCGGCGCCGTTGATTGCCTTTGTGGCGATTTCGAAGTCGTTCCTGGGGCATTACATCGGTGCCAGTGAAGGTCTCAAGGGCCTGATCGCGAAAAGCGGCAAGCGTCCGGCGCCCAAGACCCTGGATCGCATGACGGCGGCGTTCATGTTGATCGTGTGCTGGATCGTTGCGACGCTCAATCCAAGTATTTTGGGGATGATCGAAACCCTTGGCGGACCGATCATTGCGGCGATTCTGTTCCTGATGCCGATGTACGCGATCCGCAAGGTTCCGGCGATGGCGCGGTACCGTGGGCAGGCTTCCAATGTGTTCGTGACGGCGGTAGGTCTGGTGGCGATTTCGGCGTTGATTTATTCGTTGAGTGCGTGATCGCCCGGCCTGCTCGCGCAGTGCCTGAATGACAGTTACAGTGGCCGCTGCAGGCGTTACCTGCAGCGGTTTTTTTTCGCCTGGAGACAGCGGATTGCCCAGTGCCAAAGCCTCAAATTCTACCGAACAGCCCAACCGTTGGCGGGACCTGTTGGCCGGGTTGTCGATTGCCGGCCTGCTGCTGCCGGAAGCGGTCGCGTATTCGAGTATCGCCGCGCTGGCCCCCCAGGCTGGAGTGATCGCGCTGTTTGCCGGTTTGCTCTGTTATGGCGTGTTCGGTACCAGCCGATTTGCCATTGTCTCGGCGACTTCCTCCTCTGCGGCGGTGTTGGCTGCTGCCACCGCGACGCTGGCCGACGGTGATCCGCAACTGCGCTCAACCCTGGCCGTAGGCCTGGTGCTGATGACGGGCGCGTTTTTCCTGCTCGCGGGGCTGTTCAAGTTGGGGAGCGTGACATCCTTCATCGCCAAACCGGTACTGCGCGGCTTTGCCTTTGGCCTGGCCCTGACCATCATCTTGAAGCAGGTTGCCAGCGTGGTTGGCGTGCACCTGACCGAAACCAATCTGGTGCGGTTTCTGCCGCAATTGCTGGAACAACTGCCGCAATGGAACTGGGTGGCGGCAGCGGTGGGCGCCGTGGCATTGGCCTTGTTGTGTCTGTTCGCGCGCTTTCGGCGCCTGCCGGGCGGGTTGCTGGTGGTGGTGATCGGTATCATGGCGGGGCAGTGGCTGAACCTGTCGGCCTATGGGGTGAAGCTGATCGGTGTCATCGACCTGAGCCTGGATGTGCCCACTTGGCCGGCGTTGCCATTCACCGACTGGCTGCGGCTGGGCGAGTTGGCGTTTGCCATGGTGATGATCCTGTACGCCGAGTCCTTTGGTTCGATCAGTTCGTATGCACTCAAACACGGGGATCGCGTCACGTCGAACCGCGATCTGCTGGCCCTGGGTGCCTCCAATCTGCTGTCGGGCCTGTTTCACGGCATGCCGGCGGGAGCGGGGTATTCGGCGACGTCGGCCAATGAAGCCGCGGGCGCCACTTCACGCCTGGCCGGTGGTGTGGCGGCGATGGTGGTATTGCTGATTCTCTTGACCGTGCTGCCCTACATTGCCCTGACCCCGGAGCCCATTCTCGCTGCCATCGTCATTCATGCCTTGGGCCGTGGTTTGAGCCTGCAACCGTTGGGGCGGTATTTCATTTGGCGCCGTGATCGAGTGCTGGTGATCTGTGCCGTCGACGCGGTACTGGTCCTGGGTGTACTGGATGGCTTGCTGGTGTCGGTGGCAATCAGTGTGTTGCTGATGCTCAAGCAGCTGTCGGCTGCGGATATCCAGGTGCTCGGCCGCATCGATGACGGACACGATTTTGTCGATGTGCAGCGCCATCCTGCGGCTGTAACGGAACCCGGTGTGCTGATTGTCAGGCCGAGTGAGGCGTTGTTTTTTGCCAACGTCGAACGGATTCTGGGCGGCGCTTTGCACTTGATCCGGCATTCGCAGACGCCGATTCACACGGTGATTTTAAGTCTGGAGGAGTCGCCGGACCTCGATGGCACCAGCATTGAAGCGTTGCAGGAGTTTTTTCGACGCGTGCATGGCGAAGGTAAACGGCTGGTGTTGGCCCGTCTCAAGTATCGCGCGCAAATCGCGCTGACTGAATTGCCGGAGGTAGAGGCTAACAGCGTGGTGCTGAGTGGATTGAGCGTGGATGGGGCGGTTCAACAGGCCTTGAGGCTGAACACTTGACCCAACGTGAGAGTGAGCCTGTTTGCGACAGTGTGACAGCTGGCCATGTACCCACTGACATACCGCTATCGCGGGCTAGCCCGGCTCCCACAGTGACTGCGTTCGAGCACTGCATCTAGACACACCACAAACCCTGTGGGAGCCGGGCTTGCCCGCGATGAGGCCAGCACTATAAGCACCTTTCTTACAGACAAAAAAACGCCGCCCATCTCACGATGGGCGGCGTTTTTTATTGCTGTGTAACGTTAGGCTTGAACGACCGGGATGTTGGCGTTCGCTGCAGCTTCACGGAACTCGGCGATCTGGTCGAAGGACAGGTAGCGGTATACATCAGCCGCCATGCTGTCGATCTGGCCAGCGTATTCCATGTATTCCTCGACGGTCGGCAGGCGACCCAGGATGGAAGCAACAGACGCCAGCTCAGCCGAAGCCAGGTAGACGTTTGCGCCGTCACCCAGACGGTTCGGGAAGTTACGGGTCGACGTGGAGACTACAGTCGAGTTCGGCTCTACACGTGCCTGGTTACCCATGCACAGCGAGCAGCCCGGCATTTCCATGCGTGCGCCAGCTTTGCCGTAGATGCCGTAGTAGCCTTCTTCGGTCAGCTGGTGAGCGTCCATCTTGGTCGGAGGCGAGAGCCACAGACGAGTTGGCAGTTGACCCTTGACCTGCTCCAGCAACTTGCCGGCAGCGCGGAAGTGACCGATGTTGGTCATGCACGAACCGATGAATACTTCGTCGATCTTCTCGCCAGCAACGCTGGAGAGCAGACGGGCGTCGTCCGGATCGTTTGGCGCGCAGAGCACAGGCTCCTTGATGTCGGCCAGGTCGATTTCGATGATTTCAGCGTATTCGGCGTCAGCATCGGCAACCATCAGCTCAGGGTTGGCAACCCAGGCTTCCATCGCTTGAGCGCGACGTTCCAGAGTACGTGCATCGCCGTAGCCTTCGCCGATCATCCAGCGCAGCAGGGTGATATTGGAGTTCAGGTACTCGGTGATCGACTCTTTCGACAGCTTGATGGTGCAACCGGCAGCCGAACGTTCAGCCGAGGCGTCGGACAGCTCGAAAGCCTGTTCGATGCTCAGGTTGTCCAGGCCTTCGATTTCCAGAATGCGGCCGGAGAAGGCGTTCTTCTTGCCTTTCTTCTCGACGGTCAGCAGGCCAGCCTGGATCGCGAAGTAAGGAATGGCATGAACCAGGTCACGCAGGGTGACGCCCGGTTGCATTTTGCCTTTGAAGCGCACCAGGATCGATTCCGGCATGTCCAGCGGCATAACGCCAGTGGCTGCGGCGAACGCGACCAGACCGGAACCGGCCGGGAACGAAATGCCCATCGGGAAACGGGTGTGGGAGTCACCACCGGTACCGACGGTGTCCGGCAGCAGCATGCGGTTCAGCCAGCTGTGGATGATGCCGTCGCCCGGACGCAGGGAAACGCCGCCGCGGGTCATGATGAAGTCAGGCAGGGTGTGGTGGGTAGTCACGTCGATCGGCTTTGGATAGGCCGCGGTGTGGCAGAAGGACTGCATCACCAGATCGGTCGAGAAGCCCAGGCATGCCAGGTCTTTCAGTTCGTCACGGGTCATTGGACCGGTGGTGTCCTGGGAGCCGACGGTGGTCATCTTCGGTTCGCAGTAGGTGCCAGGACGAACGCCTTTGCCTTCTGGCAGACCGCACGCCTTGCCGACCATTTTCTGTGCCAGGGTGAAGCCTTTGCCAGTGTCGACAGGTGCTTCAGGCAGCTTGAACAGGTCGGTAGGGCCCAGGCCCAGTTCGGCACGAGCCTTGTCGGTCAGACCGCGACCGATGATCAGCGGGATACGGCCGCCAGCACGGACTTCGTCCAAAAGAACCGGAGTCTTCATCTGGAAGGTGGTCAGGACTTCGTCGGTGCCGTGTTTGCAGACTTTGCCAGCATGTGGGTACAGGTCGATCACGTCGCCCATGTTCATGTTGGTAACGTCGAATTCGATTGGCAGTGCGCCAGCATCTTCCATGGTGTTGTAGAAGATCGGAGCGATTTTGCTGCCGAAGCAGAAACCGCCAGCACGCTTGTTCGGCACGAAAGGAACGTCGTCGCCGAAGAACCACAGCACCGAGTTGGTGGCCGATTTACGCGAAGAACCGGTACCGACCACGTCACCGACGTAGGCGATCGGGAAGCCGGAGTTGCGCATTTCTTCGATTTGCTTCATCGGGCCGGTGACGCCTTGGACGTCAGGCACGATGCCTTCACGGGCCATTTTCAGCATGGCCAGGGCGTGCAGCGGGATGTCCGGGCGGGACCAGGCGTCCGGGGCAGGGGACAGGTCGTCGGTGTTGGTTTCGCCGGTGACCTTGAACACGCGCAGGCTGATCTTGTCGGCCAGTACAGGGCGGTTCTTGAACCACTCGCCGTCAGCCCAGGATTGCAGCACGGCCTTGGCGTGAACGTTGCCGTTCTTGGCTTTTTCCGCGACGTCGTGGAATGCGTCGAACATCAGCAGGGTGTGCTTGAGTTCTTTGGCGGCTACGGGTGCCAGTTCGGCATCTTCCAGCAGATCAACCAGGGTCACGATGTTGTAGCCGCCTTGCATGGTGCCGAGCAGTTCAACAGCGCGTTTCTTGTCAATCAGAGGGGAGGAGACTTCGCCTTTGGCGAGGGCGGACAGGAAGCCAGCCTTTACATAGGCTGCTTCGTCCACACCTGGCGGAACGCGATTGGTGATCAGGTCAACGAGGAAAGCTTCTTCGCCAGCCGGGGGATTTTTCAGCAGCTCGACCAGGCCGGCTGTTTGTTCGGCGTTAAGCGGCTGGGGAACGATACCCAGTGCTGCACGCTCTTCGATATGTTTGCGGTAGGCTTCAAGCACAGTTATTACCCTCATCAGTGGTCCCAAATGGGTGTCCGGGACGCTCATCCCGAAATTGCCGTACTCATGCGCTGCGTGGCGTTGTGGGCCACTTAGCCAGAATTACCGACAATTCCTTACAGAAGCTGCTTTCAAAGTTTTACGCCTGCAGAACGGGGAGCTGATGAGGGTTGGCGTTGGGCTTTTCCCCGCTGGAAAAACCCTTCGCCAACACCGCTCTGAAGGAACGACTGTGCTCGTGACGCTTTGAAAACAGCTTCTAACGGACATTGGCGCCTTAAAAGGCTGGCTGATTCTACGGCAAAAAAAATTTAAAGGTAAGTCAGTGCCTATTGGACTTTGGTGGAGAGTTGCGTTGCCGGGGGAACTGCTGTGAAGCAAGGCGCGGGCGGCGGTCACGACGCGTGGCGATATCCAGTCGACCCAAAGGCCCTCAACGTTGAGGGGTGATCAATGTGGGACAAAGGGCTAACATGCCGACCTGTCCTGCTTTCCCGTGCTCTCCTTACCTATGCCCAATCAGACCATCAAGACCCCCTGCGTCGGCCTCTGCTCCACTGTTTACGGTGATCTGGTGTGCCGTGGCTGCAAGCGTTTCCACCACGAAGTGATCAACTGGAATGGTTACAACGAGGAGGAAAAGCGCGCCGTGTGGTTGCGTCTGGAACAGCTGTTGTCCCAGGTGATGGCCAGTAAGCTGGAAGTTTTCGATCCCCAGCGCCTGCGTGTGCAGCTGGAACAACGCAAGATCCGCTTTGTGCCGCACCAGTCGGAATACTGCTGGGCCTATCAGCTCATCGCGCGGGGCGCGCGGGTGATCAACAACCTGGAAGCCTACGGGATGGTGTTGATGCCGGAATTTCGGGACTGGAACCTGCCGGAATTGAGAGACGCGATTGATCGCGAGTTCTTCTTGCTCTCCGAAGCGCATTACCAGCGCTACATTGCGCCGGGGTTTCTCAAGGATGCCTTCGGCGGTTAAAAGCATCGCGGGCAAGCCTTGCTCCCACAATGATCTTCAGTGAGCGCTCTATGGGGTGCGTCCCCACAAATGATCTTCAGTGAACATCCTGTGGGAGCAAGGCTTGCCCGCGATAGCGTTCTGTCCGCCGCTTTAAACCTCAATGATGAGCCACGATCTCTTCCAGATGATCCATGATCCCCTCCGGCTTCAGCACCAGCACATCACTCTCCACCGCATCCAGCACCACCTCCGCCGTATTCCCGATCAGCACCCCGGACAACCCGGACCGCGCCACCGTACCGATCACAGTCACCGCCGCGTGGAGCTTGTGCGCCATGAACGGAATCAGCACATCCGCCGGGCCTTCCTCGATATGCAAGTGACTGTCGTCGATATCGAACTCGGCCTGGAACGCCTTGCACTGTTCGCGGTAACGCGCCTCGATGGTTTCACTGAGCTGGAATGTCGGGTCGGCCGAGGACAGCATCGGCGACGGATGGGCACTGATCACGTGTAGATGCGCGTGGGCCAGGCTGGCGATGTCGTAGCCGTAATCAATGATGGTGGAGTGCAGTTGGCGGTGTTCGCCATCGGTATTGCCAACATCGACGGCGGCCAGAATAACCCCGTCTTTCCACGGCTTCGCGGTTTTCACCAGCAGCACCGGGCTCGGGCAGTGACGCAGCAGTTTCCAGTCCGCCGGTGTCAGCAGGGCCTTTTTCAATGGGCTGTCGGGGAAATGTTGCTTGATTACCAGCCCGCAACCTTCCGCCTGCTGCACATCGACGATGGTTTCGTGCAGGCTTTCATTCCAGGCCTGCTCGGTGGTCACGCTATAGCCGTCCTCCAGCAGCGCGGCCTTGAGCACGCCCAGCATGCCGCTGTGGTCGTGCTTGCGATCGCACACCAGAAGGTGCAAATGGGCCTGGGTCACGCCGGCAATCAATTTGGCGCGTTTGAGCGCCAGGCTTTCCGAGTGTTCGGGCTCGATGACCACCAGAATGCTACGAATGGCTTGCATGTTCGGGATCTCCAGGAAGTAAAAAATACTGCGTGGGACAACTATAGTTGCTGGTCGCGAGTTCGGGACTTGATGCATATCAACGGTTAGCGACTGGTGGTCTGCGGGCAGGCCGGTATAATCGGCGCCCTTCGTTTTGAACCTTCTATCCGTGAGCCCCATGATCCTTCCCGAAATTCACGAGTTCCTCGGCTGCCGCACTCCCGACGGCTGGGTCCAGGCCGCGCTGGCCGATCAGGACACGCTGCTGATCGACCACAAGAACTGCGAATTCAAAGCCGCGAGTACGGCGTTGAGTCTGATCGCCAAGTACCACTCCCATGTCGATCTGATCAACCTCATGTCACGCCTGGCCCGGGAAGAGCTGGTGCATCACGAACAGGTCATGCGCCTGATGAAAAAACGCAAGATCGAACTCCGTCAATTGTCCGCCGGGCGCTACGCGTCAGGCCTGCGCAAAGTAGTACGTAGTCACGAGCCGGTGAAGCTGGTCGATACGCTGGTGGTCGGCGCGTTCATCGAGGCGCGCAGCTGCGAGCGTTTCGAGGCGCTGGTACCGCATCTGGATGAAGAACTGGGCAAATTCTACTTTGGTCTGCTGAAAAGCGAGGCCCGGCATTTCCAGGGTTACCTGAAGCTGGCCTACCAGTACGGGGACGCCAAGGACATCGCGCAGGTGATCGACAGGGTTCGTGCCGCCGAGCAAGAGCTGATTGAATCCCCCGACGTCGAGTTTCGGTTTCACAGTGGCGTGCCAGTAGCCGCTTGAGTTGCAGGAACAACATTCGCGAGCGCGTCTAGCCGCTCAGGCCCAGGCGGGTGTGCCAGTCGGCGATGGATTCTTCAGGGTAGACATCGAACTGCTGATCCCCCGGTGTTGATTCAACCTCGACCCACGGCGCCTTCGAACCAAGCATCAGGTGCGTGTGTTCCGGTGGCACCGGCAGCGGGGTGTCGATAGCGGACGCAAACGGGTGAATCAAGGTCGGCCATTCAGGGCTGAACAGCCATAAGCCGGAACCGCAGAGGGAACAGAAATGCCGCTCGGCGGTGCTTCTATGGGCACGTTTGTCGCCGTCCTCCTTGAGTCGTGCATGGTAAATCGTGATGTGTTTGCGCCCACGCACGTTGAGGCTGTCGGCATCGCCGCTGATATTGATCGCATAACCACCGCCACCTTGGGTCTTGCGGCAAATCGAGCAATAGCAGCGCTGATAAGGGTAAGGGTGGACGCTGGTCAAACTGAACGACACGGCGCCGCAGTGGCAGGAACCTTCGAGCTGCATGGAAACCTCCGGTAGTTCTTCAACTCACCGGGACAGCTTAGACCCTCAGCGCTCCTCGACCGGCACCAGAATCGCGTCGCCCGTCGCCACCAGTTTCAATTGATCACCGGTTTGTGCGAACAGCTCGGCGCGAGCGAACACCTGCTTCTTTCCAGCCTTCACCACCTGGCCCCGGGCGATGAACACTTCGCCGATGGCAGGCGCCAGGCAATTGACCGAAAAATGCGAAGCCAGCACGCTGCCCGCCACCGTTCCTGCTGCAAAACCACAGGCCGTGTCGAGCAAGCCGCCGATCAGGCCCGCGTGGAGGAACCCTGAATATTGCGCCATGTCCGCTTCGCGAAAGGCCATGGTCAGTTCCACTTCACCGCTCTGCGCACGGGTGACTTCCAGCCCGGCCCAACGATTGAACGCTGAGGTTGAGTTGATCTGTTTGAGCGTGTTCAGCATGACGAATCCCTCCGAATGAGGAGCCAAGATGCGCCTGGGTTCTTAGGGTGTCATTGTCTATAAAGGAGGGTGATGTGCCGTTGGATTTGTGGTGAATGTGTTCATCTGTTCATCTGTTCGTTGCGACTCAGGCCAGCTATTCATGATTTTTTCACATCCCACCGGTTACCCTGCGCGCCTCTTTGGGGAGTAGCCTGTTTGCGATTCGTCGCAAGCGCCCGTATCAACATTCTCGGCAACATGCCGTGGTGCGGGCACCTTCTGGTTGGTGAGACCATCGACATACCTGCGCTGAAGTCGGGCGCGCGGATATGTCGTGGACTCAAGCCCGACCGGTACTACAGCGTGAACCCAGCCTCTCTTGTTTTCCTCGCCTTCGCCATGTCCACCGATGCCTTCGCGGCCGCTATCGGTAAAGGCTCGGCCCTGCACAAACCCAAATTTCTCGAAGCCTTGCGTGTCGGCCTGATCTTCGGCGTGATCGAAGCCATCACGCCGATTATCGGCTGGTTTATTGGCCAGGCTGCCTCGCAATTCGTGGCCAGTTGGGACCACTGGATCGCTTTCGCCCTGTTGCTGCTGCTCGGATTGCACATGATCCATAACGGGGTGAAAGACGAAGAGCCCGAAGAAGAGGTCGAGAAGCCCAAGCAACATGGTTTCTGGCTGCTCGCCGTCACGGGATTTGCCACCAGCATTGATGCATTGGCCGTGGGTGTAGGTCTGGCGTTTGTGGACGTCAACATCTGGCTGGCGGCCGGACTGATCGGCCTGGCGACCCTGACCATGGTGACGATCGGTGTGATGCTGGGCCGCGTCATCGGTAGCGTGATGGGCAAACGTGCTGAAATTCTGGGTGGCGTGGTGTTGATCATCGTCGGCGCGACGATCTTGTACGAGCATTTGTCGGTTTAAGCCTGCGAACCCCAGGCCCCGTAGGAGCTGCCGAGCGAAGCGAGGCTGCGATCTTTTGATCTTAAAAAACAAAAGCAAAAGATCGCAGCCTCGTTTCACTCGGCAGCTCCTACAGGGCTCCTATGCAGATTTCGCAGTTGGTCTATCTGGCAGGCACCCGCCACAAATACCAGGCCGCGACTGTGCGATAGGGGCGCCACGCCAGGCCGATTTCGATCATCTGCTTGCGCGTCGGCTGCACCTCCAACCCTTTCAAACGTCGGTAGCCTTCACGAACACCGAAATCATCCGCCGGCAAGATATCCGGGCGTTCCAGGCTGTAAATCAGCAGCATCTCAACGGTCCAGCGACCGACCCCGCGCAATGTGATCAAGCGCTCGATCAGCGCCTCGTCGTCCATCGCCAACGCCGTTGTGTAGTCCGGTACCACACCGCTTAACGCTGCCTGGGCTATGCCTTGAATGGTCGTGATCTTGCTGGCCGAGAATCCGCAACTGCGCAGCTGATCGAACCCGGTCGCCACCATCTGTTCAGGCCTCGGAAAAGAGCTCGAGGGAAACAACGCGAGTAATCGTCCGAGAATGGCGTCGCCGGCTTTGGCGTGCAGTTGCTGATAGGCAATGGCCCGCACCAGCGATTCATATGGATCGCGTGCCGGGTGTGGTTGATGCAGGCAAGGGCCGATGGCGGCAATGTGTCGCCGCCAGTCGTCATCGATGGACGACAGAAAAACGCTCGCGGGCAGGTAGGGATCGGGCATGTCAGAACGCAAGTTGTCGAGTGATCTGTAGCGCAGCATTTTCCAGCCTGAGCAAAAATGCCTTGCGCGGTTGTCCTCCACCATAGCCCGTCAACGAGCCATCCGCCCCGATGACCCGGTGGCAGGGCAAGACAATCGAAAGGCGGTTTTGCCCGTTCGCCATGCCCACCGCACGACTGGCGCCGGGCTTGCCCAGCGTCGCAGCGATGGTGCCGTAGGTGCTCGTCTTGCCATAAGGGATTTTCGCCAGTTCGGCCCAGACCTGCCTGAAAAACTCGCTGCCGGGCAGGTGCAGCGGGACTTTGAACTCGGTCAGCTTTCCAGCGAAATAGGCTGCCAGTTCTGCTTCGATTTGCTGCAAGTGAGCATTGTGTCCGGGTGCGACGGCATAGCCGTGGCGGTTCTGCAGAGCCTGGATTTCCCGCGTCAGCGCCGGTCGATCAAGAAACTCCAGCAGCACCAACCCTCGCTGTTCAGCCATGGCGATCATCGGCCCCAGCGGGGTGGTCAGGTGGGTGAACAGCAGCGGTTCGCTATGGGCCGCGCGGCCGGGGGTGATGTGGAAGGACTTCTGGAAGGCATCGCGGAAACCGCTCAGGGACTCATAACCCGAGTCGAACGCGGCGTTATCTATGGAATCGCCCTGTTTGATCCCGCCCAACGCCATGCCCAGACGCCGGGTACGTAGCCAGGCGTGGAAGGTCATGCCGAAATGCTGTTTGAACCAGCGCCGCAGCTTCAGCGGCTCCACGCCTTCGGCCAGTAGTTGGGCATCGGTCCAACGCTGGTCGGGATCACTGTCGACGCAGGTGAGCAGTTTTTGCACCCAGTCCGGCGCAATGGCGGCAGCATCCAGAGGCTTGCAGCGCAGGCAAGCGCGATAACCCGCCGACAGGCATTCATCGGCATGAGCGAAGAACTCGACGTTCTCCGGTTTTGGCTTGCGCGCCGTACAACTGGGCCGACAAAAGATGCCGGTGGTTTTGACGGCCGTAAAAAACACTCCCTCGTAGGAGGTGTCTCGTTCGAGCATGGCGCGAACCATCTCGGCGTGGGGCGGAAGCAAAGTGTTTTGTAGGTTCATGACGTGAGCATAGGGGGCGTCGGTCAGTGTCTCCACCGGAAAATCGACAGAGAATTCCTCATCAGGCCCGGCGTGCCATCAGCAACACCGATGCGGCCGCCGAGAGCAAACCTGCACAGCAGCGGTTGAAGATCCGTTTGCCACTGGGTTTGGCAAACCAGCGGCGCATGTGCAGACCCATATAGGCATAAGCAGCGATGGCAATCCATTCGAGGACCAGGAACAGCGCGCCCAGCACGGCGAATTGTGGCGTGATCGCCTGGGTCGGATTGACGAACTGCGGCAGGAATGCGGTGAAGATCAGGATCGCTTTCGGGTTGCCGGCCGCGACCAGAAACTCCTGCCGTGCCAGCGCTAAAAGCCCGACGGGCGCGCCCTGTACGACGTTTTCAGTGCCAGAGTCGGCTCGCCACAGTTGCCAGGCGAGGTAGAACAGATAGGCCGCACCCAGAATCTTGATCCCATAGAACAACAGTTCGGATGTTTGCAGCACAACCGCCAATCCCGCAGACGCCAGGGCGATCATTCCGGCAAACGCCAGCAGCCGACCCAGGCCCGCCATGCACGCGGTGCGGTAGCCGTAACGGGTGGAATTGCTGACCGACAACAGATTGTTCGGACCCGGCGCCATGTTCAGCGCGAAGCAGGCGGGAAGAAAGAGGGAGAGGGTGGCGAGGTCCATGATCGGCTCCAGAAGCAAGAAGAGTATTTTTACCATGGTCGTTTGGCGGCCGACCCGTACAGTGATTGACGGTCGTCGCGGTACAGGTGAGGGGTGTTTTGTTCAATACAGGCATTCAGTCGCACCTTACCGTCATGGCGGGTACCACTGAATTGAAGAGGGTGTGATGAGTCTGATTGTTTCCATGGCGGCGTTTGCATTGGTGGCTTCGATAACGCCGGGGCCGGTGAATATCGTGGCGTTGAGTTCCGGTGCGCGGTTTGGTTTTCGCGCCAGTCAGCGGCATGTTGCCGGCGCGACACTGGGGTTCGTGTTGTTGCTGGTGTTGATGGGTTTGGGGCTGCACGAAGTGCTGCAGATCTGGCCGGGGCTAACCCGGTTTGTGCAATTGGCGGGTGTAGCGTTTTTGTTGTTCATGGCCTGGAAACTGGCCGCCGATGACGGGCGTCTCGATGCGAAGGATTCGGGCCAGGCGCCGTCAATGCTCTACGGTGCCGTCATGCAGTGGCTCAACCCCAAGGCGTGGCTGGCTTGTGTGGCGGGCATGGGGGCTTTTGTTGCCGATGGCGAGGCGCGATTGATCTGGCAGTTTGCGGCGGTGTATCTGGTGATCTGCTATGTGTCCGTCGGTTGCTGGGTCTATGCGGGGACGTTTTTGCGCGGCTACCTGAACAACCCGGCGGGTATGCGGATGTTCAACCGGGGAATGGCGGCGTTGTTGGCGGTGAGTGCGGGGTATTTGTTGTTGCCTTGATCTTGCCTGCAGAGCGCTCAATTTACCCTGCAGACCTACGTCACCCGCGATACTGCCCCGGCGTGGCGGCCAGGTGCTGTTTGAACGCGCGTTGAAAGTGGGCCTGGTCGGCGAAGCCCGCCTCTAGGGCGACGTCGGCAATCAGTTTGCCGCTGCGCAGTCTCTCCTGGGCGAACTGGATGCGTCGGTTGACCAGGAAGGCGTGGGGCGTCATGCCGAAGTGTTGCTTGAATGCACGGATCAGGTAGGACGGCGACAGCTGCGCGGCTGCGCAAATGTCTTCGAGCTTGAGCAATTGCGTACAGTTATCCCGAATGAATTCGGCGGCCCGCTCCAGCTTGAAGTTAGGTTCGCGTAGCGGTTGCTCGGCCGGGTTGAACCGTTGCTGCACCTCGGTAAAAAACTCCACCACTGTGCTGTGTTTTTGCAGGTGGTCTTGCGACGTGTCCACCAACACCTCATGCAGCGCCACCAGTCCGTCGAATAGCTGGGTGTCGCGGTCATGGGTGATGGAAAAACGGCGGAACGCCAAGTCGGAGCTGAAGCCCAGTTGGTGCTGCAGATCAGTGAGCCACGCGGTGTCGATGTACAGCATCAGATACGACCACGGTTCGTCGTCGATCGGATTGCACGCATGGACATCGCCGGGATTCATCAGCACGACGGTGCCGGCGCTGACCTGAAACCGGGCTTGTTCGTGAATGTAGGTGCTGCGCCCGGCGGTGATGGCGCCGATCGAAAAGTGTTCGTGAGAATGACGCGTGTAGCAGACCTCGCGCCCGTCAGCGATGGAGCGGGCTTCAATGAAGGGCAGGGCGTCATCGCGCCAGAAGCGCGGGGCCTTGTCTGCGTCTTTGGCAACGGCGTGCTTCATGCTCGGGGTCCTCGGCAGGTCAGCGCCTGAGTGTATTTGTTCTCGCCGTCAAAGGCTCGTCCCGGCGCGTTGATGTCGAGTTTTTTGCATCCGTTTTGTGATGCGTGATCCCTCGTCAGATTCATCATTATGGAGTCGTAATGACTCGAAATGATGTCATAAAGACTCTTGTTGAATATGGTCTAAATGACATCGAGCCTCTGATCTCATTGATTTAAAAGGGCTTAACACCTGGCACGGCTCTTGATACATCCCCGGTACAACTGAACGACTTCAGGAGTACCGAAAAATGTTCGACTTCTTCACCAATCCCCACAATGTTCTTCAGCTGGCGAATCGCGTACTGGGCGCA
Source organism: Pseudomonas sp. MDV22-iso1 (assembly GCF_058145095.1). NCBI lineage: Bacteria > Pseudomonadati > Pseudomonadota > Gammaproteobacteria > Pseudomonadales > Pseudomonadaceae > Pseudomonas > Pseudomonas sp. MDV22-iso1. Next base: position 157,548 of record NZ_JBYVMF010000014.1, read on the forward strand.
GGTCTTGCACTGTTGCTCGCTGGCATTTACGGCGCCTATCTGTACGACGGTCATTTGCCCATCGTCGCGCTGGTGTCGTTGCACGCGATGACGATCATCGGCCCGACCTTGCTCAAAATCGGCTACGTCATGCGTCTGCTGTCCCAGCATCGGCTGGGACAATGCCCGGTCGGAGCTGGAGTGTGACGCGCAAGTTCGCCAGGGCGCAGGTGTTCACGCTGGGGTTTCGGCCGTTCTTTCTGGCCGGCGCGGGGTTTGCGGCGATTGCCGTTGCGGTCTGGGGCCTGTGGCTATACGGCTGGTTTCCAGCGGCGCAACCCGTGGGCGGCATGCTGGTCTGGCATCGGCATGAGATGCCGTTCGGGTTCGCTTCGGCGATCATTGGCGGATTTCTGTTAACGGCAGTGCCGAACTGGACCGGGCGTCCAGGTCTGCACGGCCGGCCGCTTATCGGTCTTTTGCTGGTGTGGCTGACGGCGCGACTCGCTTGGTGGCTGCCGATGCCGTCGGTGGTCTTGATTGCGTTGCAAATCCCGTTTCTGCCGTTACTGGCGTGGGTGTTGGGGCGCGAGTTGATCGCTGCCGGCAAACGCGACAACTATCCGATTCTGCTGGTGATCGCCTTGCTCGCGGGTTGCCAGGCCATGACGCTGGTGGGGATCTCCACCGAGGATGTCGACCTGCAACGGCGGGGCGTACTGGCGGCGTTGTGGTTAATCGGCGCGCTGATGAGCGTGATCGGCGGTAGGGTGATTCCGTTCTTCATTCAAAGAGGTTTGAATCGCCCCACCGCCTCAGTGGCGCAACCCTGGCTGTTCAAAGGATTACTACTCGGTGGGATGCTGGCGGCGCTGTCGTTTGCCGCAGGGTTGGACAACGTCCCCAACCGCTGGCTCGCCGTTTTGTTTGGGCTGATGGGCGGTTTGCATCTGCTGCGGCTCTGGCGCTGGTACGACCGGGGTATCTGGCGTGTGCCGTTGCTCTGGTCGCTGTACCTTGCCTATGCCTGGCTGGTGGTTGCAGCGCTGGCGATGGCGCTGTGGCATGCGGGGCTGATGCCACAACAAAGCCTCGCCACGCATTCGCTGGCGGTGGGAGGAATCGGCGGTTTGATCCTGGCGATGATTGCACGGGTCAGTCTCGGTCATACAGGGCGACCGTTGCAGCCATCGAAGGCAATCATCCTTGGATTCGCCTTGCTGTCCATTGGTGCGGTCTGTCGCGTCTTGCTGGTGCCGTTTTCCACTGTCGGCCTGGGCATCTCGGCGTTGCTCTGGTGTGTTGCGTTCGGGCTGTTCCTGATGCGCTATACCGGCATCTTGCTGGGGCCAAGGGTTTAGCGACATGGGTGCAAGCGCAAAACGCCACTCTGCGCTTGCCTCAGGACAGTGACTGCGTGACCGGTGGTCGATGCGCCAGTCCGGTTCGGCAATTTGCGCTTAGCTGTAAGGGATGAACCAGGCGCGCAAAGACGCGCCGTGCGGTAGGAGCAACGCGTGCTCCCACCGAAAAAACGCGTCCCCGTGAGTCTGAGGTAACCGCAATGCTGACCCTGAATATCAATGGCAAGGACCAGGTGCTGGATGTCCCCGCGGACATGCCGCTGCTGTGGGTCCTGCGCGATGTCGCGCACCTTACTGGCACCAAATTCGGCTGTGGCATGGCTCAGTGCGGCGCCTGTACGGTGCACGTTGACGGCGCGCCGCTGCGCTCATGCATCACGCCCGCCACCGCCGTGGCCCATGGGCAGAAAATTCTCACCATCGAAGGGTTGTCCACCGACGGTTCGCATCCGGTCCAGCAAGCCTGGGCCGAGCTCGATGTGGTCCAGTGTGGTTATTGCCAGTCCGGTCAGATCATGTCGGCCGCCGCGCTGCTGGCGAAAATCCCCAAGCCCACTGACGCCGATATCGACCAGGCGCTGTCCGGCAATATCTGCCGCTGCGGTACCTATCCGCGCATTCGTGCGGCGGTGAAACGCGCTGCACAAATCGGTTGATGCCTCGGTGAGGGAGGGTGAGCAATGAACAGCTTCAATCCGTTATCGCGGCGTGGATTTCTCAAAGGCAGCGTCGTGTTGGGTGGCGGGCTGGTGGTGGCGTTCGTCATCCCCGGTGCCCACCGGTTCGCGACGGGCGCCGAGAACCAGGGGAACGTGTTTGCACCGAATGCTTTTCTGCGAATCGGCAATGACAACAGCGTCACGGTACTGCTCGGGCATTCGGAAATGGGCCAGGGCATCTGGACCGGCCTGACCATGCTGATCGCTGAGGAACTGGATGCCGATTGGTCGACAATCATCGTCGAACACTCTCCGGCCTCTGCTGCCGATTATGGCCTGGCCGGGTTTGGCGGGATGCAGATTACGGGTGGGTCAACGTCGACCTGGATGGAATTCGACCGTTACCGCCAGGCCGGCGCGGCTGCCCGGTTAATGCTGATCGACGCAGCAGCCGAACGTTTCGGCGTAGCGCCTTCGGCCATTCGTACCGAGTCCGGCGTGGTCATCTCAGGCGACAACCGCGCCACCTATGGCGAGCTGGCGGACGACGCCGGCAAGCTACCCGTGCCCGACCCTGCTTCGATCAAACTCAAAGAAGCCAAGGACTGGAAACTGATCGGCAAGCCCACTAAACGGCTGGACACGCCAGAGAAAATCACCGGGCGGGCCAGGTTCGGCATCGACGTGCAATTCGAAGGCCTGATGACGGCGATGGTCGCGCGTTCGCCGGTGTTCGGCGGCAGCGTCAAATCCTTCGAAGGCGCCGAGGCGCTGGCGATTCCGGGTGTGCACAAAGTGGTGCAGGTACCCAGCGGTGTCGCCGTCATCGCTGATCATTACTGGGCCGCGAAACTGGGCCGCGATGCACTCAAGGTCGATTGGGACCTGGGCCCGAACACCGGCCTCGACAGCCAAAAACTGTTGGAGAGTTTCCGCAAGCTCGCGGGCACCACAGGGCTGCCGGCCAGCACGGCCGGCGACGCCGAGGGCACGCTGGGCAAGGCGGCGAAAACGATCGACGTCGAATACAGCGTGCCTTACCTGGCCCACGCTCCGATGGAGCCGCTTAACTGCACCGTGAAAATCACCCAGGACAAATGCGAGATCTGGACGGGTACGCAGTTTCAGACACTGGATCAAATGATCGCCGGAAAAATCACCGGGCTGAAGCCTGAGCAGGTCATTATTCACACCGAATTTCTCGGCGGCGGGTTTGGTCGGCGAGCCAACCCGACCTCGGATTTCGTCGCGGAAGCGGTGGAGGTCGCCAAAGCCGCAGGTGGTCCGGTGAAAACCGTATGGTCGCGAGAAGACGACATACGTGGCGGCTACTACCGGTCGGCGTTTGTGCATCAGGCGCGTATCGGCATGGATGCTGGCGGGATGCCCATTGCGTGGAAGCATGTCATGGTCGGGCAATCGATCATGGCCGGTACGATGCTCGAAGAGGCGATGGTCAAGGGTGGCATCGACAAAACCTCGGTCGAAGGGGTGGCGGACAGTCCCTATCTCGAAGGTCTGGCGCATCATCAGGTCGAGCTGCATTCGCCGAAAACCGGCATCAACGTGTTGTGGTTGCGTTCGGTCGGACACAGTCATACGGCGTTCGTGATGGAGTCGCTGATCGACGAATTGGCCGAGGCGGCGGGCAAGGACCCGGTCGACTATCGACGCACTTTGCTCAAGGACCACCCACGGCATCTCGGCGTGCTCAACCTCGCCGTCGAAAAAGCCAACTGGACAGCGCCGCTGCCGGACGGCCATGCGCTGGGCGTGGCGGTGCATGAGTCGTTCGGCAGCTACGTCGCGCAAGTGGCCGAAGTGTCCCAGGACAACCTGGCGATCCGTGTGCATCGCGTGGTCTGTGCGGTGGACTGCGGGATTGCGGTCAACCCGCAAAGCATCGCGGCGCAGATGGAATCGTGCATCACCTTCGGCCTGGGGTTTGCGTTGCACAGCAAACTGACGTTCAAGGACGGCAAAGTGGTGCAGTCCAACTACCACGACTATCAAGTGCTGCGCCTGAACGAAATGCCCGTGGTCGAAGTGCACATCGTGCCCAGTACCGAAAAGCCCGGAGGCATTGGCGAGGCGGGGGTACCGCCCACGGCACCTGCGGTGGCCAATGCGGTATTCGCATTGACCGGGCAACGGCTGCGGGAACTGCCGCTGCAACTGTCGGGGGTGTGAGATGAGACGACATCTGGTACTGGGTGCGGTGATTCTGTTCGGCCTGGCAGCGTATGCCGAAGACCTGTTCGCCGACGATAAAGAAGCCTTGAAGGCGTTCGAGACGGTGCAGAAAGTCTTCCAGAGCCCCCGTTGCCAAAACTGCCACATTCCCGGCGATTCTCCACTGCAGTTCGACGCCGGCGTTCCCCACGCCATGAATGTGGTCCGTGGCATGGATGGCAAGGGCGCGGCGGGTTTGCCCTGTGCTACCTGCCATGCGGAAGCCAATCCGCCGGCCAGTTACGGTCCCAATGCACCGCCTGGAGCACCGCATTGGAGCCTGCCGCCAGCAGCGCACAAAATGGCCTGGATCGGACTTCCGGCAGACAAACTGTGCGCGATGATCAAGGACCGTTCCAGCAATGGCGATCGGGATTTTGCGGCGCTGATCAAACATGTCAGCGATGACAAGCTGGTGCTATGGGGCTGGAACCCTGGTGCAGGACGAGCGCCGGTACCGGTACCACACGACATTTTTGTCGCCCAGTTCAAGCTTTGGGCTGATGCAGGAGGGCCTTGCCCCGTCGAGGGGATCTGACCAGCGGTAGCAAAATAGTGAGTCATACCGGGAAAGGGGGTCTCTAATGTATATACCCTCCTGCGGAGTGACTGATGGTCGTTTCAGGAAAACCGGGTAAATCCGGTGCTCACACAGAGCTCTCATGCGAACGCAGTGTTCTCGAAAATGCAGTGCAAGATCGGGAACGGATGAGAGAGCTGGCACGTTCGTTCGAGCAACAGCTAACGGCGGTGCAAATGGCAAGCATGGACGAGTTGACCCTGCTGACGAACCTTCACGGGTTTCTGGTTCTGGCCCAGTTGTGGCTGGATGCCTGTCAGCAGCTGGAGAAACCGGCGACGTTGCTGCTATTCGACCTGACTTATTTCAACCAGATCAACGACGTGTACGGGCGTGGCGAGGGCGACAAAGCCCTGAAATCCTTTGCCGATGTTTTGCGTATCGCCTTTCGCGAAAGTGACGTGGTTGGACGCGTAGGCGGTGATGAGTTCGCGGTGCTGTTGGCCGGCTCGTCTGCGGTAGAAATCGCCGGTATCAGGGCGAGGGTTCAGGAAATGCTCGATGAGCGCCTTGCCACCGCGCACCCTGGTTACGACATTCGCTTCAGCATTGAACAAATCGAATTCGATCCTGAGACTCACGGCACTGTTGATGGCCTGATGGCCGCGATTGATCTTGCACGGCACCAGGGATCGGTCCGGTTTTAAGCGTCCTGCGTCTCTCACTCATTTGGCAAACAGCTGATCGATGTCCTTGAAGGCCTTGAACTCCAGTGCGTTACCGCAAGGATCGAACAGGAACATTGTGGCCTGCTCGCCCACCAACCCCTGAAATCGGATGCCGGGCTCGATCACGAAGCGCGTGCCCAGGGATTGCAAACGCTCGGCCAGGGCCTCCCATTCCGACATCCCCAATACCACGCCGAAATGCGGCACGGGCACGTTGTGGCCGTCGACGGCATTGGTGTGGGCGGCTTCCTGGGAAGCATTCATCGGCGCCAGATGGATCACAAGCTGATGGCCGAAGAAGTTGAAGTCGACCCAATGATCGCTGGAACGGCCTTCTTCCAGCCCGAACACGGCCGCGTAAAAATGGCGCGCGGCGGCGAGGTCGTAAACCGGGATGGCCAGGTGAAAAGGAGAAAGAGACATGCGCTGGATCTCGATAGAGTGAACGCTGAGTTTATCTCTGTGAATTGTGTTTGAAAGACGATAGTTTTTGCGCCGAGCATGAATTATTTCGATCAGTCGAGACGCCAATGTTACGAGAGCTGAAAACCTTCCTCGCTGTCGCGCGCTACGGCACCTTTGCCGCGGCGGGCATGCACATCGGCCTTACCCAGTCGGCGGTCAGCGCGCAGATTCGTAATCTCGAGCAGGCACTGGGTATTCGCCTGTTCGATCGCACGGGGCGCCAGGCACTGCTAAATGCGGCGGGGCTGCGCGCGTTGCCGATGGCCAGGGACATGCTCGACACGTTCAGCCGCATGGCGATCAGCGATGACGTGAGCGAATACCGGGGAGAGCTGAAAATCGGGGCGGTAGCGACGGCGCAAACCGGATTGCTGCCACAGGCATTACTGCGTTTACGGCAACAGGCGCCCCAGCTGGAACCGAAACTGGTGCCAGGGGTATCGCTGAACTTATTGAGTCAGGTGGACACGGGAGAAGTGGACCTGGCAATCCTGATCAAACCGCCGTTCGAACTGCCCAAGGAACTGTCGGCGCAGGTTATTCGGCGGGAGCCTTTTGTCCTGATTGTTCCGCTCGATCTGCCGGGAGATGACCCATTGCAGTTACTCACTGACCATCCCCATGTGCGCTATGACCGTAACTCGTTCGGCGGACGCCTGGTGACGCGCTTTTTGCGTGAGCAGCGGATCGACGTGCAGAGTGCTCTAGAGCTGGATGAGCTGGAGGCCATCGTGAAAATGGTCGAGTGCGGGCTGGGCGTTTCGTTGCTGCCTCGGGCCGGGCTGTGGCTGGAGTATGGCGCTAAGGTCAGGGTGATCCCGTTGGGCGAACTGACGTTTTATCGGGAGATGGTGTTGTTGCAGCGGTACAGCCATCGTATGCAGCCGATCCAGCAATTGTTTGCGCAGTGCCTGAGAGGCGAATCAGCCACCCTGCAGGAGTGAGCCAGCTCGCGATAGTGGCTTGCCAGGCGACATACATGCTGAATGACATACCGATATTGCGAGCAGGCTCGCCCACAAGGGAGTTGTGTTGTCCGGTAAATTGCAGGCGTAAAAAAACCCGCCAGAAGAGGCGGGTTTTTTCATTGGCGAGCTGAAGATTACTCTTCGAGGCTGCCCATGGCGGTGGTGTTGAAACCGCCGTCTACGTACATGATTTCGCCGCTGATGCCCGAAGCCAGGTCCGAGCACAGGAAGGCGCCCGCGTTGCCGACTTCGTCGATGGTGACGTTACGACGCAGCGGAGTTTGCGCTTCGTTGGCGGCCAGCATCTTGCGGAAGTTCTTGATGCCGGAAGCGGCGAGGGTGCGGATCGGGCCTGCCGAGACGCAGTTGACGCGGGTGCCGTCCGGGCCCAGGGAGCCGGCCAGGTAACGCACGCCAGCTTCCAGGGAAGCTTTGGCCATGCCCATGACGTTGTAGTTAGGCATGGTGCGCTCAGCGCCCAGGTACGACAGGGTCAGCAGGCTGCCGTTGCGGCCTTTCATCATTTCGCGACCGGCTTTGGCCAAGGCCACGAAGCTGTAGGCGCTGATGTCGTGAGCGATACGGAATCCTTCACGGGTGGTGGCTTCGGTGAAGTCGCCATCCAGCTGGTCGCCCGGTGCGAAGCCAACGGAGTGCACGATGCAATCCAGGCCGTCCCACTTCTTGCCCAATTCAACGAAGACCTTGGCGATTTCTTCATCGCTGGCCACGTCGCACGGGAAGCACAGGTCCGGGTTCGAACCCCAGCTTTGTGCGAACTCTTCGACACGACCCTTGAGTTTGTCGTTCTGATAAGTGAAGGCAAGCTCAGCGCCCTCGCGATGCATGGCGGCAGCGATGCCGGATGCGATGGACAGCTTGCTGGCGACACCGACGATCAGTACGCGCTTACCGGCGAGAAAACCCATGTGTTGCTCCTCTCTTTCAGGTTATTGCGCAGTGGCTGGTGCCAGGAAAGCGGCTTCCAGCAACTGCTGTGTATACGGATGTTGGGGGGCGGCAAAGATACTTTGCGCGTCTCCCTGTTCGACCACTTGGCCATGCTTGACCACCATCAGCTGGTGGCTCAGCGCTTTGACGACAGCCAGGTCATGGCTGATAAACAGATACGTCAGGTTGTACTTGGTTTGCAGTGAACGCAGTAGCTCCACCACTTGGCGTTGCACTGTCCGGTCGAGCGCCGAGGTTGGCTCGTCCAGCAGAATCAGCGCCGGTTTTAACACTAATGCCCGGGCAATGGCGATTCTCTGCCGCTGTCCACCGGAAAATTCGTGGGGGTAGCGGTTCCGGGTTTCCGGGTCCAGGCCTACCTCCTTGAGTGCTGCAATAATCGCTTGCTCCTGTTCAGCCTCGGTGCCCATCTTGTGGATCCGCAGGCCTTCGCCGATGATCTGGCTTACGCACATCCGAGGACTCAAGCTGCCGAACGGGTCCTGAAACACCACCTGCATCTCCCGCCGTAGCGGTCGAACCTGTTGCTGCGTCAGGCAGTCTAGCTGCTTGCCTTCAAAACGGATCGCACCTTTGCTGCCGATCAACCGCAAAATCGCCAGACCCAGTGTCGACTTGCCGGAACCGCTTTCCCCCACAATTCCCAAGGTCTGGCCTTGAGGCAGGCTGAAGTTGATTCCGTCCACCGCCTTGATGTGATCGACCGTCTTTTTCAGCAAGCCTTTCTTGATCGGAAACCAGACTTTCAAGTCCTCGACCTGCAGCAATGGCGGGCCGATAACATTGGTCGCCGGCTTGCCGCTGGGCTCCGCTGCCAGCAGTTCCCGAGTGTACGGATGCTGCGGCGCGCGGAACAACTCTTCGCAGGATGCCTGTTCGACGATGCAACCGCGCTGCATGACACATACTCGATGCGCAATTCTTCGCACCAGGTTCAAATCGTGACTGATCAGTAGCAACGCCATGCCCAGGCGCGCCTGCAATTCCTTGAGCAATTCGAGGATTTTCAGCTGAACGGTCACGTCCAGTGCAGTGGTCGGTTCATCGGCGATCAGCAGTTCCGGCTCATTGGCCAGGGCCATGGCGATCATCACGCGCTGCCGCTGCCCGCCTGACAATTCATGGGGCAACGCCTTGAGGCGCTTGTGCGGTTCTGGAATACCGACCATTTCCAGCAATTCTAGGGTTCGTTTCGTCGCGATTTTACCGACCAGGCCTTTGTGGATGCCCAGCACCTCGTTGATCTGCTTCTCGATCGAGTGCAGCGGATTGAGCGAGGTCATCGGCTCCTGGAAGATCATCGCGATCCGGTTACCGCGGATATGCCGGATGGTTTTTTCTTTCAGGCTCAGCAGGTCCTGTCCCGAATACTCGATGGTCCCGGAGGGATGCCGGGCAAGCGGGTAGGGCAGCAACCGCAGGATGGAGTGGGCCGTCACGGATTTTCCGGAGCCGCTTTCACCCACCAGTGCCAGGGTTTCACCGCGCTTGATATCGAAACTGACACCTTCAACCACGCGCTGACAGCGCTCTCCTACGACAAACTCGACGGAGAGGTCGCGTACTTCGATCAGATTGTCCTGATTCATTTCACTTCCTCGGGTCGAAGGCATCGCGAGCGGACTCACCGATAAATACCAGCAGACTTAGCATCAACGCCAGTACGGCAAAGGCACTCATGCCTAGCCACGGCGCTTGCAGGTTGGATTTGCCCTGTGCCACCAGCTCCCCCAGTGACGGGCTGCCGGCCGGCAAACCGAAGCCGAGGAAATCCAGTGCGGTCAAGGTGCCGATGGCGCCGGTCAGAATAAAGGGCATGAACGTCATGGTCGACACCATGGCATTGGGCAAGATGTGGCGGAACATGATCGCACCGTTCTGCATCCCCAGGGCACGGGCTGCGCGGACGTACTCAAGGTTGCGGCCGCGCAGGAATTCGGCGCGTACCACGTCGACCAGGCTCATCCAGGAGAACAGCAGCATGATCCCCAGCAGCCACCAGAAGTTCGGCTGGACGAAGCTGGCGAGGATGATCAACAGGTACAGCACCGGCAGCCCGGACCAGATCTCCAGAAAGCGCTGACCGGCCAGGTCGACCCAACCGCCATAGAACCCCTGCAAGGCGCCGGCGATCACACCGATGATCGAGCTGAGGACGGTCAGCGTCAGGGCAAACAGCACCGAAATCCGGAAGCCGTAAATCACCCGGGCCAACACGTCGCGGCCCTGATCATCAGTGCCCAGCAGGTTGTCGGCCGACGGCGGCGCCGGAGCTGGCACCTTCAGGTCGTAGTTGATGCTCTGGTAGCTATAGGGGATCGGCGCCCACAGCACCCAGGCGTCCTTGGCCTTGAGCAGTTCGCGGATGTAGGGACTTTTATAGTTTGCTTCCAGCGGAAATTCGCCGCCGAAGGTCGTCTCCGGGTAGCGCTTGAGCGCCGGGAAATACCAGCCGTTGTCGTAGTGCACCACCAGCGGTTTGTCGTTGGCGATGAGTTCAGCACCAAGGCTCAGGCCGAACAGCACCAGAAAGAGCCAGAGTGACCACCAGCCACGCTTGTTGGCTTTGAAGAGTTCGAAACGTCGTCGATTGAGCGGGGAAAGATTCATCTGAATGCTCCCGGCTTTCGAAGTCGATGCGCGGATCGACAAAGGTGTACGTGAGGTCGCCGATCAATTTCACCACCAACCCCAACAGGGTAAAGATGAACAGCGTGCCAAACACCACCGGGTAATCGCGGTTGATCGCCGCTTCAAAACTCATCAGCCCGAGACCGTCGAGCGAGAAGATGACTTCCACCAGCAATGAGCCGGTGAAGAAAATCCCGATGAACGCCGACGGGAAGCCGGCGATCACCAGCAGCATCGCGTTACGGAACACGTGACCGTAAAGCACGCGATGGTTCGTCAGGCCCTTGGCTTTGGCCGTGACCACGTATTGCTTGTTGATTTCATCGAGGAAGCTGTTCTTGGTCAGCAAGGTCATGGTCGCAAAGTTACCGATCACCAGGGCCGTCACCGGCAGCGCGAGGTGCCAGAAGTAGTCGAGAATCTTGCCGCCCATGCTCAGTTCGTCGAAGTTGTTCGAGGTCAGGCCCCTGAGCGGGAACCAGTCGAAGTAACTGCCGCCGGCGAACAATACGATCAGCAGGATGGCAAACAGGAACGCCGGAATCGCGTAGCCGACGATGATCAACGAGCTGGTCCAGACGTCGAAATGGCTGCCGTGTCGAGTGGCCTTGGCGATCCCCAGCGGGATCGACACCAGGTACATGATCAGCGTGCTCCAGAGGCCCAGGGAAATCGACACCGGCATCTTTTCCTTGATCAGGTCGATGACCTTGGCGTCCCGGAAGAAGCTGTCGCCGAAATCCAGCGTGGCGTAGTTCTTGATCATGATCCACAAGCGTTCCGGCGCCGATTTGTCGAAGCCGTACATGTGCTCGATTTCCTTGACCAGCGCCGGGTCCAGGCCTTGGGCACCGCGGTAGGCCGAGCCGGCGACCGACACTTCCGCACCACCGCCGGCGATGCGGCTGGTGGCGCCTTCAAAGCCTTCGAGCTTGGCGATCATCTGCTCTACAGGGCCACCCGGTGCAGCCTGAATGATGACGAAGTTGATCAGCAAAATGCCGAGCAACGTCGGAATGATCAGCAGCAGTCGCCGAAAAATATACGCCAGCATCTGATTACTCCGTGCCCGCAGCGTCGGTTTGCAGTTTGGTTTCGATCTCTATCGCCGGTTTCGCGTCGGGCTTGATCCACCAGGTGTTGATGCCGACATCGTACGTGGGTGAGATTTTCGGATGGCCTATATGGTTCCAGTAAGCCACGCGCCACGTCTTGATGTGCCAGTTGGGGATCACGTAGTAGCCCCATTGCAGCACGCGGTCCAGCGCGCGGGCGTGAGCCACCAGGCTGTTGCGCGAATCGGAATTGATCAACTGCTCGACCAACTGGTCCACCACCGGGTCCTTGAGGCCCATGGAATTGCGGCTGCCGGGCTTGTCGGCGGCGGCCGACATCCAGAATTCGCGCTGTTCGTTACCCGGCGAGTTGGACTGCGGGAAGCCGCCAACGATCATGTCGAAGTCCCGGGAGCGCACGCGGTTGATGTATTGGGAGACGTCGACCCGACGGATCACCAGATCGATACCGAGGTCGCTGAGGTTGCGCTTGAATGGCAGCAGCACGCGCTCGAATTCGGTCTGGGCCAGCAGGAATTCAATGGTCACCGGTTTACCCGTGGCGTCGACCATCATGTCGTCGACGATTCTCCAGCCGGCCTCCTGCAGCAGTTGATAGGCCTTGCGTTGCTGGGCGCGGATCATGCCGCTGGCATCAGTCACCGGGTTCTGGAACGCCTCGCTGAATACCTGGTCGGGGATCTTGCCGCGGAACGGATCGAGGATTGCCAGCTGATCGGCGTCCGGCAGGCCCGTGGCGGCCATCTCCGAATTTTCGAAGTAGCTGCGGGTGCGCGCATAAGCGCCGTTGAACAGTTGCTTGTTGGTCCATTCAAAGTCCAGCAACAGCGTCAGGGCCTGGCGCACGCGCACGTCCTGAAATACCGGGCGGCGCAGGTTGAACACGAAGCCCTGCATGCCGGTGGGGTTGCCGTTGGGGATCTGTTCCTTGATCAATCGACCTTCGGTGACCGCCGGGATGTTGTAGGCGTTGGCCCAGTTTTTCGCGGTCATCTCCAGCCAGTAATCGAACTGCCCGGCCTTGAGGGCTTCAAGGGCCACGGTGTTGTCGCGGTAGTAATCGGTGGTCATGACGTCGAAGTTATAGAAACCACGGTTGACCGGCAGGTCCTTGCCCCAGTAATCCTTGACCCGTTCATAACGCACCGAGCGTCCGGCCTTCACTTGGCTGACTTTGTAGGGACCGCTGCCCAACGGCAGTTCCAGGTTGCCCTTGTTGAAATCCCGGGTGGCCCACCAATGCTTGGGCAGGACCGGCAATTGGCCGAGGATCAACGGAAGTTCGCGGTTATTGCTGTGCTTGAATTTGAACAGCACCGTCAGCGGGTCTTCGGCGACCACTTCCGCGACGTCGCTGTAGTAGCCGCGATAGAGTGGCGCACCTTCTTTGGTCAGCATGTCATAGCTGAATACCACGTCTTCGGCGCGAATCGGGTGACCGTCGTGGAATCGTGCTTCCGGGCGCAGGTAGAAACGCACCCAGCTGTTGTCCGGGGCTTTTTCGATTTTGCCGGCGACCAGGCCGTATTCGGTAAACGGTTCATCCAGCCCCTGTTTGGCCAGGGTGTCGTAGATGATGCCGATGTCATCGGCCGGGACACCTTTGCTGATGAACGGATTAAGGCTGTCGAAGCCGCCAAATCCCGCCTGCCGAAAAATCCCGCCTTTCGGGGCGTCCGGGTTCACGTAATCGAAATGCTTGAAGTCAGCGGGGTATTTCGGCGGCTCGTTGTACAAGGTCAGGGCGTGTTGCGGGGCGGCGCAGGCCAGTCCGGCAAACAACAGACCGCTGGCCTGCAAGAGCAAGGCACGTACGGGTTTCATCGATCCTTCTCCGAAGATTTCAGCCACCACGCGCTCAGGCCCAGGGTGTAGGGCGGCGTGGTAACAAAGGCGAACCGGTTGCGGTAGGCCAGGCGGTGATAATTGAGGTACCAGTTGGGAATGATGTAGTGCTGCCACAACAGCACCCGGTCCAGGGCTTTGCCGGCGGCTACTTGTTCGTCTCGGGTCTGGGCCGCGAGTAATTGCTCAAGCAGATGGTCGACAACGGGGTTGGCAATCCCCGCGTAGTTTTTACTGCCCTTGACCCCGACCTGGCTCGAATGGAAGTACTGCCATTGCTCCAGGCCCGGGCTCAGTGTCTGATTGAGGGTTATCAGGATCATGTCGAAATCGAACTGATCCAGGCGTTGTTTGTACTGGGCGCGATCAACCGTGCGTAGCCGGGCATCGATGCCGATGCTGGCGAGGTTTTCGACATAGGGTTGAAGAATGCGTTCCAGGTTGGGGTTGACCAGCAAAATCTCCAGCCGCAGCGGTTGGCCGGCAGCGTTCTGCACGCGTTGGCCATTGAGTTTCCAGCCCGCTTCAGCGAGCAGGCTCAACGCCCTGCGCAACGTGTCCCGCGGGATACCGCGGCCATCGGTCTGGGGCAGGCTGAAGGGCTCGGTGAAGAGTCTTGCCGGCAACTGGTCACGGTAGGGCTTGAGCATCAACCATTCATGGCCGACCGGCAGGCCGGTGGCGGAAAACTCGCTGTTGGGGTAGTAGCTCATGGCGCGCTTGTAGGCGCCGCTGAACAACGTGCGATTGGTCCATTCGAAGTCGAACATCAGCCCCAATGCTTCGCGGACCTTGGGGTCATTGAGCGTTGCCCGACGGGTGTTCATGAACAGGCCCTGACTTTGGGTCGGGATCTGGTGCGGGATCTGTGCCTTGATCACGTCGCCCCGGGTGACGGCCGGGAAGCGGTAGCCGTTTGCCCAGTTTTTCGCCTGGTGTTCGATGTAGATGTCGAATTCACCGGCCTTGAAGGCTTCGAAGGCGACGTCGCTGTCGCGGTAGAACTCGACCTCCATGCGATCGACGTTGTATTTGCCGCGATTGACCGGCAGGTCCTTGCCCCAGTAATCCTTGACCCGCTCGAATATAAGCTGGCGCCCCGGAGTGACCGAGGTGATGCGATAAGGTCCGCTGCCCAGCGGGGGTTCGAAGGTGGTGGCCTTGAAATCACGATCTTTCCAGTAGTGCTGTGGCAGCACTGGTAACTCGCCCAGGCGCAGGATCAGCAAAGGATTGCCGGCGCGCTTGAAGACGAACCGGATGCGATGCGGGTTGAGGATGTCGACCCGCAACACTTCCTGGAGATTGGTGCGGTACTGCGGATGCCCTTCCTTGAGTAGCAGCCGGTAGGAAAACGCGACGTCGTACGCGGTGATCGGTGAGCCGTCGTGAAAGCGTGCTTCAGGGCGCAGGTTGAACACCACCCAGCTGCGGTCTTCGCTGTATTCCACCGTTTGGGCGATCAAGCCGTAACTGGAGGTTGGTTCGTCACCGGAGGGCGCGTACTGACCGGTGCCGACCATTAGCGGCTCGTTGAGCTCGTTGATGCCATATTGTGGGAAGTTCGGCGTGGAAACCGGGCTTGAGCCCTTGAAGGTGTAGGGGTTGAGCGTATCGAAGGTGCCAAACGCCATCACCCGCAACGTACCGCCTTTCGGCGCTTGCGGGTTGACCCAATCGAAGTGGGTAAATCTGGCCGGGTACTTGAGCGTGCCGAACTGCGCATAACCATGGCTTTCGCTGATCGTCGCGCTTGCGGTGGAGCTCAAGGCCAGGCTGATCAGGAGCAGGAGGAGGGGACGCTTCAAGTCAGAGATCCGATCCAGGCGGCTTGGGCTTTGTGGTCCGTACAGTAACAGCTTGTATGGGCAGGAAAAAGACGGAGATTAATGACGCCTTAATTCATGCAGCGAGACCTGTAATTGGATGGACTCGCCCAAGCCGAGGCGTCAATGCGCCACGGTGGCAG